>JBIIGJ010000003.1:0-84436 GCA_044236455.1 Pirellulales bacterium
CCTCGCTGATGCTGGGGCTGGCGGTCTGTCTGGCTGCTGTGCTGGGGGAGAGCAGCCGCGGTGCGCCTGTGGGCGGCGGTCCTTCAATGCCGTCGTTGGCTCCGCCCGTGCCACCGGAAAAGGTGGCCGAGGGCCATCTCCGTCGCGCCCGACAACTCGCCGCGGCCTCGTGCGAGTTGGAGAAGAAATGTGATTGGCACGCGGTCGATGGCTACTACACGGCCTGCGAAGAGGCGTGGAACGCCGTCTGGACCTGCCCTGGATCGCCGGAAATCCTCTGCGAGGCGTCGGAGATCTACGCCGATGCCTTGCAGGGCCTGCTCGTTTCCGCCCGCGACCATGGACGGCTCACAGGGCAGGGGCTCATGATCGGTCCGAAGTGGAGGCCGGTCTGCGTGCCGATCCAGATCCGGTCGCTGCCTGTGGATGCCGATGGGATCGAGTCGATCGAAGCCGGCTGCCTGCCGGATGACAAGCGGATCTCAAGGCGACATGCCAGGGGAGGCTTCGGCCTGCCCGTGTCGGTGCGGGTGGCTGCGGGCGACGCATGCAGCGAGTCCGGCGCGTTCGCGCCGCCGCGGCAGTCGATCGCGGCCACCGCGGTGCTGCGGTTCGCGATGCCCGGCGGGGAGAATGCCCTACAGAAGTTCTCAGGTCCGCTGGCCCGCGACCATGCGCCGGCCATCCTCGATCTCGCCAACCCCGTGGAGATCGCCGCGGTGCAGATCGGCCCCGCCCGGCCGCTGCTGGCCGGCGACCTCACGGTTCCGTTGCTCGACATGCTCGAAAGCCTGCCGAAGACCAACGCCATTCAAGGCTTCATCCAGCCCTTTGGTGCGGGCGACACGCAGCCCAGGCTGGAATTTCTCCAGCCGCACCAGCCCGGCAGGATCCCGGTCGTGTTCATTCATGGCCTGGCCAGCGACGAGGGCACGTGGTTCGACATGCTCAACGAGCTGCGCGTCTGGAAGACCTTTCACCGCCGGTTCGAGCCCTGGCTCTACCACTATCCGACCGGCGCCTCGTTCCTGCAGTCGTCCGCGGTGCTGCGCCGCGAACTCACGGCGGCCGTGCAGAGGCTCGATCCGCAGGGCCAGGATCCCGCGCTCAAATCGATGGTGCTCGTCGGCCACAGCATGGGCGGCCTGCACGCGAAGCTGCAGGTGGTGGAGTCCGGCACGGCGATGTGGGACGCAATAGCCTGCCGTCCGTTTGACGAGATCAGGATGCGACCGGAGATTCGCCGCCAAGCGGCACCGGCCTATTTCTTCCACCCGCTGCCGTTCGTGAAGCGGGTGGTGTTCATCGCCACTCCCCACAGCGGCTCGATGCTGGCCTCGCTCGGCGTGGGCCGCGCGGCGTCGCTCACGGTGCAGCAGCCTCCCGAGATGAAGGCGATCCACGACGAGATCGTCCGTGCGAATCCGGGGTCATTCAGGCCGGACTACGAACGCAGCCTGCCGACGACCGTCGACGTGCTCGAGCCAAGTTCCGCGATCCTGCAGTCGCTTCACGGGCTGCGGATGCCCTGCTGGGTGACCGCTCACAGCATCATCGGCAACTCCCACCAGTCGCCCGTGGGGGAGGGCGGCGACTGCATCGTGCCGGTATCGAGCGCCCGGCTGCCGGGCGTGGTGAGCGAGGTGCTGGTGCCGGCCACGCACACGCGCGTGCACCATCACCCGGAAACCATCGCCGAACTGGAGCGGATTCTCTCGCAGCATCTCCGCGAGACGGGCCTGCCGGAGGCGAACGCGAGTTCCTGGAGCACGACCACTGCGAACGTGAGGGCGGAATAGACCAGGAACAGGGTGTGCATCGCGAACGAGGCGACCGCGAAGCCCAGGCCCCGCTTTCGCAGGCACAGCCGGTAGAAGCCCTGGTTCATGACGATCAGGGCGAGCCCGCAGGCCAGGGCGGCCCCTGCCGCGGCATGCAGGAACGGCGTTGCCATCATGCAGGCCACGAACAGCACCGCGCAGATGCCGCTCAGCCGGGCCCGCCAGTCGAGGTTGAGCGTGGCGGGCATGTGGCGGGAGTTCACGATCAGCTGCGCCCATGGTTTGGCACGGTGCACGACATCGTCGACGACCATCGAGGCGAGAGTCCATTGCCGGAGCTGCTTGCACCGCAGCTTTGGATCGAGCACGATCCGGCCGCCGTTGTCGGTGACCCGCATGCCGAACTCGATGTCTTCCGCGGTCGGGTGCGCCAGCGTCTCGTCGAACCCGCCGACATCGAGAAAGGCCTCCGTGCGGATGGCCCCGCAGCCCGACCAGAAGCTGCCAATTGTGCCGCGATGCGACACGTGCGTGTGGTGATGGAGCAGGTTGCGAAACACGCTCGCCGCCGAATGGCCGACTGGTTCGTCGTCGTAGGCACCGAACAGCCCGACAAGGTCGGGATCGGACCCAAACGCGGAGTGGACGCGATCGATCGCATCCGCGGCAAGTTCCACGTCTGCATCGATGAAGAACAGGATGCTCCCGCGGGCCGCCGTTGCAGCGAGGTTGCGGGCGATCGCCGGCCCGGAACGAGTGTCTGTTTTCACGATCCTGACGCCCGGGCGGTCGAGCCACGTGGGGGTCGGAGGAGCGACGCCGTCGAAGGCGAAGATGACCTCGGCGTTTGCGGCGGTCTCGTCGAGCAGCGACAGGACGCGGCGGGCACACCGCTCGAACGTGCCTGTCCAGAAGACGGTGGGCATGATCACGGACACATCGAGCCGCCCCACGTCGGAACGGGCCGCGACGCGGCTTCCGGGTGACGCCGTCACCAGATGGTGTGCAGGGTGGTCGTGTTCGACGGTCAGCGTGGTCGATTCGTCCATGAGCGATACTGGCGGGACTTGTGTCGATTTCGAATCGTCGGCGTCCACTGCCCGCCGAAGCTTGGCTGTTGCCGACTCCACCGACTGTAGATTGAAAGTGCTCGGCGTCCAAGAAAAAATGTGAATTGGCAACGGCGCGCACGAATCGGGAATGGCGCGCACGAAATAGCGCATCGGCTGGCATTTCGGCAGCCGAGCCCCCTCGACGGAGGAGGTTGATCTGCAGGCCAGGGCTCGCGTTTCCACAGACAGTCAGGGCCCCTGCGACCGGAGGGCGAAGTCGAGGCCGTTCGTTCCGGCGACGACTCGTGCGTCGAGCTGTGAGCGGGAGTGGTAGCGTGGCGGGAGCAGTTCCCGGCCACCGTTCGCCTCGCTGGCGGTGGTGATCCGCACGGTGTGTTGGTCGATGTTGGCACCGCGAATGTCTCGCAGGTAGCGGAGTTCATAACGGCCTTCGGTGTCGCTGGTGCCCTCTGAGGTGCGGCCTGGCCCTGCCGGTGTGAATCGCACGGTCGCGTTGGCGAGCGGCTCGCCGTCGAGCGTGACGATGCCGCTGACGTGGCCCAGCGGCGGCTGGTGCGATGGGGAGCAGCCGAGGATGGCCAGCGAGGTGATCACGCACGTGGTCTGTCGCAGGTGGCTGGCAGAGCAACGGATGGAGGGCATCGCGAGGAGGCTCCGGAACCGGTCAATAGCCTGCGCCGGCAAGGCTGGCGACGGCCCCGTCGCGTATCGAGCCGAGGAGCGGGAACAGTGCGTTGTTGTCCTTGGCGTCGATGAATTCGCCGAGCCACTGCACGGAGCCGTCGGCCATCGCGAAGAAGCAGCCGCCGACATGCTCGCTGCCAGGCGACTCGAAGAAGAGATTGTTCATGCCGCCGGGGTTGGAGTGGCCCGGATCGGTCGCCGTGGTGAAGAGCGTGGCCGCGCCCCCCGCGGCCCAGCCGTCCTGGCTGGTGCGGTTGGAGGTGTTGGCGGCGCCAGTTGCTCCGGCGACCGGCCGCAGGCGTTGCAGTTCGCCCAGCATGATCGTGTTGGTCAGGCCGTCGCTCGCGGCAGTCAGCAGCCTGCCGGCATTGGGCAGAAGCACGCCCTCGCGATTGCCCGAGGAGCCGCTGACGGGAGTGTCGACGTCGGCGAAGCGATGGTCGTCGCCCGTGTCGTTCAGGAAGCCGTCGAGGCGGCCGTAGCAGCCGCCGTAGTCGGTGCCGCCGCCCCGCCAGCTGGTGTCGACGAGATTTTTATGGTCGTCACGGTCGATGCGGATGCCTGATCGGCGACTGGGGCAGTAGAGCGTGGGGATGTTGGTCTGGGCCACGGCGGCATTGCCCAGCACGTTGGTGGAACGGTTCCAGCGGGTGAACAGCTGCGACTGCTCCAGGAATGGCAGCACCGGCACGATCCAACTCGAGCCCTGCTTCGTGCCCGGCGTGAAGGAGGCGATCCGGGCCTCGGCCCAGGGGTTCCAGCAGCCGGTGCAGGTGGCCGGATTGAACGCTTCGCTGACCACCGCGGCGGCGGGCAGGCGGCGGCTGCTCGCCTCGTAGTTCAGCACCGCAAACGCCAGTTGTCGGAGGTTGTGCTGGCAGATCCCGCGCCGCGCCGACTCACGCGCGGCCTGCGCGGCGGGCAGCAGCAGCCCGGCCAGGATGGCGATGATCGCAATGACGACGAGCAGCTCGACCAGGCTAAAGCCGGGCCTGCTCCCGCGATCAATTCTTCCCTGACTCCAGCCGATCGACCTCTCCGTGAGTCGATCCGTCCCTGTCCGAAACAATTCCCGCGATTCCGTGCACGTCGTGACGAATGTGGCCGCTGCGTTGCGGTGTGATGCTCGTTATATGGGTGGTCGGATCCCCCGCAAGGGGATGTCTGCAGAGGCGGGCAGGATCGACCAAAACCGAGAAGACGGAGTGCCAAGAGACCGGGCGACGAGACCGAACGCCAAAAGAAAAGGACCCGTGGTTTGAACCACGGGTCCGGTAGCGGCTCTAGAAGTGTGGGTCTTTGGGGGGGGGGAACAGCCGCTGAAGAGATCGGTAAGTGTTTTGTGGGGAGGTCGCCCTCGCCTGACTCAACCATACCCCACAATCGCTGGCGTGTCGACTCCGGCGGAATATTTTTCTCGCAATCCCGTGCACCAGCGGCCTGTTCTCAGATTTTTGCCGGCTTTCAACGCGGTTTTTCGGGGCTGTGGCAACGGACACTTCTCCGCCCGGAGACCAGTTCGTTAGGCTACCCGCCGGCTGGCCAGCCCCGACTTTCCCCGGTTGGTGCCAGCCTCGATCCCCCCAGGCGTCTCACCCCTCAAGGTTTCCATCCATGGCAGCCACGTTCGTCGACCCGTTTTCCGCTCGTGCCACCTTCGAAACGGGCTCCGGCCCAGCCACGCTCTACCGGCTCCGGGCGCTCGACGACGCAGGGGTCACGAACACGTCCCGCCTGCCCTATTCCATCCGCATGGTGCTCGAGGCCCTGCTGCGGACCTGCGACAACTACGAGGTGACGGAGGCCGACGTCCGCAGCCTCGCGACCTGGAACGCCGCCAAGCCGGCCGAAACGGAGATCCCGTTCAAGCCGGCCCGGGTAGTGCTGCAGGATTTCACGGGCGTGCCGTGCGTGGTGGATCTGGCGGCCATGCGTGCGGCCATGAAGCGGCTCGGCGGCGATCCCCGGAAGATCAATCCCCTCGTGCCGGTCGATCTCGTCATCGACCACTCCGTGCAGGTCGACTTTTTCGGCGCTGCCGATTCGCTCGCGAAGAACGTCGACATCGAATTCGAGCGGAATGCCGAACGCTACGCCTTCCTGCGGTGGGGCCAGCAGGCGTTTCAGAATTTCCGGGTCGTGCCGCCGGCGATCGGCATCGTGCACCAGGTGAACCTTGAATACCTCGCCGGCTGTGTGTTCCTCCGCGACGATCCTGCGGGGAAGGGCGGCCTCAAGGTGGCGGTGCCCGACACGCTGGTCGGTACCGACAGCCATACGACCATGATCAATGGCCTGGGGGTCGTCGGCTGGGGCGTGGGGGGCATCGAGGCCGAGGCCGTCATGCTCGGCCAGGCATTGTCGCTGCTTCTGCCGGAGGTGGTGGGCTTCGAGTTCACCGGCCGGCTGCCCGCCGGCGCCACCGCCACCGACCTCGTGCTCACGGTCACGGAGATCCTGCGGAAAGAGGGGGTGGTCGGAAAGTTCGTGGAGTTTTTCGGGAGCGGCCTCAATGGCATGTCGCTCGCCGACCGGGCCACGATCGCCAACATGGCCCCCGAGTATGGCGCCACGATGGGCTTCTTCCCGGTGGACGACGAGACGCTGGCCTACCTCCGGCTCACCGGCCGGCCGGCCGAGCAGGTGACGCTTGTCGAACGCTACATGAAGGAGCAGGGGCTCTTCCACACGGCGTCGGCGGCCGTGCCGGAGTTCACGAAGCGGCTCAGCCTCGATCTGGGCAGCGTGGTGCCGAGCCTTGCCGGGCCCAAGCGGCCGCAGGACCGCGTCGCTCTCCAAAACGTCAAGAAGACATTCGCCGAATCGCTCACCGCTCCCACGGCCAAACGCGGCTTTGCGCTCGAAGGCCCGGCCCTGACGCGGACCGGCACCGTGAAGGAAAACGGCCACGCCTCCACGATCCATCATGGCGCGGTGGTGATCGCCGCCATCACAAGCTGCACCAACACGAGCAACCCGAGCGTGATGGTGGCCGCCGGGCTCGTCGCCCGGAAGGCGGTCGCGAAGGGGCTCACCACGAAGCCGTGGGTGAAGACGAGCCTCGCGCCCGGATCCCGCGTGGTCACCGACTACCTGGAG
The DNA here is from genome assembly GCA_044236455.1 of Pirellulales bacterium. Taxonomy (GTDB): domain Bacteria; phylum Planctomycetota; class Planctomycetia; order Pirellulales; family UBA1268; genus CAMCQY01. The sequence continues at coordinate 6,638 of JBIIGJ010000003.1, forward strand.
CGGTCTGGCCTCGACAAGGATCTCGACGCCCTGGGCTTCGAGACGGTGGGCTACGGCTGCACCACCTGCATCGGCAACTCGGGGCCGCTGCCCGACGCGGTCGCCAAGGCCGTGCAGGAGGGGGATCTCGTGGCCGCGGCGGTGCTCTCCGGCAACCGTAATTTCGAGGGCCGCGTCAATCCGCTCGTGAAGGCCAACTGGCTGGCCAGCCCGCCGCTCGTGGTGGCCTACGCCCTGGCCGGCACCACCGATATCGACATGGAGCACGAGCCGATCGGCACCGGCCGGGATGGCAAACCGGTGTTTCTCCGCGACATCTGGCCAACGGCCGAGGAGGTGCGGCAGACCGTCGAGGCGAGCGTGTTGCCGACGCAGTTTCAGAATCGCTACGGCAACGTCTGGAACTCGAACGAGCGATGGAACGCCGTGCCGACATCCAAGGGCGAGCTCTACGACTGGCAGGCGGCAAGCACTTACATCCAAGAGCCGCCGTTTCTGGCCGATCTCACCCGCGAGCCCGTGGCCCCGCAGAGCGTCCGCGGGGCCCGCGTGCTGCTGGCCTTAGGGGACAGTGTGACCACCGACCACATCTCGCCCGCCGGCAGCATCGCCAAGGCGAGCCCGGCCGGGCACTATCTCGTGGAGCACGGCGTTCCCCCCGTCGACTTCAACAGCTACGGGGCCCGCCGCGGCAACGACCGTGTGATGACGCGGGGCACGTTTGCCAATATCCGCATCCGCAACCTGCTCGTGCCGGGCACGGAGGGGGGCGTCACGCGGCTCCTGCCGGGAGCGGACGTGATGCCGGTCTACGATGCGGCGGTGAAATACAAGGCGGCGGGCACGCCGCTGGTGGTGCTGGCCGGCGCGGAGTATGGCACCGGCAGCTCCCGCGACTGGGCGGCCAAGGGGACGATGCTGCTGGGTGTGCGGGCCGTGCTCGCCACCAGCTTCGAGCGTATCCATCGCTCCAACCTCGTGGGCATGGGCGTTTTGCCTCTCGTGCTACCGGAGCCGTGGCAGCAGCTGGGGCTGACGGGCGAGGAGACCTTCGACATTCCGTTTGAGAACCTCGTGCCGAGGACGACCGTGATCGTGAAGGCAACGCGGCCGGATGGCACCGTCAAGGAAATCCCCTGCATGGTGCGGATCGACACGCCGGTGGAACTCGACCAGTTCCGCTCGGGAGGCATCCTGCCGTTCGTGTTGCGGAAGCTGCTGGCGGGGTGACGCGGCCCGCAGCCCACGGCGGCACTTAGATCAGACGGAAATCTCTGCGCAGGCCGCAAGGTCTCGAAGCGTTTCGCAGAAGCGACCAGGCAACGTATACTGAGACCTGTCGCCGCATGACCGCGGCGTTGATTCGTGGATCGTGCAGCCCGGATTTGCTGCACGCGTTGTCGCTCTCGCGTTTACTCGCACGGAGGGGAGCATTCGATGGGAGTTGGCATCATGAACGCGATGGCTGGCGTTGGGAGTGAATACGGCGAGACGGTCGTCGCTGATCGGAGCCGGCCGCGGGCGCACTCGCGTGAGGCGATCGAACGCGTGGTTTTCGAGGAAGTCGCCCGGGTCAGTTCGACCGCCACGATCCGTACGCTCGTTCCAGAGTCGTCGCTCGCCGGCTGCGGCATCGACACCGCCCGTTTCCTCGACGTGATCACCCGCATCGAGGGCCGCTACCAGATGCGGTTTCGCGACGAGTGGCTCGAAGGCATTCGCACCTGCGCGGATCTCGTCGATTGCATCGCCATTCGCATGTTCGATGAGGCCGATCGTGCGGGGGAGGTGGCCGAGCGAATGAGCCGCACGGCAGGCCCGCAGCCAGCCGTCCAGAGGAATCCCCGGCGGACCGCGTCTGTCACGGCCACCCGCGTGTTACCGGCAGCCGACAGCTTTGCGTTTCCGGAGTGCGTGGCCCTGGAGGAGCGGCTCGCTGGCCTTGAGGCGGCTGGGCTCGAAAATCCGTTCCTTCGGGCCAACGAAGAGGTGCGGGGTCGCACATCGCGGGTCGGCGGCCGCGAGGTCGTCAGCTTCACGAGCTTCGACTACCTCGGTTTGGCCGGTCATCCCGATGTGACGCGGGCCGCCAAGGAGGCGATCGACCGCTTTGGCTGCAGCGCCTCGGCCAGCCGCATGGTCGGTGGCAACAACACGATCCTCGACGAACTCGACGCCGAACTGGCGAGGTTTCTCGGCACGGAGCGGGCTGTCGTATTCCCCTGCGGCTACGGCACGAACGCCTCGGTGTTCAACCATCTCTTCGGTGCTGGCGACCTGATCCTCTACGACGAACTGGCCCACAACAGCATCATGCAGGGGGCCGGCGCGTCGAAGTCTGGCAAGCGTTCGTTTCGGCACAACGACCACGAACAGCTCGACGGTCTGCTCCGCGACCTGCGGTCGCAGTACAAGCGGGTGGTGGTGGCAATCGAAGGCGTCTATAGCATGGACGGCGACTACCCCGACCTGCCGAAGTTCATCGAGGTGAAGAAGCGTCACGACGCGTTGCTCTATGTGGACGAGGCGCATTCGCTCGGCACGATGGGCCCGGAAGGCCGCGGCATCTGCGATTTCTTTGGCTGCGACCCCGCGGATGGCGACCTCTGGATGGGCACGATCAGCAAGGCGCTCGGGGCCGGCGGCGGCTACCTCGCCGGCGGTGAGCGGCTGATCCGCTATCTTGGCTACACAACTCCCGCGTTCGTGTTTTCGACCGCCTGCTCGCCGCCAAACGCCGCCGCGGCGCTCGAGGGGCTGCGGGTGATCCAGCGGGAGCCGTGGCGGGTGACGCGGCTGCGGGAACGGTCGGAGCTTTTCCTGAAGCTCGCGGCCGACTGCGATCTCGACACCGGCGAGAGCAGCGATACTCCCGTGATCCCCGTCATCGTCGGCAGTTCGTCGCGGGCGATCCTCGTCTCGCAGATGCTCTTGGAGCGGGGCATCAACGCCCGGCCGATTCTCTATCCGGCCGTCCGCGAGAGTGCCGCCCGCGTGCGGTTCTTCATCACGAGCGAGCACAGCGAAGAGCAGATTGTGCAGGCCGTCGAGGCCGTCGCCGACGTGATGGCCGCGACGAAGGGCTAGTCCGCATCAGGCCGAGAGGGCTGGCTGATCCCTGCGTCAACACGATCCCGTCGCTTCCGCTCAGGGCTTGTATTGGGGCGTGGGCTGACGGTTCATGGCCGCGCTGCCCTTGCCATAAAAGCCCCGGGCGGAAGCCCGGGGACTGTGTTCACCCGACGGCTTGCTGCCGAAGATGCCGTCACGACGCACCACCTGCCGCCGCTGCACGAAGGCGTCGGTGACGACCAAAAGCGCCGGCAGAAACACGAGCTCCGCGATCGTGGCCGCGGCCACCGCGGCGCAGGCGAGCATGCCGAAGCCCGCTAGCGCTGGCACGGAGCTCACCGTCACTGCCGCAAACCCGATGGCCAGCACGAGGCCGCCGATCACGACCGCATTGCCCGTCTCCGCCACGGCACGGCGGATGGCGCTGGCGATCGAAAGCCCCTCGCGGCGCTGCCGCTGCAGTGCCGAAAGCACGTGCACCGTGTCGTCCACGGCGAGTCCCAGGCAGACGTTGAACACGATCACCGTCGCGGGGTCGAGTGACCTTCCCAGTGCGACCAACAGCGCTCCGATCACCGCGAGCGGGAAGACGTTGGGAATCAGGCTCACGATCCCCGCCAGCGGCGAGCGGAAGGCGAGGGCGAGGATGCCGCCGATGACGGCCACCTCGAGCAGCAGGCTCGAGCCAAGGTCGCGCACCAGCTGGCGGATGTTGCGGGCCGAGACGACCGACATGCCTGCCAGTTCAAACGTCCAGCCGGGCCGTTTGGCCGCGAGCGTGGCCAGCCCAGCATCGATCCTGTCGTAGACGCCTTCCAGCTTCCGCGATCCCAGATCGCTCACGCGGGCCCGCACGATCGCCATGCGGTCCTGCTCGTCGACCAGATCGCGAAACTCGGCGGCATCGAGCCGCTGCCTGGCCCGTTCCGGCAGTGGGCCGGCCACCGTGGACAGCGATATCGCCCGCGTGATCCCGCCCGATCGTACGAGCACGTCGTGCACCTCGTCGAGCGACTCCAGCACCGGCGCATCGACCCAGCCAAGACCCTCCGGCCAGCGAACCACCACGTCGACGCCCATCGCGCCGCCAAACTCCTTGTCGACGTGGGCGAGCGCCTGGGAGGCTGCGGCTCCCCGCGGCAGGCTGTCTGCCACGTGGTTGTCGGCATCGAGCCCCGCGGCCACGGCGGCCAGCAGGAGCGTGGCGACGCAGCCGACCGCCGAGATCAACCGGGCGTGCCGCACCGAGAAGGCCGTGAGGCCAGCCGCCAGGCGGCCCGCGTGGCGGGATGATCGTCCCAGTCGCAGACCGCTGAAGGCGGGCGTGGAGGCGAGCAGCGGAGTGATCAGCGTGACCGCGAGGAAACTCGCCACGGCGCCCGCTGCCGCGGCCAGGCCGAAGTTGCGGACCGCGTCGATCCGCGCCGCAGCCAGTGACGCGAAGCCGATCGCCGTCACCAGGCTCGTCAGGCCGCAGGCCGCGCCTACCCGCCGGATGGCGCCGCTCGATGCGGCCACGCCAGCCACACCACGCCGCGCGCTGCGGCGCATGTCTTCGATGAAGTGGATCGAATCACAGGTTCCCACCACGAGTGCCAGCGACGGCACCACGCTGGTGAGCAGGTTCACCGGCACTCCGCAGAGGCCGAGGAGGCCCATCGCCCATACCGCGCCCACGAACGGCGGCACGCAGGCGACGATCGTGGCCCGGATGCTCCGGGCCACGGCTGCCGAAAGCACGACCGCCAGGCCGAGGCCCAGCGAGTTGAAGAGCAGCATGTCGCGCCGGAGGGCCTGCGCCGCTTGCTCGCGGAGGGACGGCAGGCCGGTGAGTGCCAGTTTCAGCACGCCCGAGCCGTCGTCTGCCTGCTCGTCGGCGAGCAGTTTTTCGATGCGGGCCACCACCTCGCCCAGCCGGGGTGGCCTGTCGGCGGCGGCCTCCAGCCGGGCGATGAGCAGGCTGGAGGCCGCGTTGGCGGAGAGCAGGTGGCCGGTGATCAGCGGATGGTCGATGGCGCGGGCCCTGGCGGCCTCGCCCTCCGCTGCGGCGAGTTCGCCCTCGACGTGCGGGATCACCGGCAGCACCGCGCCGACGACGCCCTGGCGGCGGACGTCGAACATCGACCGCACCTGCTCCACGCCATCGACATGCGCCAGCCTGTCGGCGAGCGACCGGAGGGCCTCCAGTGACGGGCCGTCGAACAGGTCGCCCGAGCGGGCCGTGGCCTGGATGATGCAATCCCGGTCGGGCGCCCCGAAACGGTCTGCCACCTCATCCACCAGACGAAAATCGGCAGCGGCATCCCTCAGGAGCGACCGGAGATCGTCGTCGATCTTCAGGCGGGACAGCCCGACCGCGGCCAGTAGCGTCAGGAGCCCGACGGCGAGTGCGGCGAAGAATCGCCAGCGGGACGGGGCAGGAGGTGCAGTTCCTCCGGATCGACGATCCAGCCCCGGCAGTCCGGCACCCCGCAGCGGCAGGGAATCGCCGCGTCCGCTGGCCAGCAATAGTCGATCAGCAGTTCGTCGCCCGCGTTGATCGAACGGATCGTTTGCAGCCACAGCCGGTCTTCCTGGAGGCTTCCGTCCTCGTCAAACCAATAGAAAAGCTCGCAGTTCGGATCGCAACTGTGGTTCAGGAATCGCAGCGGAGCGGCCGGTTCGAGCACCCTGCCGCTCGGCAACTCCATACAATAGCTGGGATCATCGGGCTCCACCGGGAAAATCTCGCCCTGAATCTCCCCCAGCACCATGCCGGCCTTGAGCTTCCGCCGGGCGAACACCCCGCGGCCGACGTGGGTCTCGTCCACCCGCACGAACTGGCGGAGACGTTCGTCTCCCGGCCGACGGGATTTTCCTGGCGAGCGGGCCCCCGATTCTACAGGCTTGTCTGGCAGAAGCTGTGTATCCTGATGGAAACTCATGGCCTGGATGGGTATGGCGTGTCTTAAAGAACGTTTTTCGTCGGTCTGGAAAACTCTAGCGGTGATGAACAGCGGCCGTCAACGGTTGGTGCGTATCAAGGCTCTGCAGGTCAGGCGGGACCGCTGCGGCCATACGTCGCCGCTGGTGTTCGTGCTCCTGCTGTGGGTAGTGCTCGTGGCGCCCTGGAGCCTGTCCGCGCGGGCTGACGAGGTGAAGCCAGTGCCGTGCCCGCTGCGGATCGCCTGCTTCAATGCCGAGAACCTCGCCGCCCCGGGGGAGCGAACCACGCTCACGCGGTTCCGGTTTGAGCCGGCCCGGCGCCGCCACCTCGAACACATCGCCGCGGTCATCGAGTCGCTCACGCCCGATATCGTGGTCATGCCGGAGGTGGTGTCTCGCGAGGGGGTCGATGCGGTCGTGAACCTGCTTCACGCGAAGGGGCTCAAGGAGTATCGCGGCTATCACGTCGATGGACGGGACAAATTCTCCGGATTCGACGTGGCCATCCTCTCCCGGATCGAGGCAGATGAGTTGGACGGCCGCCAGATTCACATCTTCGTGCCGGCCGGCAACAAGCGATCGTCCAAGCAGACGAGGGATGGCGACGGCGCGGCCGCGCAGGGCGACGACTGGATGCGGCGGGCCTACAGCTATGACGACGACCGGGGCGGCACGCGGCAGGAGGAGGCGGTGCTGCAGCGGCACGCGGTCGCCTACTTCACGGCCTGCGGCCGGAAGATCGGACTGTTGGGGATGCACCTGAAGAGCAATCCCTCCGACGTCGGCAGCAACGCGCAACGTATGGCGGAGACGTCGATCGCCCGCGAGGTCGTCCGTCGGGAGATCGTCGCCCGCGGCTACACGCCGATCGTGCTCGGTGACATCAACGACTACGACCCCGACGTGCCGATGGCCGACTCGAACCGCCGCACGCGGACGACCGTGCTGCACGACCTCAAGGATTACGACGACGCCGCGGCGGGGGATGAACTCGTCAACGCGGCCCAGTTCATCCCGCGGGTCGCCGACCGCTACACGTCGCACTGGGATTTCAACGAAAACGGCGTGGCCGACAGCGACGACGTGTTCACGATGATCGACCACGTGCTCGTGCACCGCGACTTGGTGCCGGCGATCACAAGGGCCTTCGTTTGCCACGCGATCGATCTCGACGTCTCCGACCATTTTCCGGTCGTCGTCGATTTCGACCTCGCGAAGTTGCCGCCCGAGTGAAGTGAGTTCGCGGCATTCACGCGGAGTCCCGTCGCTTCCGCTCAGGGCTTGTATTGGGGGATGCTGCGACCGTTGATGGTTGCGTTGCCTTTCCCATGAAAGCCCCGGGTGGAAACCCGGGGACGGGCCCCGGCGATGGCTATGAGTTGAGCTCTGAGCGCACCTGCTCGAGCAGCTTCTTGGTGGCGAGGATTCCCTCCGGCTCCTGCAGGGCCTTGCCCTCGTATTCGATGCCGACCCAGCCCCGGTAGCCGGCGTCGACAACCAGCTTCAGCATCCGGCGGTAATCGGTTCGCACCTCGTTGCCGTCGGCGTCGAATTCGTGGCTCTTGGCACTGACGCCCTTCGCGAACGGAAGCAGCTCCTCCACGCCCCGGTAGCGGTCGTAGTCGTGGAAGTTGCCGAAGTCGGGAAGTGTGCCGCAGTTCGGCTTGTTCACGACCTTCATCACCCCCGCCAGCCACTCGCCATTGCTGGAAAGCCCGCCGTGGTTCTCCACGATCACCGATATCTCCATCTGGGCCGCATAGTCGGAGAGCCGCGACAGGCCGTCGGCGGCGAGCTTCTGCTGTTCCTCGGGCGTGCCCTTGCTCGCCGCGTTCACCCGGATCGAGTGGCAGCCGAGCCGCTTAGCCGCCTCGACCCACGGGAAGTGGTTTTCGATCGCCTTGGTGCGGGCCGTCGCATCGGGATCGCCAAGGTTGCCGAGGCCGTCGCACATGATGAGGAGATTCTCGACGCCCTCGTCTTTCGCCCGCTTGGCCAGGTCGGCCAGATAGTCCGCGTCCTTCGCCTTGTCCTTGAAAAACTGGTTGACGTACTCGACGGCCGAAATGCCGAACTGCTGTTTTGCGGCCCGCGGGAAATCAAGGTTGTCGAGCTTGCCGGCGAAGAGGGTGCGGTGGAGCGACCATTCCGCCAGCGAGATGCGAAAGAGTGGGGGCGGCGCGGGAGGATCGGCCGCCCTTGCGTATGGCGCAGCGAGCGCGGCCGCCGCGGCAGCCAGGAAACCCCGACGGTCAATCGATGTTGAACGCACCATATCGCTACCCATGCTTGGACACCCTCTCCGGGAGAATAGCAGATGCCGCCACTGCGGCACCATGGTCGCCGCCCAGCTCCGTCAACCAGGCCGTTCGTCCTGGAGGTATTCGCGGGGGCGGTAGGTCCACATCACCGGCAACAGGATCACGGTCGCCACCGCCATGCAGCCGCAGAAAAACCAGTAATACGCGGCCCCGGCCAAGAGGGAATGGCCGGCCGCATCCTGAGAGAAGGTGTTGACCAGCGCCGTAAACAGGTTGCCCAGTGATACGCTCAGCAGATAGAGGCTCATGACGAGCGACTTCATTTGCGGCGGCGCCTGCGTGTAGCTGAACTCGAGGCAGGTGATCGACACGAGGATCTCCGCCGCGGTTATTACGACGTAGGCCAACAGCTGCCAGCCCACGGAGGGCCAGCGGGCAGTCAGCCGCGTGCCGTCTCTGCCCACCGCCATGCCGGCGTTGACCATCGCCTCCACGCGGGTGTCGGAGCCCGGTGTCCCGCCGTTTTTCATCGCATCGGCCAACGCGTTGAGGCCGGTCTCCCTCATGGCCGCCTCCGTCGCGGCGAGGTCCACGCCGTCGCTGGCTGCAACCGGCGCGACGACACTGCGAAACCGTGCCGCTTCGGTGTCGATGAGCCGCTGGGCGTGGGCCGTGATCGCGAAGGCGAGGATCGTGAGCACGAAGCCGACGAGGATCTTGCGGAGGGGCGTGAGCGGAATGATCCTTTCGACGGCCGGGTAGATCACCAGGCTGAAGAGCGGGATGAACGCGAGCACCAGCAGCGGGTTGATGGCCTGGACCTGGCTTTCGAGCCACTCGACGCCGAGGAACCGCCGGTCCATCTGCTGCGCCTGCTGCACCCATGCCCCGCCGGACTGATCATAGAGCGACCAGAACACGGCCACGAGCAGGTAGAGCGGCACGAGCTTGAAGATGGCGGCCAGCCCCTCCGGGCCGAACGTCTCGGCGAAGTAGCGATTCCCCCGCGGTGGCACGTGGATGAAATTGTGCCGCCCCATCCAGAAGACGAGCGTGGCCAACGCCATGAGGATGCCCGGCACGCCGAACGCCCAGCCGGCGCCATAGTTTCTCAGCAGCCACGGCGTGAGGAGTGTCGAGAAGAACGAACCGAAGTTGATGGCGAAATAAAACCAGCCGAAGACCCGTTCGAGGAGATGGCGGTTTGAGTGGCCGAACTGGTCGCCCACGTGCGCCGACACGCAGGGCTTGATGCCCCCGGAGCCGATCGCGACGAGGGCCAGGCCGGCCAGCAGCCAGCCCCGCGGTGCGAGCGTGGCCGCCAGCAGCGGCTGCGGCAGGTCCATGAGCGCCAGGCAGAGGTGTCCGAGGCAATAGACGATCGACAGAAGCAGGATCGTGAGATACTTGCCGAGGAAGGCGTCGGCCACGACACCACCGATGATCGGAAAGAAGTAGGCACTGGCCACGAACAGGTGCATCCACTCCCGCGATTCGGGCTCGGTCATGAAGTCGGGGCCGCCCGCGGCCGAGTGCAGGAACTGCGTCATGAACACGACGAGGATCGTCTTCATGCCGTAGAACGAGAAGCGTTCCGCGGCCTCGTTGCCGACGATGTAGGGGATCCCCGGCGGCATGCCGGTAGTGGCGGACGGATGGGTGGCGAAGCCGTGCCGGGGGCCGTTTGTGGAGGACATGCTGGTCTCGCGGGCCCGCGGTGCGGGCGGGCAGGGGGTGGCGGCGCGGCCCGAGAGGGGAACGCAGGCCGAAAATGTGGCACACCTGCCATGCTGGTGCAAACAGCACATTCAGCGGACAATCTCCTCCATGCAGCCGCATACGCATACGAACGCTCATCCCCTTCCGTCGGCAGCCCAGCCGGCCGGGCTGCTTGTCGTCACCATCGACCGGCTGCCGGCCTGGATGCTGGCCGCCTACGGCGCCACGTGGGTGGCGACACCGGCCCTCGACAGCCTGGCGGCCCGTGGGGTCGTGTTCGACCGCGTGATCACGCCGTCAATGACCTTCGGCGACACGCTCCACGATCTGCTCGCCGCCTCAGCGCCTGCCGGCAAAACGCTCCTGGCCGCCGCTGCCGCCGCCGGCTGGCGGCCGGTGGTCGTCACCGACGACGCCGCCTTTGCGGCAGGTATGACGGCAGATGATGCCGTGTCTGCGGCCGGCGTTCGGCTGGTCGAGGCGGTCGCGAAGGAGCAGGCCGAGGACGACGACGCGCAGACCACTATCGCGAGGCTCATCGACGCTGCTCTCGACGCGATCACGTCGGGCGAGCACCGGCTGGTCTGGTGTCACGTCGGCAGCCTGGGCGTGGCATGGGATGCTCCGGAACGGTATCGCGACCGCTACGTCGATCCTGAGGATCCGCCGCCGCCGAGCGGAGCCCGCGTTCCTGGGTTTGCGGTGGATGACGACACCGACCCCGATCTCGTGGTCGGTGCCCGGCAGGTGTTCGCCGGACAGTTGACGCTGCTCGACAGCCAACTCGGCCGACTGTTCGCCGCGTTGCAGGAGGGAAGGCCCGCTCACGCCAGCGGCTGGGCGGTGCTGGTCGCGGGGGTGCGCGGCCTGCCCCTGGGGCTGCATGGCTGGGTCGGCGTCGGCGGCAAGGATCCGCCGTATGGTGAGATGATCCACGTGCCGGCGATCCTCGTGGATGCCGCCGGGCGTATGGCGGCCCAGCGGTATGGCGGGCTCGTTGTGCCCGCCGATCTGGGCTGCACGCTCGTGGACCTCGTGCCGCAGACGACAGACGCCGAGCCGCAGGCGTCGGCCATCGATCCATCGGCTCCATGGCGGGGCGTGAGCTTGGTGGGACTGTTCGAGAACTGGTCGGCGCCGGTCCGCGATCGGGTGATCGTGGCCGGCCCCGACGCTGCCGCGATCGTCACGCCGGCGTGGCATGGCCTTCTGGCCGACTCTGTCGCGGAAGCGAGGCCGCGAAGCGATGGCGAACAGCAGGTACGCATCTTCGCCAAGCCGGATGATTTCTTCGAACGGGTGGACGTCGCCAACCGCTGTGCAGACGTGGCAGGTCAGCTCGGGGAACTCTTGGCACGGGCGGGCGCCGGCTATCAAGAGACTGCCTGGCGGGCATCGCTACCGGAGGCAAAGAGCCAATAACAGCGAGAAACATCCGGCTTTTCACGGGCAAAACACGCTTGGTCGCACCGGATGCATCCCGCTACCATCCCTGGATGGTGCGATCTCTTTCACAATCCGCCGCACGCCCCGTTTGCTGCCCGAGACTGTTCGGCTCGCTGCTCACTATGCTGGCGCTGGCTGCAGGCTGGCCGCTGTCGGCGGGCGGCGCCCAGGAAACAACGCTGTCTGAACGGCCCGTCACCATTCGCGTGAACTGGGGCGGGGGGAAGGCCCGTGCCTGGTCGGGATCGATCCGGCTGGTGCCCGTCGAAGGGGATACAAACACCGCCGAGGATCTCCAGTGGCAGACGCTCTGTGGCGATGCGGATGCTGCGGCGGCCGCCCATGCCGTCGGCGGCACGATCTTCGTGCATGAACCGAGCCGCCGTGGCAGCGACGGCGTCGAACTGGTGATCCCACGCTGGCGCGGTGCACGAATCGCTGTGCGGCTCTTCGCCGATGGCGACGAGCGGAACGCCTCGACCTTTGAAGCCGACGTCGCCGGTCTGCTGCTTGAGGCCCATCAACAGCCGCTCGATAGGGACGGCAACCGCCTCAGCCTGAAGGCCGCTCCCGGGGATGCGCTCCGGGTGGAATTCATTTCACTCGCCACAGCGGCTGGCAGCGAGACTTCTCCGTCGGCGCTGTTCCGCCCCGGGGAGACGGTCCGCATGGCGGTCGATCCGCTCCTGCCGAGGCGGTCGCCCGGATCGGGCGCGGTCGAATTGCGGATGCGGCTCAAGGTTGCGGCCGAGGCCGAGCCCGCGGTCGCCCAGTCGCTGCTCCTTGTAGAAGCGGGCACGGCCGAATCATCACCAGCTGAGCCGCGGCTCCAGGGGTATGAACGGGTGTATTTCGATGTGCCGCTGCCAGCCCGCGAAGGGGCCTACGACATCGAACTGGAGGCGATCGAGCGGGGCGGCCTGCGGTGGTCGCGGCCGATCGCGTCGCGGACGGTGCAGGTGGTGGCGGTGGGCGACGCCGTTCCCGATGCGATCGCGGCAGGCTCTGACCGCGGCGAGGGCTGGAAGGTGATTCACGAACTCGACCCGGGCAGTCCTCGGCTGCACGAGCGGCTGCGGCGGCTGCCGGGCGTGGGCATGTCGTACGTGCCGATGCCCGCCATGCCGATGCCGTCGATGTCGTTGCCGAATGTCAGCATGCCGAACGTGCCGTTGCCCAGCGTGCCCATGCCCAACGTTTCCATGCCGAAGCTCCCAGCCGTGTCGCTGCCTTCGGTGTCGCTGCAGTCGGTGTCTGCGATGGTGCCCAAGCTCAGCGGTCTCCTGGCCACGGGTCACTCTACCGTCGAGGTGCATTCCCTCGGGCCGATGCTGCGGCTGCCGCCGGCGCGATCGGTCGACGAGCCGGCCTGGGAAGGGATCGTGATCGCGGGGGCGCAGCCGGGGCTGCCACATCTGGTGGAGGTGGAGTTTCCGCTCGACCAACGTGCGGTCGTCGGCGTGAGCGTGCTGGAGACGGATGCGGCGGGTGCGTCGGTCGAGATCCGTTCCAGCGGCGGATTCGAAGTCGCTCCGCCCGTGGCCACCGCTGAGGGTGCAAAGCCGGCGGGGTTGGGCCGTCATGGCTTCGTCTTCTGGCCCACCACCCGAAATCCCATGATTCTGATCGCCAATCCCTCGCCACAGGGGGCGGCGGTCTTTGGCCGCGTGCGGGTGTCGGCTGGGCCGTTACGTCCGCCGGCCCGGGCTGCAGGCGTCGCCAGTGGCAGCGTTACCACGACCGCGGGCCCGGGGCGGCGCGTGCATGCCTATGTGCCGGCTCCCGACTTTTCGCAGTTTGGCGGACCCGAGCGGGCGGCCAGCGGGTCGGGCCGGTCGTTCGCCGACTGGAAGACGTTTCTCTCCGGGGCCACGCATGCGGCGGAATGGTTTTCGTCGCAGGGCACCGCGGGGGCGATGGTGGTCGTCTACCGTGAAGGCGCCGCAATCTGGCCGTCGCGGCTGACCCGGGGCGCTCCGCGCTGGGACAGCGGCGTCACTTCCGACGCGGGCCTGGATCCCGTTCGCAAGGATCTGCTGGCCATGCTCTGCCGAATCCACGCCCGCGAGGGCCTGCGGTTGCTGCCGGCCGTCTCCTTCGATGCGCCGCTGCCGGCGCTGGAGAGGATGCTCGCCGATGGGGCCGCCGAGGCGGCAGGCATCGTCTGCGTGGGACGCGACGGCAGGCCGAGGCAGACCGACGGCGGACGGGGCTACCACTACAACGTGCTCGATCCGCGGGTGCAGCAGGCGGTGGAGGATGTCGTGCGAGAACTGGCGGGGCGGCTTCGCGGTGCGGACGCCGTCGATGGCCTGGCGCTGGTGCTGCCGCACGACGGCTGGCTGCACCTTCCCGGCACGGCCTGGGCCCTCGATGACGCCACATTCTCGCGGTTTCTCGCCGAAGTGGGCGGCCAGGTGCCGGCGGTGGGCGGCGTGCGGTTTGCCCATCGTGCTGCCCTCGTGGAAGGGCCGCTGCGGGACCAGTGGCTGGCGTGGCGGGCCGAGGTGGTCGCCCGCTTTCATTCCCGGCTGGCGGCGGTGTTGGCGGAGCATGGCGCGGGCTTGAGCCTGCACGTGGTGCCAACGACGCTCTTTGCGGAGGGGGACCTCGCGACCCGCTTTCGTCCGTCGTTGGCCCCGGAACCCGCCGACGCGGATGTGCTGCGGGAAATCGGCCTCGACCCGGGGCGGATCACCGCCGATCGGCGGATCGTGTTCGTTTCGCCGCACATGCATGCCACGGCCGAATCGCTGCTCGACCACTGCATCGTCGACAATGCCAACCGCTCGCTCGCCCTGGCCCGCGGTGCCGCCAGTGCGGCCCGCAGGGGTGTGATCGCGCTGGAGCAGCCACGCCGGATGCCGGTGGGCCAGGTCGTGCCGCATGGGCCGTTTGGCGGCGCGGCGGCAGCGACTGAAACCGTGCCGATTCATGCGTTGCCCGAAGGGCCGTCGCGAGGCAGGCATCTGGCGGAATCGCTCGTGGCGGCGGATGTCGAGATGGTATTCGACATGGGGCTCGCGTTTGGCCGCGTCGAGCCGGCGTTCGGCCGCTCCCTGCAGGCCTTCACGGCACTCTCGGGCGGTGGGCTCGAACTGGCCGATCCGCTGCCGGCGCCGCTGGTGGTCCGCAGCCGGCGCGATCAGGGACTGACCGTGGTGAGCATCGTGAATGCCGGGCCGGCCCCGTGTCTTGCCGGGCTCGCGCTCGCGGGCTTGCCGTCCGCCGTGGTTGACGCCGTCGACGGAACGCGGCTGCCGCTCGATCCCGCTGGTGCCGTGTCCGTGCCGCTGCAGCCGTGGGAGGTGCGCACGCTCGTGCTCGACGGAGGCGTGGCGGTGCAGGGTGCGCGGGTCGAATTCGACGACGAGGTGCGGCGGTCGATCGGCGAGCGACTGGCCGATCTGAGCCGCCGCCGTGGCGTGCTCGAGACACCGCGGCCGCTCGATGTGCTCGACAACCCGGGATTCGAACTGGACGGCCCGGCGGCCGCCGGTACCGATGCGGCCGGACGGACGCCCGGCGGCGCGATCGGAGGCTGGGAACTCGTCCAGGCCAGTCGCGGAACGGTCGCCTTCGTGCCGGGAGTCGACGGTGCTGCGGGCCGCGGGATCGGCTTCTCGTCGGTGAACGGCCTCTCGACGCTGCGGAGCAATCCGTTTCCGCCGCCCTCCACGGGGCGGGTGAGCGTGGCCGTTTGGCTCCGCGTGGGAGAGGGAGAGCCGCAGCCGCCCCTGCGGCTGGCGCTCGAGGGCGTGGAGGAAGGCCGCGAGTATTACCGGTTTGCCACGGTAGGCGGGCTGGCCGGCGGCAAGCCGCTCACGCCAGGCTGGTCGCAGTTCGTGCTGCAGGTCGATGATCTGCCGGCCCACGGGCTGGAGTCGTTGCGGGTGCGGTTCGACCTGCTCGGTCCGGGCAGCGTCCAGATCGACGGCGTGCGGGTGTTCGACCTGGCGTTCGATGAATCGCAGCGTGTGCAGCTCTCGCGGCGGCTGTCGATGATGGAGCAGCGACTGGCGGCGGACGACTTGGGCTCGTGTCTGCTCGAACTCGACACGTATTGGCCGCGGTTCCTCGCCGCGTTTGTCTCCGATGACGCGGTGGCGGCGCTGCGAGAAGACTCGCTCCGTGCGACAGGCGGCCCGACGCAGGCTCCCGCCCCGGAGGCCGAGCGGTCGGGCAGCATGTTTGACCGTATGCGACGCTGGTGGCAGTAGTCGCTCAGCCCGGGGGCCAGCCGAGGTGGCGGCCGCCCAGCAGGTGGACGTGCAGGTGATGCACGGTCTGTCCGCCGTCGCGGCCGCTGTTGACGACGAGCCGGTAGCCGTCGTCGAGTCCGAGCTTTCGCGCCAGTGCCGATGCCACGCCGACGAGATGGCCGAGCAATGGCTCGTCGGCTGCGGTGACGTCGGCCAGCGATGGGATCGGTCGCTTCGGTATCACGAGCAAATGGACGGGGGCCTGCGGTGCCACGTCGTGAAAGGCGAGGCAGAGGTCGTCTTCGTGCTCGATGCGGGCCTGGATCTCGCGGCGGATGATCCGGGAGAAAATGGTCTCAGCCGGCGCTGTCATCGGTCGCTTCCGGTGGAGTTGCTTCAGCGGCGGCCTCGGCCTGGCGGGCGGCGGCCGTCTTACGAATCCGCTTCCGCGGAGCCTTGGGCACGGACCATTCTTTGGTGAGGCACTCGAACACCTCGGGCGACTCGTAACGGACGACGTTGCGTCCTTCGGGCATCGGGCCGACGAGCGAGCGGAAGACCGGGGCGCCCCGCAGGGCCAGGTCGGTGCTGCAGTCGTCGGTGCCCACCTGAAGGTGCGTCTTGAGGATCTGCTCAGGGGAGTCGAAGTCGCGGATGATGAGTTCTCCGTCGGCGCCGCGAGTGACGATCCGCCATGTGTCTTTTGCCATTGTCGATACGCTCCTGACGGGGACGAACGGCCGGCCAAGGCGTTCGGAAGCCCACGTGTCATGAAGGGAAATCGGCAGGCGGCGGCGGCGGCTCAAGGGAGGGCGGGGGGAGTGGTCGTGGCCGTCACGGAAGCGCCTTGCCGGCACGGCGTGCTTTTCCAGTAGAAGCGTTGCAGGTGGCCCGGGACGAAACCCAGCGATAGCCGGGCTTGGCTGCAGACCGGACAAAGCGGTGGCGAACTTGAGCGCCGCCGAACTGCGGCCTACATTAAAGAGCAGCCGATCTGGAGGGTAAGCGAATTGGCCAGCGGTCTGACTCGAAATCAGATGCCCAGCAATGGGTTGTGGGTTCGAATCCCATGCCCTCCGCCTTGCGGGTAAGCCCGTGATTTGCAGCGTGAACGCGTGGCAAATCACGGGCTTTTTCATGCGCCGGCAGGGCTGGAGCCGGCCGGGGCCAGCCTGATCCGCAAGAAACGGTGCCGCATTTTGCAGGATGGCTTTGCAAAATAGGGCAGGTGCCAGCCGCCCTTCCCGTCGGCCCCACGCAAATGGCCCCTCTTTCAGCAGCCGCTCTTTTGCCACGGGTTTGGCATGCCGTGTGCTCGTCCACCGGAGTACCTTCGCCGGCGTATTGCCCTCGAGGGTGTTTTCAGAGCCCGCACTGGTGGACGAGGAGGCATCTGGCATGGCAACTTTCGCATCGCAGCATCGTCTCTCGAAGCCGTCTCGGACCGATCACGGCGCCCGCGGGGAAGCCGAGCCGACCGACGAGGATCTGATTGGCCGGTTCCGCATCGCCGACGATGAGGAAGCCTTTGGTTCGCTCATGCAGCGGTATGAGCGGAAACTCTTCGGGTATCTGCGTCGCTATCTGGGCAATGCCGAGATGGCCGAGGACGTTTGCCAGGACACGTTTTTTCGCGTGCATCTGAAACGGCATTCTTTCGCGGACGGTCGGCGGTTTCGCCCCTGGCTGTATGCGATCGCCACCCATCAGGCCATCGACGCCAGTCGGCGTGCCCGACGCCATCGGATGGTGCCCCTCGACAGCATTCCGCGGGGGGCCGACGACGGTGCAGCTCTCGTCGACATGATGTCGGGCGACGATGAGACGGCCAGCGATCGGGCCGAGCGGGAAGAGTCGAGCCGGTGGGTCTCCTCAGCGGTCCAGGAACTTCCCGAGCGAATGAGGCATCCCCTGTTTCTCGTGTATCACCAGGGGATGAAGCACCGTGAGGTGGCAGACGCGTTGGGTATTCCCGTGGGCACCGTGAAGAGCCGCCTGCACACCGCGCTGCAAAGGCTGAACCGCTCGTGGCAGGACAGCGGTCGCCAGAATTGACCGCGGTTCGGGGCTGACCGGACCCCATCGCCGGACGTTCGCGACGGCCATCCTGGCCGCCGCTTTCTGCGCCAGAAAAAAGCCCTGGAAGTTTTTTTACGGACAGCTAGACATATCTGAACGGATGGACACAATGGGCGGCCATGAAGTCGTCACGGAAGAAGACATCGAGCGGCCCCGCCGCCGCGAACTGGCACAGGCTGGAGGTGGCGGTTCCGGAACGGAGTCAGCTCACGGTGGTCGCGGGCGGCCTGCCGGGCCGTGAGCCGCCGCAATCGAGCCGGCTCATCGAGTCGATTGCCGCGGCCTGCCAGCCGGCGGCCCGGTTCGTTGCCGCCTGGCTCGTGGCGCCGTCTCGCCGCGTCGGGAACGAGTGGATCGAGACCCTGTCGCGGACGGGCCATCCGACCGCCAACCTCCACGTCACGACGCTTTCGGCCCTCGCCTACGACATCGTCTCCGAGTCGCTCACGCGGGAATCTCTCACGCTGGCGCCGCGACGGGCCCGGCTCGTTGCCGTGGAGCAGCTGCTCGTCGAGCATCGCGATCAGCTCCGTTCGTTCGCCGGCACCGGTGGCTCTCTTCAGCGGCTCGCCGAACGGGTGTTGCACAGCCTGGAATCGCTCCGGACCGCCGGCCTTACCGCTGCCGAGGTGACGCGGGGCCTGCGCATATCGGGCCGCGCATCCGACAAGGCCCACGACCTGGCCCTGCTCATGGATCGCTATGCCGCGAGGCTGCGGCAGATGAATCTGATCGACGTCGCCGGCGAGCTGAAACTCGCGGTGGAGCACGCCCGCGCAGGCACACTGCCCGAGTCGCTCGGTCGGCTGCTCGTGCCCGATGATCTCGATCCGCCACGGCTCGAAAAGGAATTGCTCGACGCCCTGCGGGACTCGCCGCGAGTCGAGGTGCAGATGCTGGCCACTGATCCTCCCGTGCCCGAGGTCGCCCTGTTTCCCGGTCTCGAACGCACGGCGATGTTTTGCGCGGCCGGTGCATCGAACGAGGTGCGGTTTGTGCTCCGCACCTGCCTTCGGCTGGGCCTGCGGCTCGACGAGGTGGAGGTGGTCCACGCCGACGCCTCCACCTATCCCACACTGATCCGCGACATCGTGGCTGCGTTGCCGAGCGACGAAGGGGAGCGGCAGGGGGCTCGCCGGGCCGATCACCTGCCTGTCACGTTTGCCGAAGGTCTGCCGCTGGCCGATGCGAAGCCCGGCCGGGCGCTCGCGGCATGGATCGAGTGGCGCCGCGATGGCCATCCGCAATCAGGGCTCGAACGGATGCTGCGGGATGGGCTGATCGAGCTCCGCGACAAGACCGCCGATGCGCCGCGGCCATCGGCGCTCGTCCGCGAGCTGCGGAGCGTGCGGGTCGGACGGGGGTTGGAACGCACGGTGGCGCTCGTGGCGGCAGCGGCGGCGCGGGTGCGGGAGCAGCCGCCTGCGTCGTTTGCCCGGGGCCGTCATGACGACGACGACTGGTCCGACGCTGGCGAGATTGGCGAAGAGCAGCTCGTGGCCCGCAAGCAACGCCACGTCGTGCTTTTGGGGGCCTTGCAGAAACTCACGCAGCAGCTGGCCGACTGCGAAGGGGCCGCGGAGCCCACCGGCGAAACGGTGCTGCGCGGCGCCCGGACCTTCATCGACACGCTCTGCGTCTCCGAGAGTGAGTTCGACGGCAATGCGCGGCGGCTGCTTCTCGACGAGATCGATGCGATGCTGGAGTGGCAGGGGGATCGTGGCGCAGCGAATGATCGTGAGATCCTCGACTGGCTCGAGCGACTGCCGCAGGAATTGGTCGTGCTCGGGTCAGGGCCCAGGCCCGGTTGCCTGCATGTGAGTGCGCTGGGAACCGGCGGCCACTCGGGACGGCCCTACACCTTCGTGCTCGGCCTCGACGAGAACAGGTTTCCGGGAAGCGGCGCAACCGATCCGCTGTTGACCGACGGTGAGCGGACGCTCCTCAACGCAGCGCAGCCCGACGCCCGGCTGACGGTGGCCCACGACGCAGCGGCGCGGAACCTGCTGTCGTGGCGGCGGCTCATGGGCCGGCTGCGCGGCCGCATCTGGCTGGGCTTCTCCTGCCGCGATACGGCCGAGGACGGGGAGGTGTTTCCGTCGCCCGTGCTTCTCTCGCTCTTCGCCGTGTCCACCGGGAATCCGCTGGCGAAGGTCGATGATCTGCTCAAGGCCTTGCCGCCCGCCGAGACGCTCGTTCCTACGGATCCGGAAGCGGCCTTGGATGAGACACAGTGGTGGCTCGCGTCGCTTGGCCTCCACGCCACTCCATCGCAACTCGACGAGGCGCTGACTGCCCACCGCGGCCACCTCGCCCATGGCCAGACGGCCGAGACCGCCCGTTCATCGGATCAATTCACGCCGTACGACGGCCATGTGCCGGCTGCGGGGCGGCTGCTCGATCCGCGGGCGGATCATGGGCGAGCGGCCTCGGCGAACAGCCTCGAGATGCTTGGAGGCTGTCCGCGGCGGTTCTTTTTTCGATATGGCCTCGGCATCGAGGCCCCCGAGACGTTTGACGACGACGCGGACCGCTGGCTCAACGCCCTCGACGCGGGCAGCCTGCTCCACACCGTGCTCGAGCGGTTCATGCGCGGCGTCATCGAGCGGGCGGAACTGCCCGAGGTCGAGCGGCATCTCGATGGACTGTTGGAGATTCTCGACGAGGAACTGGACGAGAGCCGTCGCAAGCATCCGCCGCTGACCGAGCTGTCATTCGCCGCCCGCCGCGCCGAAATGCAGCTGACGATGCAGACGTTTCTGCACGACGAGGAACGCTCGTGCCGCGAAATGGGGCTGCGTCCGCTGGCCCTGGAAGTGGCGATTGGTGTCGAGCCCGGCGACAACGGCACCCCCTTCGACTGCCGCGATCCGGTGACCGTGACGCTTGCCCCCGGTGAGACGATCCGGCTTCGCGGCCGCATCGACCGGATCGACGTTCGCGACGACGGCACGGGTGGCTCCTCCTACACGCTGTGGGACTACAAGAGCGGCAGCGGCTTCGGGTTTCCGACGACCGGGGCCGACGATCCGTTTGTGGGCGGCCGCAAGCTCCAGCACGGGCTCTACGTCGTGATGCTGCACGAGCGGCTGGCGCCGGGCTCGGGACTGGCCGGCGGCAGCGTGGAAAGGTTTGGCTACTTCTTTCCCAGCCGCGCCGGCAAGGGACGGCGGCTGGCGTGGACAAGCACGCAACTCGAAGGCTGTGTCATGCTCGTTCGACAGTTGGCCGAGATCGCTTCGCATGGCACGTTTCTGCCGACGAGCAGTGCCGCCGACTGCACGCACTGCGACTTTGCGACGGTCTGCGGCGATCCGGCTCGCGTGACCCGCGACGCAGCCCGCAAGCTGGCCGCGTCGGAGTCGCTCCGGCAGCTGTTCGAGGGGCTGCGGGGCACGCCCCGACCCGCGACGGCCCCCGAGGTGAGGCGACCGCGGGCCGAGCCCTGGTCGCTCACACCGCATCCGGCCGTTCCCGACACGCCCCCGGATGAGCCGACCAGGAAGCGTATTCGCGAGGATTTGGCCACGACACTGTTGGTCGAGGCAGCCGCGGGCACTGGCAAGACATCCTCGATGGTCGACCGGATGCTCGGGCTCGTGCGGACGGGCGTGGCCAGGCCGGAGTCGGTCGTGGCCGTCACGTTCACGAAGAAGGCGGCGGGCGAGCTTCGCCGTCGCTTCCGGGAGAAGTTGCAGCAGGCCGTGGCCACGACGAGTGATTCGACGGAGCAGCAGCGGCTGGCCGCGGCGCTTGAACGCATCGACCGCATGGTGATCGGCACGATTCATGCCTTCGCCGGACGGCTCCTGCGGGAGCGGCCGATCGAGGCGGGCGTCGATCCGGGCTTCCGAGAACTCGACGACCCGGCCGATCGGCTGCTGCGTCGCCAGGCATGGCGCGAGTTCGTCACCGCTGCGCCGACCGATCATGCTGATCTCCTCGCCCGACTGGAGGCTGTCGGGCTGCGGCTCGGCGACTTCAGCCGACTGTTTCTCGACCGCTTTGCCACCTACGGCGACGTCGATGCCTGGCCGGCTCCCGAGACCCCCGCTCCCGACACCGGGCGGATCGTGGCGGAACTGGAGCCGTTTGTGAACGACATCGAGGCGGCTGAATTGTCGCCGTCGGCCGACCGGGGGACCGATGAACTGATGACGGCGCTCGAACAGTTTTCCCGAATGTTTCGCCGGTGCGACACGTCGTCGTCGGTGGCCGTGATGGATCTCCTCGGGGAACTCGACCGCGCGCCGAAAGTCATCCAGAAATACTGGCCGGGCGCCGGTGCCACCGATGCCGAGGTGAAGGCGGCCCGCAAGGCGGCGGCCGAGAGGTGGCAGGCCGCATGGGATGACATCGGGGAGCGGATCGTGCGGCCGGCGCTCTGGCAGTGGCGGGCGCATCGCTATCCGTTGGCGATCGCGACGCTGCAGGCGGCGTTGGCTGTCTATGACCGGCTTCGGGCCGAGCGCGGCGTCCTCTCGTTTCAGGATCTGCTCTGCAAGGCGGCGGGGCTGCTGGCCCGCTCGCCCGAGACACGCCGCAGCTTCCGCAGCCGCTACACGCACATTCTCGTGGATGAGTTCCAGGACACCGACCCTGTGCAGGCCCAGTTGCTGCTGCTGCTCACGGCCTCGGACCCCGATGAAACCGACTGGCGGCGGTGCCGGCCCGTGCCCGGATCGCTCTTTGTCGTAGGGGATCCGAAGCAGTCGCTCTATCGCTTCCGCCGGGCCGACATCGTCACCTACGCAACAGTGAAGGAGATCATCGAGTCAGCCGGGGCGGTACTGGCACTCACGACGAACTTCCGCAGCAGGGGGGATCTCGTCGACTGGGCCAATGGCATCTTCCAGACGGAATTCCCATCCGCGCCCACGCTCCAATCGCCATCGTTCACTCCGAGCATCACCGGCCGCCAGGAACAGCCGGCGACGGGCGGCGCGGATCAGATGCATTGGCTCACGGGAGTGCGGGCCCTGCGGTTCATGCGATCCGGCCATGCGGGCGACGCGTGGGCCGAACGGGAAGCAGGCGAAATCGCAGCGTTCATCCGCGGTGCCATCGATGCGGGCTTCGCGGTGCCCCGCACGAAGTCGGAAACCGCCAAGGGTCTTTCCCCCGCCTGTCGGCCCGGCGACTTTCTGATCGTCGGCCGGGAGCGGAAGCATCTGGGCATCTACGCGAAGGCACTGCATGCGGCCGGGTTACCGGTGGATGTCACGGGCACGGTGGGCGAGGATCAGGCTGAGTCGCTCCGGAACGTGAGTGATTGCCTGGCGGTGCTTGCCGACCCGGATGATCCCGTGGCGGCCCTGGCGCTGCTGCGCGGTGCTGTCTTCGGGTTCAGCGATGCCGATCTGCATGCCTACAAGGTGCAGGGAGGTCGGTTCGGTGGCGGGATCGACGTGCCCGCCGGCCTGGAGCCGGCACTCCGGGAACGGTGCGAGGGCGCCCGCGACGCCCTGAATCGCTGGCGAAGGTGGGTGCGGCAGTTGCCCGTGGTTGCGGCAATCGAGCGGGTGATCGATGACGCTGGCCTCATGCTCATCGCCGCAGCGGCGGACGGCGAGGCAGGCCCGCGGGGTCGGGCTATCGCCGGACTGCTCCATAAATACCTGGAAACGATCCGCAGCGTTCGGCTCGACATCGTCTCCATCCACGACTGCCTCGATCTCCTCGACGACATGGTAGATACGGCGACTCGTGCTGAGTTTGACCCGCTGTCGATCGACGCACCGTCGGTCGACCGTGTGCGGGTCATGAACCTGCACAAGGCAAAGGGACTCGAGGCTCCGGTGGTGTTTCTCGCCGACTACCAGTGCCGCGAGGCCGGTGACAAGCCGGAGGACGGACCGTTCCTGCACATCGACCGCGCGGGCAACCGTACGGAGGGATGGCTCGCCGTGACCACGCCCGTCGGCCGTTCGCAGCGAATCGTCGCCGCTCCGCCGGGTTGGCCCGATCTGTGTGCGCGGGAACGCGGCTTCGAGGCGGCCGAGCAGATCCGTCTCGATTACGTAGCGGCCACGCGGCCTGGGGCGTGCCTGGTCGTGTCGCTCTTCGAGAAGCACGATGCCGGCACGAAGTCGCGGCCCGAGTCGTTCAGGGCCGAGGGGGCCTGGCAGCGATTCGGTTCGTCGCTCGCGGATGCAGGTGATCTTCCGGATCCGGTCGTGGACGGCACCCGGACTGCCGGAGCCGCGGGATCTGTCGCCATCACTCCGCCAGCGGCACTTGGTGAAGGCCTCCGCCAGCGGTTCGCCACCTGCGCGCAGCCCACGTTCGCGCGGATCTCGCCCCGCGAGGTGCTGACGGAGCCTGCCGAGGGCATCCGATTCACCGGGCATGGGCTCGGGGAGCCGTGGGGCCGCGTGATCCACTGCCTGCTCGAGCTCGCGGCCCGCGATCCGAGGCTCGATCTCGAGGCAGCGGCTGCAATGGCGCTGTCGGCCGAGGAACTGTCGCCTGGCCACCTCGGGCGGGCCGTGGCAACCGTGCGGGACGTCATGGCGAGCGACGTCTGGCGGCGGTCGCAGGCCAGCGGTCAGCGGTATGTGGAAGTGCCGTTCTCGCTGCAGGTGCGGGGCGAGGACCTTCCAGAAAAGGTCCGCAGACTGTCTGGGGAGGGTGGGCCGCCGTTGCCGACGGTCGTGCGTGGCGTCATTGATCTCGTCTTTCTGGAGCCTGACGGCCCGCGGGAATCTGGCGGCGATCGGTGGACCGTCGTTGACTGGAAGACCGACTCCGTCACGGCGGCGAGCGAGTCGCTTCTCGAAGAGCATTACCGTCCCCAAGTCGAACTCTATGCCCATTGTTGGGCGGAGTGCTGGAGCCGCCTTCATGATCGATGGGTAGGAGCGACCGAGACAATAAGCGACACTGCAGGCACGCATCCCGGAGAAACAATATGACGACTCCCGCCGATCCAAAGATCACCTGCCCCCATTGCAAGAACGAGGTCCGGCTGACGGAGTCGCTGGCTGCGCCGCTGGTGGAGGCAACCCGCGAGCAATACGAGGCGAAGCTCCGGGCCGAACGCGCAACGATCGCCGCCGCGGAGGCGAAGAAGGCGAAGCTCGAACTCTCGGCTGAATTGGAACAGCGGGCGAAGGAGCTTGCGGATTTGAACACGGTGCTCGCGGAGCGGGACCGCAAGCTGGCGGAGGCGCAGAAAGCCCAGACCGATGCCATCCGCAAGCAGCGTGAACTCGACGACGCCAAGCGGGAGCTCGAACTGTCGATCGAGAAGCGGGTGCAGGAGTCGCTGGCCACGGCCCGCGAGCATGCGAAAAAAGAGGCCGAGACCGATCTCAAGCTGAAGATGGCCGAAAAAGAGCAGACGATCACGGCCATGCAGAGGCAGATCGAGGATCTCAAGCGGCGGGCCGAGCAGGGGTCGCAGCAGCTCCAGGGAGAGGTGCAGGAGCTCGAAATCGAGGCGGTGCTCAAGCAGTCGTTTCCAAGCGATGTCTTTGTGCCGGTGCCGAAGGGGGAGTTTGGCGGCGACTGTGTGCACAGGGTGGCCCGTGGCGACGGGCAGCCCTGCGGCACGATCCTCTGGGAATCGAAGCGAACAAAGAATTGGACCGACACCTGGCTGCCCAAGCTCCGTGATGATCAGCGGGCCGCGAAGGCCGACCTGGCGGTCATCGTGACCCATACGCTGCCCAAGGGTGTCGAGACGTTCGGCCACGTCGACGGCATCTGGGTGACGGGCACGCGGACATTCGTGCCGCTGGCCATCGCCCTGCGGCACACGCTGCTCGAACTGTCGCTGGCCCGCCAGGCCGGCGAAGGACAACAGACGAAGATGGAACTTGTCTACCAATACCTGACCGGGCATCGTTTCAGGCAACGCGTGACGGCGATCATCGAGAAGTTCGAGGAGATGCAGGCCGATCTCGTGAAGGAGCGGACCACGATGACCAAGCTCTGGGCGAAGCGGGAGATGCAGATTCAGGCCGTGTTGGCGGCGACGGCCGGCATGTACGGCGACCTGCAGGGCATCGCCGGTCAGGCGATCGAAACGATCGACGCGTTGGATATCTCCAGGCTTACCGCAGCCGGTGGGCCCACGCTCGGCCACGCCGAGGCCGAGAAGGCGGGGGCCGGGCAGGCTCGGACTCAGGCGTGATCGCCCGCGCGAGTGGGGGGCGGGTGATCAGCCCCGGCCCCTTCGCCTGCGATCCCCTCGAGTTCCTTCCGAACGAGGTCAAGAAAGAGACGGGCACCCGCGTGCGGGTCGGGGTGCGCGGAGCAGAGGCAGCAGAGTGCCAAGCGGCCCGCATAAGTCGTCACCCCGATCGACGCGCGGGTTTGTGGCCGTAGCGGCGGCACGCCGAGAGAACCTTGAATCACCAGATCGGCCGGAGCGTCGCAGCCGTCTACCTTGCCAACTCCGGACCGCATCCGTCGGCTGGGGTCACCGATATTGCTCACCACCACGGTCGAGATGCAGAGCGGGAGCCGGGTTGTCAGCCTGAGCAGCCACGGCCAGCGGGCGAGAAAGGCAATGGCATCGAGAAAAAAAGCTGCGGCATTATGGTCGAGAATCCAGCGAGTGGCCGTGGCGATGGAGGTCGCGAGTTCGTGGGCCTTGGTGCACTGGGCGGCCGTGCGGTCGAGAAAGGCATAGCCAAGGTTGTTGTTCGCAGGCTCACGCTGTCCGGGCTGACGGAGGTTGACCGGCATCGTCACCCGCACGTTGCCCGGCCGTCGTCCGGCGTGTGTATTCCAGGCGACCGCCGCACGCATCACGGCGGCGATGATGCTGTCGTTGAGCGACACGCCGCCCGCCGACGCCGCCACCCGCAGGCGATCGGTGGACGCCTGGTCGAAATCGAGCCACATGTAGGGGGGCGAGCGGGGATCGCACTTCGAATCGACCGCCGGTGAATCAACGCTGGTCGTTACGCGTGCCAGGGGGGTGGGCCAGAAGCTGGCAAACGACCATGCCTCTCGCGCCATGTCCTGGCCACCGTTGGCCGAGGGTGACTCCGGAGTATTTTCGGCAGGTGGCCCGATTCGCACTGCCCGCGGCGGCGAGAACGTTCTCGGCTGGATGCCGGCATACGACGCCCAGATGTCTCCCACAAACTCGCAGCCAGCCACGCCGTCGCAGGCCGAATGATGTATCTGGAAGACCACGCGATGCCCGTGTTCATCATCGCAGAGCACCACGACTCGCACCCCGCTCTCGCGACGGAGATCGAATGATCGCCACAAGTCGCTCCCGCGTGCTGAAGGGTTCCAGATCACCGTGGGCAGCACGTCGGGGGTGAGCCAGACGGGATGGCCCTTGTCAGTGCCCACCCGGCTGCAGAGGAGCGGGTGTCGCCGGGCCGCCATTTCCACCGCCTCCCGGAACCGGTCTTGCTGAAGGGGGCCGGAGACCAGGTTTTCCAGAAAGAAGCACATCGGATGACCCGGGCGGTCGTCGATGAGCATCAGCTGCTCGAACGGGGTCAGCGGCCGCCCGGCCGTGGGCGAGGCCGGTTCGGCGGAAAAACGGTGCGCAGAGAGGGCGGCCATGAGGGTTGTGAGGATACCTTCACCGCCGCGGTACCGCGAATTCGCCCGGGAAAAGCTGGCTGGAGCCGTCTTCCCCCCCGGGGTCGAAATCGTTGACACACAGCCCCTGCCAAGCATACTGCGGACCTCGGCAGCCGGTGGCCGGGCTTCGGCCCCGTCGCTTGGCATCTCCCACGGATGGGTCGTTTTTCGCCAAGGCGAACTGACTCGTGTAATCCATCCAACTTCCATATCCGACTTGCCCCCGGTGCAGGCTGCACTGTCGGCACGCTTCCACGCGCGCTGTTCGGGAGAGAGTCGCTGGCCTCACGATAGACGACAAGGACGACGACTTTGAAGGACTCGCTGGCAATCGTCGGCATGGCATGCCGACTCCCGGGCGCTGATGGTCTCGATGCATTCTGGCGGCTGGTGGCGGAGGGCCGGACGGCCTGGGGCCCTCTGCCCGAGTCACGTTTTTCCCGCGACCTCTACTTTCACCCCGAAAAGAGTCGGGTCGGCAAGAGCTATTCTGAGATGGGCGCCGTTGTGTCCGACCGACCGGTCGATCCGACAGTCTGTCCGATCACGCCCGCAATGCTCTCGCAGTACGACGTCGCCCACCACATCTTCCTAGAGGTGGCGTCGCTGGCCTGCCGCGATGCCGGTATGGATCCATTCGCGATGCCAGCCGATCGGCGGACAGGTGTCTACGTCGGCCATACCGGCGGCAGCACGAAGATCGGCGACCTTGTCTACTCGACCGGCATCGATGAGGCGGCGGCCCTGCTTTCCGAGGTGGACGCGGCGCGGGCGCTCCTTGGCGAAGACGTGGACGCTGTCAGTGCCGAGGTGACTGCGGCCGTCAGGAAGCGGTATCCCGGGCGGAAGCCGGGCGAGAATCTTGATCTCGGGGCGATCGGCGCCGCCAAGATCGTGCAGGAGGCGCTGCAGCTCGACGGCCCGTATCTCGTCGTCGACGCAGCCTGCGCCTCGTCGCTGCAGGCGATGGCGATCGGCGCGAGGGCACTGCTACAGGGTGGCATCGACCAGGCCATCGTCGGCGGAGCCTCCTACTGCAAGTCGGACAGCCTCGTGCTCTTCTCCGCGGCCCAGTCGGTGAGCAACGTCGGGTCGTGCCCGTTCGGCGAGGCCGCCGACGGCCTGATCACGGCCGAGGGCTACGTGGCGCTCGTCATCAAGACGCTGTCCCGGGCGATCGCCGACGGCGACCGCATTCGCGCGGTGATCCGCGGCCTGGGCGTGGCCAGCGACGGCAAGGGAAAAAGCCTCTGGGCGCCGCGGCAGGAGGGGCAGGTGCTCGCCGTCGAGCGGGCCTATCCCGACGCGACCGACATTGGGCGCATCGAATACATCGAGGCGCATGCCACGAGCACGCAGGTGGGCGATGCCACCGAACTCGGCGCGCTGTCGCGGCTGATGGCGAAACACCTGCCTGCGGGCCGACAAATCCCGATCGGGAGCGTGAAAGCCAACATCGGCCACACGCTGGAGACGGCCGGCATCGCCAGTCTCGTGAAGGTGGTGCTCGCCATGGAGCACGGTGCGATTCCGCCTGGGTCCACCTGCGATGAATTGAACGGGGAATTCGACTGGAAGAACGGCCCCTTCACGGTGCCGAAGGCACCGCTTGCGTGGCCGGCCCATGTTGATGGCTCGCCGCGGTGCGCGGCGGTGAATGCTTTCGGCATCGGCGGGCTCAATGTCCACGTCTCGCTTGCGGAGCACGTGCGGGCAACGC
Organism: Pirellulales bacterium; assembly: GCA_044236455.1. GTDB lineage: Bacteria > Planctomycetota > Planctomycetia > Pirellulales > UBA1268 > CAMCQY01. The sequence continues at coordinate 35,617 of JBIIGJ010000003.1, forward strand.
GGCATGCCGCACCGACGGCTGCGTCCGCCGCGGATGACGATGCCATCGCGATCGTGGGCGCCGGCTGCGTGTTGCCCGGCGCCCTCACGCTTGAGGCGTTCTTCGATCGGCTCGAGCGAGGTGAGACGGCGATCGGCCCCGTGCCCTCCGACCGTTGGCTGGCGGGGCGGGCCCTCGACGCCTCCGGACCGCGGACGTGGCACGCCATGGCCGATCAGGGCGGATTCGTCCGCGATTTCAACTACGACTGGCGGCGGCACAAGGTGCCCCCGAAGCAGATCGCTGCCGCCAATCCGCTGCAGTTCATGCTGCTGGAAGCAGCCGATGCCGCCATCGCCGACGCCGGCGGGCCCCAGGCGGGGCTCGAGCGGACGCGGACCGGCGTCGTGGTGGGCACGCTGTTCGGTGGTGAGTTTGCCAATCAACTGCAGATGGGGCTGCGACTGCCGGAGACGGGCCGCTTTCTGCGCGACGCGCTCGCGAGACGCGGCGTGGCAGCCGCCGAGATCGACCGAATCGTCGATGCCTACGAAAAGAAGGTGCTCGAGCGGCTGCCGGCACTCGTGGACGAGACGGGCAGTTTCACGAGCAGCACGCTGGCCAGCCGGCTCACGAAGACGTTCGATCTCATGGGGGGTGCACTGGCGCTCGACTCCGGCGACTGCTCCAGCCTTTCGGCCCTCTCCGCCGCCGTCGACATGCTCCGCGAGCGGGCATGCGATGCGGTGATCTGCGCCGCGGGCGACCGGTCGATGGACCTGATGGCCTACGAAGGGCGATCGCTCGGCCGGCTGCTTTCCAAGGCGCCTGTCTCGGTGCTCGATGGACGGACGAGCGGCGGCGCCGTGCCGGGCGAAGGCGCCGTGGTGCTCGTTCTGAAGCGTCTGGCGGACGCACGTGCGGCGGGCAACACGATCCGCGGCGTGATCCGTGGCGTGGCCGTAGGATCAGGCCGCTCGGTGTCCGAGGCGGCCCGCCGGGTGGTCCGTGAGGCCTGTGAACGCGCGGTGATCGATCCTGCTGCGGTCGGCGCGGTGGAGGTGGCGATCTCCGCAGGCCATGCGAACAGCGGCGAGGAACTGGTGGCGCTTGGTGGCCACTACGCCGGATCGGATGCCGCTGGCGAGACGGCCGTCGCCGGCTCGCTGGACGGGCTCATCGGTCACGTCGGTGCCGCCGCCGGTGCCGCGGGCCTGTTGAAACTCTCGCGGGCGCTTGCAGCCGGCGCGTTGCCGGGAACGGCGGCGCTCTCAGCGGACCGTGCGCAGGTGCACGGGCTCGTGGCGGCACGGTCGTCCATGCCGGTTCGCCCGGTCGATGCGGCAGGCTGTCGCGTGGGAACCGTGACCGTGGCCCAGGATCGGCAGGTTGCCCATGCCGTGATCGACAATGGTCTCGCGGTGCCGGAAGCTGCGCGGCCGCGGCCCGTCGGCTTGGCGACTGTTCGTGGACCGTCACCCCAGCGGGCTGCGTGTTCGCACGCCGTCGGGCGTCCGCTGGTGGCGGCCATCTTCCCGGGGCAGGGCTCGCAATACACCGACATGTTCCGCGGGCTCGTGGATGAGTCGTCCGATGCCCGTGCGGTGCTCGGTCAGCTCGACAGCATGGCGCGAGCGGCCGGCCGTGAGACGCTCGCCGAGATCGCCTGGCGACCTGACAACGGTCTGGGCACGAGGATCTGGGATACCCAGTGGGCGATGTATCTGGGCGACCTGCTCGCCTGGGGTGTCTTGCAGGACATGGGTTTCAAGCCCGACGTCGTCGCCAGCCACAGTTTCGGCGAGTTTCCCTCGCTCGCTGCCGTGGGAGCGTGGAGCGTCGAAGACGGGGCGCGGGCGACCAAGGCCCGCGCCGATGCCGTCGAGCGGCACGGACCGCGGAATGGTGCCATGCTCTCGGTGATCGCGGATCGGGCGACGGTGCAGTCGGCGATCGAGCCGTTCACCGGACAGGTCTGGGTCTGTGCCGAAAATGCACCCGAGCAGGCCGTGATCGGTGGCACGGCCCGGATCGTGGACGCGGTGGAGGTGATCCTCGAATCACGGAGGGTCAAATCGAAGCGGCTCGCCGTGCCGAGCCCCTTCCATACACCGCTGCTCGCGGCCGCGTCAGACGAACTCGCGGCCACGATCCGCAGCCTTCCGATCGCAACGCCGCGGATCACGACCTACAGCAGTACGACGACGGAATTGCTGACCCGGTCGGCGGACATCCACGACAGCCTGATTCGCCAGATGACCGAGACGGTCCGCTGGGTGTCGGTCGTCGAGAAGCTCTACGAGGCGGGGGCGCGCACGTTCGTGGAAGTTGGTCCCTCGGGCGTGCTCACCGGCCTCACGCGGCGAATTCTGGAGGGCCGCGAGGGCGTAACCTTCCTGCAGTTTGACCAGCGCGGTCGCTCGCCGCGGGAGCATCTCGCGAGGCTGGGGGAGCAACTGGCGGCTGCAGGAGCACTCGGCGGCGGAGCGTCGCAGGAGAGGGTCGCAACGCCATCGCAGCCGCGGCAGCTGGGACGGATCGTGTCGTTCGATGCGACCACGCGTCGGCGCGAACGCAACCGCTCGGGCGGGGCGGCCCCCCGTGGCGCCACGAGGCCGGTCGAGATGGCGGCGCACGAGGAGGTTGGACGCAACAGCAACGGTCGCGTGCATCGTGAGCCCGCGGCGCCGCAGCCGGCTGCGGTCGCGACGCAGGTGCTCGAACCGGTGGCAGAGCCGACGAGTCGGCTCGCGGCCCTCGTGCAGGAACAGCCGGCCACCGGAACAGAGGCTTTCTATCTGGAGGACGCCATCGCCGAACTGCTGACGGAAGCGGGCATCGAACCGCCGCTCATGCGGGCTGGTGGAGCGAGCCGTGGAGTGCAGACGTTTCTCGACAGTGCGACTCACCTGTTCGAAATTACCGCAGACGATCATTCGGCGATCCTCTCGGCGGCATCGCGCGACGCGCTCTGCGACGTGCTCGCCCGGTCGGGCGGCAAGTCCCGGTGGTTGTCCCGCAAACCGGCGAAAGAAGGGCCGGCGGCCGCGGAGCTGGAAGCCTTCCTGATCGACTTCGTGGTGGAGCAGACGGGGTATCCGCGAGAGATCGTGGAACTTGATGCCGATCTCGAGGCGGACCTCGGGATCGACAGCATCCGCAAGGCACAACTCTTCGGTGAGATCGGCCAGAAGTATGGGCTGACGGCTGATGACAGCGTGTCGCTCGATGAGTTCCCCACGCTGCGTCACCTGCTCGGCTACATGCTGCCCCGCGTGGGCGGGAAGTCGGCATCGTCGTCGGCCACGCTTGTCGAGCCGTCTGCCGTGCCGGCGAATGGTCACGCGGCCAACGGCCATGCCGGCAATGGTCACGTCGCGAATGGTCACGCCCAGCGAACGGCTGCGGTCGCCCCCGCACCAGCCACTTCGGTTTCAGCCGACGACGGCCTGGTAAAGGAGCTGGAAGCCTTCCTGATCGACTTCGTGGTGGAGCAGACGGGGTATCCGCGAGAGATCGTGGAACTTGATGCCGATCTCGAGGCGGACCTCGGGATCGACAGCATCCGCAAGGCACAACTCTTCGGTGAGATCGGCCAGAAGTATGGGCTGACGGCTGATGACAGCGTGTCGCTCGATGAGTTCCCCACGCTGCGTCACCTGCTCGGCTACATGCTGCCCCGCGTGGGCGGGAAGTCGGCATCGTCGTCGGCCACGCTTGTCGAGCCGTCTGCCGTGCCGGCGAATGGTCACGCGGCCAACGGCCATGCCGGCAATGGTCACGTCGCGAATGGTCACGCCCAGCGAACGGCTGCGGTCGCCCCCGCACCAGCCACTTCGGTTTCAGCCGACGACGGCCTGGTAAAGGAGCTGGAAGCCTTCCTGATCGACTTCGTGGTGGAGCAGACGGGGTATCCGCGAGAGATCGTGGAACTTGATGCCGATCTCGAGGCGGACCTCGGGATCGACAGCATCCGCAAGGCACAACTCTTCGGTGAGATCGGCCAGAAGTATGGGCTGACGGCTGATGACAGCGTGTCGCTCGATGAATTTCCCACGCTGCGTCACCTGCTCGGCTACATGCTGCCCCGCGTGGGCGGAAAGTCGGCACCGCGGTGGGCGGCGCCGGCCAAGACGATTGTGGACCGCGGGGAATACTTCGATCGCGGTCTGCGAAGCGGCCGGGAACATGCCGTGGTCATCCGTCTCTGGGCGAGGCAGATCGCGGCCGGTGGAGTGGCGACACGGCCGACCGGCCTTGATCCGGCCCTCGACGAGGAACTCACCGGCATTGCCGAGGGGGCGGGCGTCGATGCGGACATCATCGCGGCCGCCTTCGCCGATCCGGCAGCGGCGCTCGGTGGCTGCGACGCGATGATCGTCGCACCGGTCGAAACGGCTGCTGATGCACGTGGGCTGCTCGTCTGCTTCGGCCGACATGCCGAGCCTGCTGCGAGATGCTTCGAGGCCAATGGCCTGCGTGGGACACTCGTCGGCGTCAGGGGATTGCCCGGCGCTGTCGTGGGCTGGAATCAAGCTGGTCTCGTCGCGACGATCAGCCGCGGAAACGCGACGCATGCGCCGGTGGCTTGTATAGTCGAACGGGTTGTGACGGAGTGCCGATCAATCGCCGAGGCCGACGCGATGATCGCTCGCATGGCGACGCGGCCATGTGGCCTCGTGGTGGCGAGCGTGCGCGGCGGTGGGATCGAGGTCTCGCCTGCGGGAAAGATCGAGTCAGTCCCCACGGTCTTCCGGCAGTGTGATTCACGTGCGGCGCTTGCTCGCGTGGCCCTGGCGGACGGTGCGACCGTGCCGGAGCAGGCCTTGGCTTCGGTGCTGATGGCCTCCGGTGGCATGGGAGAATCGCTCTCGGCCACGTGTGTCTGGATGGCGGTGGGGTCGGCCAGCGGAAAGCCCGCGGTCCGCGCCGGTGGACCCGCCGGTCGCGATTGGCTCGCGGGAGCGGCAGTGCAGCCTGTTGGCGAGGTGTGGCTGACCGTCTCGCGGGAGGCGCCGAAGGCTGCTGCCACTGGCATTCCAAAGGCGAATGAGATCACGCGGCGTTACGGCCTCGCGGTCCGTGACGCCGGCTCGACTCATGCCGCACGCAGCCTCGGTGGTGAACGTGTGCTGATTCTGGGCAGTGGCAATCTCGCCGATGCGATGGTCGCCGCACTGCGTGCCCAGGGGGCGAGTCCGCTCGTCGTGGATTGCGGATCTGTCGAGGAGGCTAGTGCAGCGGTTGAACGAGCGGAGGCGGGCGGTCCCGTGCGGCACATCGTCGTGGCTACGCCGCGGCAGTCGGCCGCCGGCGACTGGATCCCGCGGCGTTCGGCGGCCGTCATCACGCCATTCTTCGCCTGCCAGCGGTGGCTCGTCCTCCGCGGCAAGGCCAACGACATCGGCTCCGCGACCCTGACCGCGGTCGCGAATCTGGGCGGTGATTTTGGTGTCGCCGGAGCGATCGGCTCGGTGGAGAGCGGCGCGATGGCGGGGCTCTTCAAGGGGATCGCCCGCGAGTTCTCGCAGCTGCACGTCCGCGTAGTGGATGCGCCAGCGGCGCTGACCGCAGTCGAACTCGCGAAGGGAATCGTGTCGGAAATGCAGGACGGCGACGGGCCGGTGGAGATCGGCCTGGTCGACGGGCGGCGTGTCACGATCGCGGCCTGTGAAACGCGGCCTGCCGCGTCCGCGGCGCTTGAGTCGCTGAAGCCGGGCAGCACATGGATCGTGACCGGCGGAGCACGGGGCGTGACGGCCGAGTGCGCGAGGGAACTGGGCCGCAGGAACGGGCTCAAACTCGTGCTCGTTGGTTCGACCGCGCTGATCGCCGTGGAGCAGTCGTGGCTGTCGCTCGAGGATGCCGGCCTCCGCGACCTGAAGGGCCGCGTGATGCTCGACGCGAAGGGCCGCGGCGCCGATCCGCGGACGGCGTGGAAGACCGTCGAGAAGTCGATCGAGATCGCAAAGTCGCTGGCGAAGTTCAGCGCGGCCGGCGTCGATGCGAGGTATTTCCCTTGTAATCTTTCAGATGCAGCGGCCGTGCGGTCGCTCGTTCAGAGCATCACCCGGGACGTCGGGCCGGTCCGCGGCATCGTGCACGGCGCCGGGTTCGAGGCGGCATGCCGGTTTGAAAAGAAGACCGTCGACGGTCTTGAGGCGACGCTCGGACCCAAGTGCGTCGGCCTCGAGCACCTGCTGGCGGCGATCGACGCTACCACGCTCGAGGCTGTCATCGGCTTCGGCTCGACGAGCGGACGACTCGGCGGCCACGGGCAGGCTGACTATTCGCTCGCCAACGACATGCTCGCGAAGATGCTGGTGCAGCTGCGGCAACGGCGCGGACTGCGGGCGACGGTTTTTCACTGGCACGCCTGGGACGAGGTGGGCATGGCCAGCCGGCCGGAGAGCCGGTTCGTGCTCGAGCAGTTCGGGCTCAAGTTCATGCCGCTCGCCGAGGGCGTGCGTCGGTTCATGGACGAGATCGAGGCGGGCCTGCCTGAGGCCGAGGTGCTGGTCACCGAGCCGGCGATGTGCCCAGACGCGGTCTCATCTGCCGTCGCCCCCTGCGACAGCGTTGCGGCGACCACCGCCTTGACGCACACTGCCAGCGCCCTGACAAACGGTCGCGTGCCAGAGCCCGCAGGCGACGTGGGCAGCCTCGTGGGCGGCGTCGAGCAGCAGGGCAACAGCACGTGGGTTTCGTTCCGTCTCGATCCCGCGAGCGACCGGTTTCTTATCGACCACCTCCAGCACGGGCGGCCGCTCCTGCCCGCCGTGATGGGTGCGGAACTCTTGGCTCAGGCGGCGGTGGCCGCAGGGCAATGCGGCCGCGTGCAGGAGATTCGTGATTTTGCCGTCGAGCGTCCGATCGGGTTTCCCGTCGATGCTTTGCGGGATGTGCGCGTGGAGATTGGCGCACGCGACGGTGACACGATCGTCGCCCAGGGCTGGGCGCCCGTGCTCAACGCCGAAGGCCGCACCGCCGGCGAGGAGCGGGTGCATCTGCGCGGCAAGGTGCTCGCCGGGGCGGCGGAACCGGTCGTGGCGACGCTGGATCAGCCACCGTTCCCCTTCAATCCGATGGTCTACCAAGACGACGCGGCCCTTAGGCACGGCTCCACCTTTCGCACCCTGACGGGGCTCTTCCTCGATCGCAGCGGCGGCTGGGGACGGCTCGTTGCGCCAGCCGCTGACGTCGTGGCCCAGCCACGCGGCGCGCTGGGATGGACGGTTCCGGTCGCCCTCCTCGACGGCTGCATCGTGGCCTGTGCGGTCTACTCCTACATCCTCTGCGGCCGACGCGCGGAGGTGCCTGTCGCGTTTGAGCGGTTGCGGATCATGTCGCCGCCCCGCAGCGGGGAGAAATGCACGGTGCGACTGTTCTTCCAATCGCAGGACCAGCGGGAGAGCGTCTACGACTTCGTGCTCTTCGGCGACGACGGCCGTGCGATTCTCGCACTCGACGGACTGCATCTGGTCGTCGCGGGCCCTGATCGGAGCCGTCACCCATGATTGGCTGGCCATTCGCGGAGGAACTCCCCATTGGCCGCATTCGGCGCGGGTTGCGGGTCGGCCCCTGGTTGGTCGACGTGCTGTGCAACGAGCCGCTTGACGGCCTCGATCTGCTGTCGGGCGAGGTGTTTCGACTCGCCGAGGATCTCGCTTTCCTGAGCCAAGGGCTGGATGCAGGTGCGGTGCGAGTGGCGGCCTTGGCACCGTCGGGGCGCCCGGTGGCGACCGTCGACGGCGAGCCGGCCACGTTCTTCATCTCCGTCTCCCACGTGCGCGGTCTGGTCGGGGCCGCGGTGTCCGACGCTGCCTGGGTGGGAATCGACATCGTCGATCCTGCGGATGCTGGCCGATCCCTCGACCTCTGGTTCACGCCCGACGAACTAGCTCTCCTGCCCGATGATCATGGTTTGCTCCGCGCCATGCTCTGGGCCGCGAAGGAGGCTGCGTACAAGGCGGCCCGGCTTGATACGGAGTTTCGGCCGCGGACAGTGACGATCGAGAGCCTGTCTCCCCAGGCCTTCGATTGGCTGGTGCGAGACGGCCGGGCAGAGGTCCGCGGAGCCGGATGCTTCGTCACGGCCAGCCGACACATGGTCGCCATCGCGGCGACACCGATCAGGGATGTCGCCGGGAGTGTGGTGAACGACAGATCGTGCACCCGGGAGCCGGCTGCATGTTCATAAGCGAAACCCATCTGCCGCAACTGCTGCCGCCGGAAGCGTACTACGACCGCGGGTGGTATGACCGTGAACTTGCTGCGGTGCTGCGGCCCTCATGGTGGGCGGTGGCCGTGCTGGATGAACTGCGAAACGAGGGAGACTTCGTCACCTTCGACCATGTGGACGGCCCGGTGATCCTCAGGCGCAGCGGCGGAGCAATCCGTGGTTACCGCAACGTATGTGCGCACCGGTTGGCCAAACTTACCGGCAAGGCGAGCGGCCATTGCGAGTCGCTGCGATGCGAATATCACGGCTGGGAGTACGAAGATACGGGCGTCACGCGAAAGATCCCCGATGCGCCGAGCTTCCGTCCGCTTGAGAAGGGGCGGCTCGGCCTCGACGTGCTGCGGGTGGAGACGGTGGGTGGAATCGTATTTCTGTCGTTCGATTCCGGGGCTCCCCCGGTCCGCGACTGGCTGGGCGAGGAGGCCAGCCGGATCGAGGCTCATTTCGACCATCGGACTCACATGCTTTGGAAAGCCGATGTGGACGTCCCGGTCAACTGGAAGCTGCTCGTAGAAAATAATCTCGAGAGCTATCACGTTGGCACGGTGCATGCGGCCACGCTCGGCGGCTTTCCGGAAGAGCGGGCGTGCGAGCACGAACTGCGGGGGCATGGGTCACGATTCACAACGCCAGGTGCGCGTTCAGTCCTGTCACGATTTCGGCTGGCGGTCGCGGAACGAATCGGTCGCCGCACGAGCGGCCGCTACAGCCACGCCATCGTGCATCCCGCGTTCATGTGGATTGATGTCGGCCTGTTATCCGGCTTTCAATCCGTCGTGCCGACCGGACCAAAGTCCTGTCGGATTGTCATCCGCGCCGGTGCCGTGCAGTCGACGCGGACTGCGGCCGTATCGGACTGGGCCGCTCGCCGTTGCGTGTCGAGAGAATTACGTTTCTGGAAAAGGGTTCTCAGGGAAGACTTTGCCATCCTGCCGCAGGTGCAGGCTGGCGTTGAATCAGCACGCCATCCAGGGCCGGGGCTGATCTCGCGGCGCGAGGAGCGGATCGTCCACTTCCAGCGCTGGCTGCTCGACCGCATGGGGAGCGACACCGCTGGGCCATTCATCGAACCCATGAGCTTCAACGAAGGAGTGTCTGCATGATCGATCTCACCGGAAAGGTCGCCCTCGTCACCGGCTCGAGCCGGGGCATCGGTCGGGCCTGTGCCCTCCGCCTCGCCGAGGCGGGCGCCGACGTCATCGTCAACTACGTCACCAGCGGCCGCGAGGCTGACGAAGTCGCCGCGCAGATCGCTGCCGTGGGGCGCAACGCCGCCTGCGTGCGGGCCGACGTCGGCCAGGAGGAGGACGTCGACGACATGGTCGGCTTCGTCAAACAGGAGTTCGGCCGGCTCGACATCCTCGTCCACAACGCGGCCACGGGCGGGTTCCGTCCACTGGCCGCCACCACGCAGCGGCATTTCGATGCGGCGATGCATACCAACGTGCTGTCGTTCGTCTATCTGCTCAAGGCCGCGGCACCGCTGCTCGAGTCGGCGACGGGCCGCGGAAAAGCTGTCGTGCTCTCCAGCCACGGCACGCACATGGCGCTGCCGATGTATGGCCTGATCGGCGGCTCGAAGGCGGCGCTCACGTCGCTCGCGCGGCACTGGGCGCTGGAGCTGGGCGACCGCGGCGTGAACGTCAACGTGGTCGAGGCCGGGCTCGTGGAGACCGACTCGACGAAGCGGTTGCCGGGCGCGGCCGACATGTTCGCCGGCCGGAAATACAAGACGATGATGGGCGACCGAATGCTCGAGGCGTCCGACGTGGCCGATGCGGTGCTCTTCCTTGCAAGCCCCCTCTCCGACCTCGTGCAGGGACAGACGCTCGTCGTCGACGGAGGCGCCGCGATCCACGTCTGACACATGGCAAGCCACGACTCCTACCTTCTGCTCACCGGGGCGACCGGCCTGCTCGGCCGGTCGCTCCTTCGCGATCTCGCCGCCGCCGGCCGCCGCGTGGCCGTCATCGTCCGCGGCTCCAAGACCGCCGACGCCGCTGAACGCGTCGATGACCTGCTCGACGACTGGCGCGAGGTGGCCGGCGCGGACGTGCCCTGCCCGGTGGTTCTCGAGGGCGACCTTTCCGCGGATGGCCTCGGACTTGATCGTGAACAGCGGTCTTGGATCGCGAGGAACGTCGGCGAGGCGATCCATTCGGCGGCCAGCCTTTCGTTTCAGCTCCGCGAGTCCGACGGCGAGCCCTACACCAGCAACGTCACCGGCACCCGGAACATGCTGGCCCTGTGCCGCGATACTGGCATCCGCCGGCTGCACCATGTGTCGAGCGCTTATGTCTGTGGCCTCCGGCAGGGACGGATCCTGGAGAGCGAGCTCGACGTCGGCCAGACCCCCGGCAATGACTATGAGCGGAGCAAGATCGTTTCGGAGGGGGAGGCCACCAGCGCCGACTTTCTCGACGTGTGCACCATCCACCGGCCCAGCATCATCGTCGGCGACCTCGTCAACGGCTTCACGAACACGTTCCACGGGTTCTACAAGCCGCTGCGGATCGTGCAGCCGTTTGTCGAGGCGTTCGTCGGCGCGGAGCTCGAGCCGGGTTCGCTTCTGGAAGTGCTCGGCATGACGGGCAGCGAGTCCAAGAACCTCGTTCCGGTCGACTGGGTGTCGGCTGCGATGACGCGGATCATCCTCGACGAGTCGCTCCACGGTCGTACCTACCACTTCACGTCGGACACGCCGACGAGCGTCGGCACGCTCTGCAGCGTGTTCGAGGGACTGGTCGTGGAGATGGCCGCGGAACTGAAGCGGCAGCGGGAGACCCAGGCAGCGGCCGGCACCGCCCGTCCGAAGCCCGCGGCCGCCTTCGACCCGCTCACGCTCGGCAAGCTGTTTCTTGACCAGATGCACGTCTACAAGGCCTACTGGCGAGACGATCCCCGGTTTGACGGCACGAACACGCAACTCGCCGTGCCGGGCCTGCCGGCGCCGGTGCTCGACGAGGAGACGATCCGCCGTCTTTGCCGGTTCGCGATCGCGAACAACTTCCGCTGGCCACCGCCGGGCCGTGTGAAGCGGCAGTCGACTGCGAGGGCCTCGCTCGAAGGCCTGCTGGGCTCGGCCGCCTGGTCGGCGCCGCGTTCAGCATCCGCGATCGGCCTCGCGGCCACTGGAGCGGGTGGCGGACAGTGGACGATCGCGATCGATAGTGGGCTGCCGGTTTCGCTCCATGTTGGCCTACCCGCGGCGTCGGTTCCGACGGTCTGGCTGGCCGCCGACACGCTGGAGCGATTGCTCGCCGGCGTCGTGACGGCTGGCGAACTGCGCGGCCGCGGCGAACTCGTCGTCGAGGCTGGCGACCCGGCGGGCCGTCGCCTAGCGGTCGACGTGATCGGTCGGCTCACCTCTCGGCCGGCGTCTCTCGCCAACGCCTAGCGCGGCTTGTTGGCCGCAACCAAAACGACAGTTCGGGGCTGTCCATGCTCCGTCGCCAGACGTTCGCTTCGCTCCTTCGCCCCGCAGCACGGTTCAAATGGACGCCGATTTCTGCCCGATCAGCCCCGCCGGTCGATGACCAGCGGGTCGTGCGACCGGACATCGCCGATCCGCAGGGAGGCCTTCCCCGAGAGCAGGTCATCGACGAGCGATCCCACCACTTCCGCCCGCCAGCCCGAGGCCAGCAGCGGCGTCCGCTCGTCGTCGCCATCCCAGTAGCCGAGCTTGTAGGCCAGCAGGTCACGCATGTCGGAGGAGGTGCCGACGAGCGCCGGTGCCAGGTGCATCTGCCGGCAGACGCCCGCTACCGCCGTCGCCAGAAACTGCCCGAGCACCGCAAGCTGAGGGGGCGGCGCCCGGTGCTTCTCGCCACCGGGGCACTCCTCATCGGGAAGTTCGAGGCCGCGTTGAATCGCGTCCGACAAGCCGCGGAGGATGTGCCGTAGGTCCGAACGCTGCATGCCGCGGATGGCCGAGATCTGCCGCTCGTCGGCGCTCTTCCGCTTGCAGAGTTCCACGAGCAGGTCGTCGCGGAGCACCCGCTTGGGTGGCATGTCGCGGGATTCCGCCACGCTGTCGCGCCAGTGCCAGAGTTCGCGGGCGATCGCCAGCTCACGCCGCGACAGGCCGGAGAGGCCCGACACCCTGCGCCATCGCTTCCGCACGAACGACTCCTCCACCTCGTCCTGCCAGGACTGCATCTCGTCCTGCATCCAGGCGGTCCGTCCCGACGTGGCGAGCTTCCCCTCCAGCTTCTTCCAGAGCTTTTCAAGGTGGCGAACGTCGTCGAGGGCGTATTCGAGCTGGGCCGGCGTGAGCGGTCGCTGCCGCCAGTCGGTCCGCGTCTCCCCCTTGTTGGTTGGCAGGTTCAAAAACCGCCGCACGATCGAGGCATAGCCGGCGGGGTAGTCGTGGTCGACAAGCCCCGAGGCCACCTGCACGTCGAAGAGCGACGACGGCCGGGCCTTGATGGCGTGCAGGATGAATCCCATCTCCTCGCGGCCCGCATGCACGACCGTGGTGCGGCCGGGCTCGGTGAGCAGCCGCCAGAACGGATCCAGCTCACGCACCTTGAGCGTGTCGATCACCGCCAGCGTGCCGGGCGCCGCCACCTGGATCAGGCAGAGCTGGCTTCGATAGGTGTGCTCCGAGACGAATTCCGTGTCGAAGGCGACGTGCGGATGCGCGGCCAGCCGGTCGACGAGGGCCCCGAGTTGCGACTCGGTCGTGACCAGATCGTAGGCGTCTTCGGAAGTGTGGGCTGGGGTCACGCGGTTGGATGCCGGGGTATGCGGACCGCCGGGCGGCAGGAAAGCCGTCGGCTGTTCAGAGGCAGTTCAGTGGCTGTTTACAGGAAGAGCAGGGAGACCAGGATGAAGACCGGGAGGAGAACACCGAAACTGTATACACAATAGCCAAAGAAGCTCGGCATCTTCACACCAGATTGCTCGGCGATTGCCTTGACCATGAAGTTTGGGCCGTTGCCGATGTAGGTCATCGCCCCCAGGAAGACCGCCCCCAGGCTGACGGCGGCCAGCCTCGCCACGTCCACGCCCGCCATGGTGGCGCCATCCGCGGGCAGCGCCTGGGCCGCCTTGAAGAAGACGAGATAGGTCGGAGCGTTGTCGAGCACGCTGGAGAGGGCCCCGGTAGCCCAGAAGAACGCCCGCGGCGAATGGATTCCGAGAGCGGCGCCATGCTCGTGCAGAAGGGCCAATGCCGGCTGCATGCAGACAAAGATTCCCAGAAAGAGCGCGGCCACCTCCACGATCGCCCCATACGTGAAACCGTTGCGTTCGCGGATCTCCGCCGACCCGAGGACCAGCGACAGGGCCACCAGGGTCAGCAGCACTCCCTCGCGTAGAAATAGCCACGGGTGCCAGTCGGTGCCGGGCACGGCCTTGGCCGGATCGAGCAGCGCCACTGCCGCGATGACGCCGGCCATCAGCAGGGCATTGGGCCAGAGGCCGCTCACCTTCAGGGGGCCGGCCATGCGGATGTCGCGTTGGACGTCGCTGGCGCGTTCGTGCGGGTGGGCATAGAACGTGTCCCAGAGCCAGTAGATCACGAGCAACAGCCCGTTGGTGACCAGCCACGGCTTCCAGAGCGACAAGGTCCACAGGAAGTCGACCCCTTCCAGATAGCCCAGGAAGAGCGGCGGATCGCCGATGGGCAGCAGGCAGCCGCCACAGTTGCAGACCAGGAAGATGAAGAACACGACCGTGTGGGCCACGATCCGTCGCTCGCGGTTGGTCTCCAGGAGCGGCCGCACCAGCAGCATTGCAGCGCCGGTCGTGCCGATGAAGCTCGCCGCGAGGGCCCCGATCCCCAGGAACGCCGTGTTGACGGTGGGCGTGGCCTCCAGATCACCCTCGATCCGCACGCCGCCGGTGATGCAATAGAGGGCGAAGAGCAGCACGATGAACGGCACGTATTCCGCAAGCATCGCGTTGGTGAGGATGGCGCCGGCCACGCCCCACGACGGCCCGGCCGCGGCCGGTGGCACGAGACCATGCGTCGGGAAATGAAGGTCGACCGGATGCCGGTGCATGAATGCGTAGTAGGCGAGCGTGAGCAGCGCGAGCCCGCCGGCCACGAGCAGCTTGCTGGAGTTGTGTTCCCACCAGTGCGACAGGTGCGACGTGAGCGGGAGAATCGCGATGGCTGCCAGCAGCACCGCGAACGGCAGCACGGTGAGCGGTGGCGGAGAGGTACTGACGCCAGCATGGGCGTCGGGGGCGTGCCCGTGGCCGGCGTCGTGCGCGGTGTCATGGCCGTCATCATGGGCCACGGCGCCGTGGGCGGCTTGTGCCCGCACCAACAAATCACGACCATGTTGCGGCCAGCCGAAGACGGCTGCGGCGGCATAGGCCGCCAGCACGAGCGCGATGCCCGCCACGGTCCGCGACGAGGCGGATGACACCGTTCCGGTGGGGTGCGAAGGTGTTGAGTCATGCATGATGTAGAACTATCTCCAGCGGTATCCGCCGCGAGAATGGTATGAAACTGGCTTCGATCGTGAAAGCACAATGACGAGCCACCGTGGTGAAACCAGCGAGATATGGCTGCGGGGCAATCTCCGCCCCGTGGCGTGGCTGGCGGCCGTGGCGACCGTCGTGGCAGGCGGGCTCGTCGCGGCGGCGACCCTGCGGGCGTCGTCGCTCCCGTACTTCCTGCTGGTGGCGGCGCCATTCGGTGGCATGGCAGCCGGTATCATCGGCACGCTGGCATCCGCCGCAGCGCGGCCGAGGCTCCAGCGAGTGGGCGGCTGCCTGCGGGTCAGGCTGTCGCCGACGACCGTTCATGACGTGCCGCTCGACATGGTGGAGTGTTTCTTCCAGGGGTCCAATCCGATCGCCCGCAACGGCGAACCGACCTGCGGCGACCACGCGGCGTTTCGGGTGAACACACTGGTGATGCGGTTGGCGGAACGCGCCGCGGAGATGTCGACGCGGCCGACGTTCACTCCCTGGGGCACCTGGGATGATGGCTACATCGTGTTCGACGGACGCTGGTGCGAGCCGCTGTCGGCGGAGCTTGCCCGCTCCCTGAGCCGGCGGCTGCTCGATGCCAAGCGGTCGCTGTCCGAGGCAACGCCGGCGGCCGGAGGAGGGCCGTGAACTGGCGGGGGCTGCTCGTGAGCGTGCGGAATGCCGCCGAGGCGGCCGAGGCACTCGACGGCGGCGCCGCGATCATCGACGTCAAGGAGCCGCGTCATGGTTCCTTGGGGCCGGCGGAACCGGAGACAATCGCCGCCGTCGCGCGAGTGGTGGGCACCCGGCGACCGTGGACAATGGCCTGCGGCGAGCTTGGCGGGCCCGCCAGGGACGGGCAGGGCACGAACGGCGACACGCGGCTCGAGCCGGTCGCCGCGCTGATTGGCGACCGCCTGTCTCGCGTTGCCACGTTGCTGGGGGAGGCCTCCCTGCCACCCGCTGCGGTGAAGATCGGTCTGGCGGGCGCAGTGGGGACGGACTGGCGGCGGCGGCTGTTGGCGGTGTTCGAGTCGTTGCCAGCCGCGAGCGAACGCGTCGCGGTGGCCTATGCCGACTGGCAGCGGGCTGCGGCGCCGCCACCCGAGGAGGTGATCGCGGCGGCGGCCGAGCTCAACTGTCCTACCCTTTTGATCGACACGTTCGACAAATCCGCAGGAGGTCTGTTCGACTGCTGTCAGCCGGGAATGCCGGCGGCCTGGGTGGCGGCAGCCCGCGACGCACGCCTGCAGGTGGTGCTGGCAGGGAGGATCACCACGGCGGAAATTCCTGCAGCGTGGGCCCTCCGTCCCGACGTGGTCGCGTTGCGGTCGGCTGTATGCTTCAATGGCCGGGATGGCGTGGTGCAGGCTGGGCTTGTCCGCCATGCCGTCCGCCTCAGCGACAGCCAAACCTGAAGTCGCCTTACGCCGGTGTTGAGGCTTGTCATCCCAACGTTACCCATGCATGCAGGAGAACGGTTTTGAAATCGATCGAAGTACGTGTGCCACACTCACTCGAGCGGGATGAAGTCCGCCGCCGGTTGGATCGTGCGCTGGTGACGGCGCGGCAGGAATATACCGCCATGGTGGGAGATATCGACGCATCGTGGGAGGGGGATGACCGCCTCCGCGTCCTGCTCTCCGTCAGCGGCATGAAGTTCGACGGCACGGTCGACATCCTCGTCGAGGAACTCGTCGTCGCCCTGCAGGTGCCGGGCATGGCGGCCCTGTTTTCCCGCCGTATCCAGGAGGGGATCGAGGAACGTCTGGGAGGATTGATCGGGTCGCAACAGGCGTAGGGCTGACGCAGTCTCTCCTGTTGCTTCTCTCCGGCACCGGTGTCGGTGGTCGATTGAATCCGGTCAGTGGCTTCCTCCGGACGGTTTCCGTGGGAGTGGATGAAAGATCGGCACGATGAACGTCATGCAGTCCATGACCACAGCACGTCGCCTCCTCGGCATTGCCCTGGGGATGGTTTTCATTGCTGCCCTCGGCCTGCCGGCATTGGCCACGCTGATGCAGGAAGACGATCCGTTTGCCGACGAACTCAACCCGTTCGGCACCGGGAAATCAACGCCCCGCGGGGCGGTCCCGCCCCGCGCGGAACCACTTCCGGAGCCGGCCCGCCCCGCGACCACGCCCCAGCCGAAACTGCCGGTTCCCTTTCCTGAAACGATGGTTCCGGAGGAGCCGGCGAATCGCCCGCAGCGCGGTCTTGGTCGGCAGGACCGGCCCTCTTCCCGCGAGCGGGAGCCGGGCTTCCGCGCCCCCGGCGGGTCGCGCGCTCGAGCGTTTGGTTTCGACGATTCCGACAACGAGCCGGAGCGGACTCCGTCGGAGGCCGAGAACAAACTCGCCGAGGCGGATCGTCTCGAACGGCAGGGGAAGCTGGAAGAGGCCCGCGACGTGCTTCGTGATGCGGTGAAACTCGACCCCGCGCTGATGATGGGGCATCTGGCGATGGGAGTGGTGCTGCGGCAGTTGGGTGATTTCAGGGGCTCGGTGGACGCCTGCTCGAAGGGGATCGAGGTCGATCCGCAGGAGCCGGAGTTGTATCTGCGGCGGGGCATCGCCTGGTATCACCTGGGCCTGTACGGCATCGCCCTGGAAGACTTCGAGGAGGCGGCGGGGATGTCCTACGACGATCCGCGGCCTGAACTCTGGCGAGGGCTGACGCTCACCGAACTCGACCGGCCGTTGGAGGCGATCAACGCCTATGCGTCGGCCATCCGCCGCGACCGCACTTGCATGCTGGCGTATCTCAACCGTGGGCTTGCCTATCTGTCCACTGACGAGCCCCGCAAGGCGGAGTTCGACTTCAATCAGGCGATCCGACAAAAGCCGAAGGATGCCCGCGCCTGGTCCAACCGGGGCGCGGCCCAAGCACGGCAGGGGCGGTATCACGAGGCGATCGAATCCTACGAGACCGCGCTGGAGATCAGCCCAGATGACAAGGCTACGAGGCGGAATCTCGAGGCCGCCCGCCGTATGGCAGGCCAGGAATCGGTGACGCGCAGCCGGTAGGGGCACGTTGTCCCGTCGCTTCCGCTCCGGGCTTGGTTACGGCGGTTACGTATCGTTTGCCAACAAGCCCCCGGCGGAAGCCGGGGGACGGGCCGTCCACCGGGCGGGGTCGATCGCTTCCCCTCAGGGTTTTGGCACGGCGAAGACTCGCAGCGTGCCGTTGTTGATCGTCCAGTCAAGTGCCAGCGGGTCGAGGATGTTGTCGAGCAGTTGGTCGCGAGACGCATCCTTGACGGACGCCCGCACGATCTCTGTCTGGGCGATACCGGCACGTTTGAGCGACTCCCGATCGAGATCGAGCGTCAGGCCCAGCCGTACGGCGATCGCCGCGAGCAACTCCTCCAGCGGTGCCGCGACCTTCAGTGAGAACGTGTGCTGGTCCGCGGCTGGCGTCGGCTTGGGAGAGGGTCGGCGGCCCGGCAGCTTGGCGGCGGTGGTCTCTCCTCCGCGTGTGGCGGGCGGAAGCCCGGCATCGATGGCGATGATCATGCCAGTGGCAATGGGAGAGGACTGGCCACCCGCCTTCGCCGGAGCGGCCTGCCAGTCGACCCGGAGATCGAATGCCGCGAGCAGCAG
The DNA here is from genome assembly GCA_044236455.1 of Pirellulales bacterium. Lineage (GTDB taxonomy): Bacteria > Planctomycetota > Planctomycetia > Pirellulales > UBA1268 > CAMCQY01. The sequence goes on from JBIIGJ010000003.1 coordinate 53,869, forward strand.
GTCGAGCCGTTCGGCCAGCGTCATCTCGGGCAATGACATCGCGGGGAGGTGATCGTGCGGCACCGTGTCGATGCCGGTGACGGCGATGCCCGCCTGTGCGGTGGTGGCTGCCAGGAGATCGCGGGGGCGGGCTCCAGCGGGCCACGACAACAGCCGCGCCGTGTTGAGCACGGCTCGCTGGCGGGGAGGCAGCGAGGCCACCTGTGACTGGCGGGCTGCTTCGGCGCGGATGACGATGGCCGCCTCGCCACGAGGCACGATCCGGATCGATGACTTGAGCACCGCCACCTCACCGCCAGCGATCGTGGCACCACGCTCGAGCACGTCGAGCAGTGGTTCGCCCCGGCATTCGAGCCGGATGGCGGTGTCGGGATCGAGCCGGCGATCGACCAGCACAGGCAGGCCTGCCGTTTCGCTCACGCGGCCCGCCCACTCCCGCAGTCCGATGCCGCTCCAGGTTGCCGTGATGGGGGCGTCGAGTTCCGCCGCGGCGGCCGGGCACGCATCTCCGACGATCCCCCAGATGATGCCTGCGACCGTCGCGATCAGGCCGTAGCAACAGCGGCGCGCCGCGGTGCAGGCAGACGGGAACGCCTGGAGTGCAGTAGGCTCAGGCCCGCACCGGGATGAAACGGGCAGTGGCACAGGAACGCTCCGGGGAAACACTGCGGTGATGCTGCGGAGCATACCGTCATCCGCGGGGGCGATGACAGACGACAATGGCGGATGACCATGGCAGCCGAAAAAACAATCGTCGTACTCGGGGCGGGAATCAACGGCGCCGCGATCGCCCGGGAACTCACGCTTTCGGGCGTGGGAGTGATCGTCGTCGACGGCGATGACATCGCGTCGGGCGCCACGGCCTGGTCGACCCGGCTCATCCACGGCGGCCTGCGGTATCTGGAATATGGAGAGATCGGCCTGGTCCGCGAGAGTCTTGCCGAACGTAACCGTCTCGTGCGGCTGGCGGCGCATCTCGTGCAGCCGCTGCCATTCTATCTTCCGGTGGAGGGGCGGTGGGGCGGTCTGTGGGCTGCCGGGGCACGGCTGGTCGGCTGGGAGTCGCTGGCCCGCGGCTGGCGGGGCCGGCGGGGACGGGGCAGTTGGACGGTGGGGGCGGGCCTCTCGCTCTACGACCTGCTGGCGGCCGGCGCGGGCTGGCCGCGGCACCGCATGGTGCGGGCAGGTGGCGCGGGAATGCCGCAGATCGATCCACGCCTCTTTCCGCGCGCAGGCCTCTACTTCGATGCACAACTGCTCTTTCCAGAACGTTTCACGGTGGAGCTGCTCGTTGATGCCCGCGGCATCGCGGCGGCGGCGGGCACGCGGTTCGCGGTCTGCACCCAGCGGCAGGTGCGGCTCGGCCGCGACGGCATGCTCGCGATCGGTCCGTCGCCCGGCGGCAACGGCCCGCTGGAGGTGAGGGCCGACGCCATCGTGAATGCCACCGGCGCCTGGGTGGACCGCACGCTGGAGTCGTTGTTTCCGACGGCCGATGCCGCCGGCCGCCGACTCATTGGTGGCACGAAGGGGAGCCACCTCGTGGTGAGATGTGCGGCGCTGCGGGGGGCGCTTGCCGACTACGGCGTCTATTGCGAGGCGACCGATGGCCGGCCCATCTTCGTGCTGCCGTTCGGGCCCGAACTCGTGCTCGTGGGCACCACGGACATTCCTTTCAGTGGCGATCCGGCGAAGGCGCGTGCCGACGAGGCGGAGATCGGCTATCTGCTCGCCGCGGTGGCACGGCTCTTTCCGATGGCGGCGGTGCGGCGCGACCATGTGCAGCAGCACTACTGCGGCGTGCGGCCGCTGCCTTGTGTTTCCGGCGATGCGCGGTCGCCGGCGGGGGTCACCCGGCGCCATCTGCTCGTGCGGCACGAAGATGCGTCGCTGCCGCTGTGGTCTATCGTGGGCGGCAAGCTCACCACCTGCCGCAGCCTCGCCGAAACGTCGGCAGCCACCGTGCTCGGCACGCTCGGAGTGCCGGTGCGGGCCACGTCGCGGGAGCGGCCGCTGCCGGGAAATTGTGCCGGTGCCTCTCGTGAGGCCGCGGCGATCGAGTGTCGTGGCCTGGCGGAACGGGCGGGCGTGCCGCAGTCCGATGCCGCCGCGGTGGCGGACAATACCGTCGCACTCTTCGGGGCACGCGCTGCGTCGGTGTGGCAGGGGGCGGAGGGGATGGCCGCGCGTGGGCAGGTGATTCGTGGCATCGGCCTGCCGGCTGCGGCGGTGGGGTTCTGCGTTCGTGAAGAGTGGGCCGCCACGCTCGAAGACCTGATCGAGCGGCGGCTGATGCTGTCGTTCCACGAGCGGCTCAGCCGCGAGGCGATCGCAGACGTGGCCGAGTCGATGGTGGCGGTCGGTGCGTTGCCGCAGGATCGGATGGAGGCCGCCATCGACGGCTGCGTGACGAGATTGGAATCGCGGTATGGCCGCAACGTGCCGCAGACGAACAGCGTGATGGGCCCGGCCGGCGGGGCCAGACAGGCCGAAAACATGAAGGGGAGCAAACGATGACGGAAGCGAGACCAACCCACACCGGCATGAAGACCTGCATCCTCGCGCTCGATCAGGGCACGACGTCGAGCCGGGCGATCCTGTTCGATCGGCATGGTGCTCCGCTGGCGACGGCGCAGGAGGAGTTTCCCCAGATCACCCGAACCGTCGTCGGCGGGGCAGGGGGCGGCGCCGGAGGTGATGCCGGAGACCTGGCTATCGTCGAGCACGACCCGGAGGATATCTGGCGGTCACAACTTGCCTGCGCCCGCCGCGTGCTCGAGTCGAGCGGCACGGCGCCGGAGCAGGTGGCCGCCATCGGCATTACCAACCAGCGGGAGACGACGATCCTCTGGGATCGCATCACCGGCCGCCCCGTCGCGCCGGCGATCGTCTGGCAGAGCCGTGTCTCGGCACCTCTCTGCGATTCGCTCCGAGCGCGGGGAATCGAGGACGACGTTCGCTGCCGTACCGGCCTGCTCCTCGATCCCTATTTCTCAGCCACGAAGATCATGCATCTGCTGGAGACGATGCCGGGGCTGCGGAAGCGCTGCGAGGCGGGCGAGATCCTTTTCGGCACGGTCGACACCTTCCTGATCTGGCGGCTCACGGGTGGCCGCGTGCATGCCACGGATGTCACCAACGCCAGCCGCACGCTCCTCTTCGACATTCACCGGCTTGAGTGGAGCGAAGAACTCTGCGAGATCTTCGGCGTGCCGCGGGCGATCCTGCCGGAAGTGCGGCCGTCGAGCGGTTCGTTCGGCGAGGCCGACGCCGCGTGGCTGGGAGCGACGATCCCGATCGCGGGGTGTGCCGGCGACCAGCAGGCGGCGGCGTTTGGTCAGGGCTGCGTCCGGGCGGGCGATGCGAAAAATACGTACGGCACCGGCGCGTTCCTGATGTTCTCCACGGGGCATGAGCCTGTGGCCAGCCGCCACGGCCTGCTCACCACGCCAGCCTGCACGCTGGGGGGCAGCCCTGCGGCGGCCACTCCTGCCGCCGACTTTTTTCTCGAGGGGTCGGTCTTCGTGGCCGGCAGCCTCGTGGGCTGGCTGAGGGACGGGCTGGGGATGATCGGGCACGCCAGCGAGATCGAGCCGCTTGCTCGGAGCGTGGACGACACTGGCGGCGTGATGCTCGTGCCGGCGCTGACGGGACTGGGCGCGCCTCACTGGGATCCGTTCGCCCGGGGGCTCATCATCGGCCTCTCGCGGGCCACGACCCGCGGGCACATCGCCCGCGCGGCGCTCGAATCGATCGCCCTGTCGGTAGCCGACGTCGTCTCCTGCATGCAGCAGGATGCGGGCGTGAGCCTGGGCCGCCTCCGCGTCGACGGCGGCGCGAGCGCCAACGATCTGCTCATGCAGATGCAGGCTGACGTGCTCGGTCTGCCCGTGGAAAGGCCCGCGGTGCTCGAGACCACGAGCCTGGGGACAGCACTGCTGGCGGGCCTTGCGACGGGGTTTTTTTCCGATGCGGCCGCCGTGGACGAGGCACGACGGGTGGAGCGGGTCTTCGAGCCGCGATTGGCCGAAGCGGACCGCACGCGGCTGCTCACGCAGTGGCGAAACGCCGTCGAACGCTGCCGCGGCTGGGCCAGGCTGCCGTGAAGATCAGCGTATGGCCTGACCGGCGGTCGGTGCCCGATTCTCGGCAACCAGGGCCCCGGACGTGTAACGCTGGGGGTTGGCAGCGAAGGCGTCGCGAGTGTCTGTCGATGAGAAGAGGTAGGTCCGCGACTGATAGGTAACGCCGTAGCGACGCTGGCCGGGCGTGCTCTTGCCGGTGTCGAACGCCAGAACGGGATCGTCGCCGGAGAGTGCCGGGGCATATCGGTCGGGGTCGGCCAGAAAGGCCTTCTGCTGTTCAGCAGTGGCGAAGAGATAGGTTCGACCGCGGTGCCTCGCGCCCCACTGGGCGCGGCCCTCGACCCACACGCCGCGTTCCGCGAGTGTGACGGGGCAGTAGCCTTCCAAGCCGACCGGCATGGAGCCGTAGGCGTCGGGCTCGACCGCCGGAGCCGCGGTGGCTGGAACCTGGGGCGCTGAACTGGAGGCGGTGATTGAATCCTGCGGAGCCGGCTTCGCTGTCGCAGGCTTTGAGAACATGCTGAAAGGTTTCTGCATGGCCGAGAGCAGTGACGAACTGAAGCTGGTCGCCGGTTTCTGCGGTTTGGAATCGGCAACGGCGGTGGCCGAACCTGCGGTGACCGGCGGCTTTGGCGTCGTCGGTTGCGTTTCCGCTGGGGGCTGAGGAGCGGCTGGCGTCTTGGATGCCGCAAGCGGCTGGGAGACCGCAGGGCTCGCCGAGGCGGACGGTGCTGCCGGCGCGGCGGGAGCCACCGCCACGGCTGCCGCGGGCGCCGGCTGCGCGGGGGAGGCCACCTGATCGCGCTGCGACCCGCCGAGCCAGGGGGCAGACTTGGAAGGAATGGTCGCGGGAGTGGTGGGCGAAGGCTCGATGCTCAGCGGCGTGTGCGCGACAGTGCTGCTCAGCGGTTCATTGAATGACGCTGCTGCGGGAGCGGTCGCTGCGTGATCGCTTGCTGCCAGCGTGGCCGGAGCTGCCGGAGCGGCGACCGGTGCCGTGGGCAGTTCGGCGGGGACTGCGGACGGAGCAGCCAACGCTGCGGTCGCTTCTGCTGCAGGCACGGCCGCCAGGGTGGTCGAACTGGCTGTCGGCTCTGGTGTCGCCCGCACGGCCGTTGGGGCGGTCGACAGAGGGGGCTCGCTGTCCCGGAACGAGGCCGCGATAGCGTCGCTCGTGTTGGCGACCGGGGCGGAATTGTCACTGGCGAAGTCGGAAAGCATGCGGACCTTGGCGGCGACGGCCTTGATCGCGTGGCCGCCCGGCGGCACCGTGCCGCGTACTTCACCCCCCGTGTTCACACGCATGGCCTGGCCCACGTCGCCTCCGAAGGTCGGCAGTGCGCCTGATCCGCTTCCGGAGACGTCGGCATACTGCCGTAGGCTGGGCGAGGGCTCCGTCGTCTTGGCCTGAAACTGGGGCCGTGTCGCGGAGGCAAACGCCGCCTCCTGCGCAGCGCGGGCCGCTGACGCCACGAATCCGGCGGGCGTTTCGGGAAGTTCGAATGTCGATAGCACCTGCTCATTGGCCGTGAGGATGCAGGCGGTTGGCACCCGCGAAACGCCCAGGCGGCGCGTGGTCTCGGCGTTCGCATCGACATCCACGCACACCGGTTCGAAGCAGGCCGCGATGAGGGCAACGGCTTCGTCGCTGGCGAACGTTGTCCGGTCGAGATTCACGCTCGACGAACTCCAACTGGCGGTGAAAATCGCGAGCACTGGCCGTCGGCTGACCTCGGATGCACGGCGTGCGGCCGCGAGATCGGCATGCCATGCAACGGCGGCCGATGCGCTGACTGACCACGCAGACGACAACACCAGCAGGGCCACCATGGCCAGCAGGCGGTAGGTTCGAGCGGGGATTGGCATAGGAATCACCATGTAGGTCGGAAACATCACTCCAGCCTCTGGGCCTCACGAGCTTTTGGGGCGCCCCCAGGTCCGGAAGATGTATCGGTCGAAACGGTCGCAGGAATCGCATCGAAAAAGCGGCCAGTATGGATTTGGAGCCGAAAAGCTCGCCTGAAAGTTCGCCATTTGCCCCATCTTGCCGCTTCGTGACTCCGGTCCAGTTTCCTGCGAATCCCCGCCGCTTGACATTCCGTGCGGGGCAGAAGATACTTCTGCCTGACACGTTGAGACAGGGTTTTTCAGCAGCGGCACAGCCGCCGTGTCGATCCCGAGGAATCTCAAAAAGATTTTTCGAGATAGAGGGCCTTGCAATGGCCCCCCCGGGATCTGCTTCCGGTTCTCAGACGTTCACGTGGAGCGTCTGGACTCTGAAGCCTAGGGCCTTCGAGCCAAAACTCTTGGTTTGCTATCTGGTTGGATTGAAATCCGTTTGGATTGAGATCCGCTTTGATTGAAATCCTTGAGGGGTTGGTTTTTGGGGCCGGTTTATCGAGTTCTCGTTCATCCAGGATCTCGTCTGTTCGGTCTTTTCGGCCGTCCTCAGCTTGACTGACCGCATGGTGCGGAGCGAGCGGACGGTGCGAACGGGTGTGGTCCGATCCTTTTTCCCCAGGGTGTGTTGTATCCATGTCGAAGCGGAGGCGATCGCGGGGCCGTGGTGGGTTTGGCGGCCAGGGAGGCCAGGCACCGGGCGGCTATGGCGGCGGTGGTGGTGGGCAGGGGCAGTCGCACGGTGGCGGCGGTGGCGGCGGTGGCGGCGGTGGCGGCGGCTACGGCGGTCGTCGTCGTCGGTTTCGTCGTGGCGGAGGTGGCGGTGGCGGTGGCGGCCCTGTGCCTGCGGGAGCCGGAGCTGTCGACATGGAGGGAGAGGGCATGCGACCGCCGGAACTCGAGCCGGAGGTCACCGAAAATGGTGAGCCGATTCCCCTCGAGCCGAGCCATGGCATCCTGGAAATGCACCCCAACGGCTATGGGTTCCTGCGGAGTTCCGAGACCAACTACCAGCGTGAGCGGACCGATCCGTTCGTGCCGGCCACGATGATCGAGCGGTATCGACTGCGGGAGGGCGTGTCGATCAAAGCGCTCGTGCAGCCCGGCAGAAGGCAGCAGGGGCCGCGTGTCCGCGAGATCCAGGAGGTGGAGGGCATGACGCCCGACCTCTATTCAAACGTCAAGACCTTCGATCAGCTCACCCCCATCAATCCCGAAACCTGGCTCCGTCTCGAAACCGGCCAGCAGCCGCTCACGACCCGCGTGATGGATCTGCTCACGCCGCTGGGCAAGGGGCAGCGGGCGCTGATCGTGGCGCCGCCCCGTACGGGTAAGACCGTGCTTCTGCAGCAGGTGTCGCAGGCCATCTCCACCAACCATCCCGAGCTTCAGCTCGTGATGCTGCTCATCGACGAGCGTCCCGAAGAGGTCACGGACATGCGCCGGACCGTAAAGGGGGAGGTGATGGCCAGCAGCCTCGACTGCGACGTGGAGAGCCACGTGCGGCTGTCGCAGCTCGTGATCGAACGCTGCAAGCGGATAGCCGAGACGGGGAAGGACGTATTTCTTTTGATGGACTCCATCACCCGCATGGCCCGGGCCTTCAACAAGTGGGTCGGCAATACGGGCCGCACGATGTCAGGCGGCGTCGACATCAAGGCGCTCGACATCCCCAAGAAGCTGTTCGCCACGGCTCGGGTGTTTGAGGAGGGCGGCTCACTGACGATCGTGGCGACGGCCCTGATCGATACCGGCAGCCGGATGGACGAGCTGATCTTTCAGGAGTTCAAGGGCACGGGAAACATGGAACTGGTGCTCGACCGCAAGCTTTCGGACAGGCGGGTCTGGCCGGCGATCGACATCTCGCAGTCCGGGACGAGGCGTGAGGAGAAACTGCTCGATGCCAACACGCTGCACGCGGTCGGCATGCTCCGTCGCACCCTTTCCACGATGCACCACGTCGATGCCATGGAGCAGCTCACGAAGCAGCTCGCCAAGTTCAAGAGCAACCGCGAATTCATCTCGCTGATTGCCAGTTCACGGGCCGATGATTGAAAGTCCGTCCCGGCGGTTTTCGGAAAAGGCAGCCGGCCGAAACAGCCGGTGCGCTCGTGACTACTGCGCGTGTTGTTGAGGCGATACGGCCTTGAGTCGGTCGAGCCAGTAGGCGTATTGAGGGTCGCCGTTGCGGAAGGAAAACACGGCGTCGGGCAACCGCGATTCCTCCGGCCCTTCCGACCGCACCCTGACGACGATTGCCCCATCGCCACGCTTTTCGATCGACAGACGGTGGTCGGGAATCAGGGAAGCTTCCGGCGGCGATGGCATGTTGACCAGCCTTTGGCGGGCTTGGGTTTCGGGGCGTGCGATCCCAGCACGTCTTGCCCAAAGTATGACGTTCCCTCCTGGAGGAATCCAGCCGGGGGGCCAAGGACGCCGCCGGGATGCGGCGTTATTTTGACACTCCATAAACAGCATTCGTATACTGGTCATTTCCGCCGAAGGTCCCCCCGGAGTTCACACGCATGACGCAGTATGCGTCGCTTGCCGACGATTTCTACGTCAACATGAATCTGGCCACGGAGATGGAACTTCCGGGCCAGCGGGAGACCGTTCTGCACTTCTTTGAGAGAGTGCAGAAGCGTTTTCCCTCCATGCGGAAGTTCTACTGCCGTGACAAGCGGGATTTCGTGCTGGAGGAGGACAAGGAACAGGGGCGGTATCGCTGGGCGGCGGTGGAGTCGAAACGGCTCTGCTCTGGCCAGGTGAATCCGCCTTCGCTCGAGGCAGTGCTCGAACAGCACCGCCTGGTTCTCGACCTGGCTCCGGCGTTCCTCTCGATCAGCCCGCTGGATTGCGAGGCGCTTGATCTGCTGTTCGGCTTCGATTTCGCCTTCCGTGGCAACCACAACGCCCTGCTGGCAGAGGCTCTCGGCGTTGGGTCGGCATTCGACCGGACGGCCGAACTGCCCGGCGGCCGCGTCATCAATTACGAGCCGTCCCTGACGATTTCTCTCGATGAAGACTGCCGGGTGCAGGTCCGCGTCAGCACCGAGACCAGGACCAACGCGTTTCAGGTCCGTACTGGTGACTTCGCCGAGGAGCAACTGAGCGTCTACGTGACGGCACGGCAGTACGGGAGTCTGGAACCCGGCACCACCTACGTGGAGGCGATGGACCGGCTGGCCACCCTGGCACGCGAGGTGGTGGATACCTGTGTGGTCGATCAGATCCTGCGGCCTCTCGCCCGGACGATCTCGCTCAAATAGTATCGTGGAAAAGCCATCCATGGCCTTTTCCACTCGACGTGGCGAACATCGTGTTCGCCGTATCGTGGAAAGCCATCCATGGCCTTTTCCACTCGGCGTGGCGAACATCGTGCTTTGCCGGATCGTGGAAAAGCCTTGCCTAGCGTTGGTCGCCGGAGCGGCCGCCACGCCTAGAGTCGCGCGGCCTGTCTGACGAGCCGCCGCGGCCCGCGGAGTCGCCCCGCGATTCCCCACGGCCACGGTCGCCGTCGCCGCCGCGGGGCGGTCGGCTGCGGGCGTCGAGGTTGCCGGCGATCACGATGCCGATGGCCTCCACCCAACTGGGCACGTCGAGCACATCGTTGAGCCCGCTCTCGATGATGCTGTCATCGTCATCCGCTGGAGGGCGATTGTCGCGGATGCGGCCGTCGTGGCTGGCATCTTCGATGCCGAGAAACTCCAGGCCCTCGTCATCCTCCTCGCGTCCCCCCGCCACCGGGGCAAATTCATCGCGACGGCCACGGTCGAAGGTCGATGCGGATCGCCGCTCGTCGCCCCCGCTTCTGCCACGGCTACGTCGGCTGCGGCGTTGTTCGCCCCCTCCGGTGGAACGGCGGGATGCCGAACCCTCCCGGCTGCCCTCGGCTGCAGATGAAGTGCCACGAGAGTCGCGGCTGCGTCCTTCGCCGCCGCGGCGGCGCCGACGACGACGGCCACCGGATTCGCCACCTTCACGGCCTTCAGTTCTTGCGGTTCCAGACGACTCGCCGGTGCCTTCCGTCCCCGATCGGCTGCCCTCTTGCCGGGAGGCATCGGCCCTACCGGAGTCCGTTGGCCTCGCGGGAGACCGCACGCCATACCCTGACGGCAGCGGTTCGTCATCGAAATCGCCATCATCGCGGGCGGGTACGCTGCCCTCGCGATCCGACTGTGCGCCCGCGCCGACGTCGCCTTCGCGATCGCCACGGCCGCGACGCCTGCCGCCGCGACGGCCTCGACGCCTCCGACGGCGTGGAGCGCCGTCGGCGTCACGATCGCCTTCTCCGGCTGGTTCTCGACGCTGGCCCCCGTCGTCATCACCGACTGATTCACGCGGCAGGCTGGCGCGGTCTGCGGCTTCACCCGACTGCTCCGTCGACGGACGGTCGAAGTCGTCGTGATCCTCTGCGGAGGCCGGCCTGCGCCCAGCGGTTTGTTCGTCATCCAAGCGGCTCGGCAGCGGGCGATCGCGGCCTTCCTCGCGGCCTCTGCCGCCACGTCCGCGGCCGCCGCGTCGGCCCCGGCGACGTCGTCCGCGGCCCTCACCCTGCTCATCATCGCGGGGGCCCCGCGGTGCATCGCCAGACTCGGTCCGATCTCGAGCGCCTTCGTCGGCGCGTTCGCCAGCGGAACGGGACGGTCCTTCACTTTGCGTTTCTTCGGTGCGTCTTTCTTCGGTGCGTCGAGGCCGCTGTGGCTCGCGGCTCTGTTGTGGGGCCGAATCAGCCGCCGGCCGGCGGGTGCCGAAAGAGAATTCGTCGTGGTCCCGCTCGCTGCGACGGGCCGGCTGTTCGACCGCTCCACGATCGACCGGAGCCGCTGGCCGGACTGGGGCTGCAGGCGGTTGTGGCCGGCTGGCCGGGGCCGAGGAAGCCGTTTCTGCGGCAGGGGTCAGGCCGAGCGTCGAGGCCACGCTTCCCCAATCGGAGTGAGCGGCGGGGGCCGGCTTCTCGGCACGGGGCTTTTGCGGCGGGCGGACAGACGCGGGAGGCGCTGACGGAGTCGGAGGAGGGACAGCGGGCTTGGCGGCGGGTTTGGCACCCAGAGAGTCTGCCAGATCGGCCCAGGGATCTTTCTTCTGTTCGTGTTCCGACATCATGAATTCCACAATGGCTGGGGAGGGGGGCACGTCGTGCCAGCAGCCGGGCCATCCGGCGACACGTCGCGCGGAGGCGGTCCGACCCGCCGGTCCGCTCGCAAGATACTACAAAACCTTCCCCAGCGTCAGCCGACGGCGGTTTGCCAGCCGTGCCGGCCCGCCAGCCGCGGCCTAGGGCCTGGCCCGCTGGCCGCGGGCCAGGGCGCGGATCATGCTGCCGTTGTCGGCGACGTCGAAGAGCGGCCGATACGGGCTGGCCAGGCTCCGCCGGGCACGGCCGGCGGGGTAGTAGACGATGTTGGCGGACAGGTTCCACGCCGACGGCGAGAAAGTGACGTTGGTGGGACCGAGCGGCAAGGTCTGCGACTTGTCAGGGAGCAGGTAGGTGAAGTTGCTCTCCAGGGCCAGCGACCGCGACAGCGGAGCCCGGACCATCGCCCCCACGATCCCCTGACCGTCGCCCGTGGCACCGCCCCAGACGCGGGCCTCGTTGGCATCGCCAAAGTGGAGCCTGTAGAAGGCGGTGTAGAGGTCGACGGTGCTGGCCACCCCGGGCGTTCTCGAGCCGGGGGTGAGCGTGCCCTGCTGCTCCATGGCATTGAAGGCGCCCCAGAAGCCCAGTTCGTGGTAGCCCCAGACGTAGCTCAGTTCGCCGCGGATCTGCGAGACGTCGATCTGTTCGAAGTAGCTTTCGCCCAGATAGTCGTACACGGCTCCGCCTTGGAGGCCGCGGCCCTCGAAGGCCCGCGTGAAGAAGCCGGTGGTCACGAAGGTCTGCTGCCGCGAGTTGGCCTGGAACGTGCTCGTCCCGTCGTTGAGCGTGGGCTGATGGAAGTTGGTCTGGACGGCTCGTGCACCAAGCTGCCAGCCGATGCCGAACGCATTCCAGAAGGGCATGGCCCAGTTGATGTATTCGTTGGTGCCGTTGTTGGCCAGCAGTCCGAAGTTGGACTGATTTTGGAACGACGTGACACCAACGCTGGCGGTGAAGTCGCGATACCATCTCCAGCCATAGTAAGGCTTGCCGAACTGCCGCAGCCAGGCGCAGATCCGGCCGTCGTGCGGACAGCAGGTCAGGAATCCGTCCGCCTCCTCACACGCGTAGGGATCGTCGTAGAACGATTCGACGTGCAACTGGCTCGGATACTCGCCCATCCACATGCCGCTATTCGCGGACGACATCGACGGGTCGTATCCCTCGGCACCGTATTCGCCATAGCCCTCCGGGCCGTATTCCGTCATCTCCGACGGCATCGTGTTGATCACGATCGAAGGATTATCGCCCATCGGCATCGACTGCGGGGCGGCTGGTGAGGGAAGCGGTTGGCTGGCCGCACCGTTGGCGGCCGGCAGTCGTCCAAGGGCGGCATCGTCGATCGCCGTGGCCTGTGGTGCCTGAGCCATGACAGACGGCAGCCCGTCGGCATTCATCGCCAGGCGTTCACCCCGCTGGCCGGCTGACCGGCTGGCATTGGGTTTGTAACGCGGGGCAAGACCGCCGCCGGCTGGGTAGCCGACCGGTTCGGCGGCCGGTCGCCGGGGCGTGCCCTCGACGGCAAGCAGCGGGCGACCGGTGTTACCCTGCGGCGCACGGAACAGGCTGACATCGCTCATGTCAGGAAAGGAAAACTGGCCGGCATTCGAAGCGTTGGAGCGGAAGCGGCCGGGCAGGCGGTTGTCGCTGGTCCAGTCGCCCATCTGGCCTGTGGGCTGCGTGCGAGGCTGAAACTGAAACTGAGGCTGTGTTCTTGCGGCCTGTCGACGCGGGGTGGCCGCTACGGCAGGAACGTCGGCGGGCAAGCTCACCGAGGCGGGCGGCGCGACAACGGAAGCCGTCCGCTGCACTGCTGGCGCGGATGCCGGCGGCATGGTGGCAGTTGCGACGGGAGCCGCCGAAGCGTTGACGGGCTGCGATGGCGTCTGGGCGGCCGTACCACCGGAGACCGGGGGCGTCGTCGGCTCGGCCGAGGTCGCGGATCGATGGGGTGTCCAACGCAGCTCGCTCTGCACGCCAGCGGCGACCGCCGGGTTCGGCTGTTGAGACAACGCAATACCGTTGCCCATCAGGAGGACCACCAGCGACGTGCCAGCAAGGCACCTCGAACCGTAAGAAACGCTCATGACAGACTCCTTCCGATCCTGCACTGCGGTGGGAATGGCCCTGCCGCTGTTCTTCAATCGGAATAGCTATCGTCATCCTCACGACCGAAACTTCCGCCAAAATCGACGCTATCGGCAGGGGTTTCCTATTTTGCGCAGTCGAGCGCGGCGGCGAGGTCGGCGATCAGATCGGCTGAGTCTTCAATGCCGCAGGCGAGGCGGATCATGTTGTCCGAGATGCCAAAAGTGGCCCGCTCGGCCGGCGAATAGTTCCAGTAGCTCATCACCAGCGGTTGCTCAATCAGCGATTCAACGCCGCCCAGGCTCGGGCCGATCCGCGGAATTTTGACGGCATCGATAACTTGGGCAGTCTGCCGCCAGTCGGCATCTTTCACGAAGAATGTGACCAGGCCGCCAAAGCCCCGCATGGTCCGGGCCGCGAGCGCGTGATACGGATGGCTCTCCAGGCCGGGGTAGAGTACCCGCTCCACCCGCGGGTGCGCCTCGAGGAACCGGGCCACGGCCATGCCATTGGCGTTGTGCCGTTCCATCCGCAGGGCCAGCGTCTTGAGACCGCGTTCAAGAAGATAGGCGTTGTGGGGGGAGTTCACGCCGCCCATGATGCCGCGGAGATGGCGGACAGGCTCCAGCTTTTCCCGCCCTCCGATGACCACGCCTGCCAGCAGGTCGTTGTGGCCGCCCAGATACTTCGTCGCGGAGTGGAGCACGAAGTCGACGCCCAACGCCAGCGGCCGGAGGTTGTAGGGCGTGCAGAGCGTGGCATCGATGAGCGAGAGCACGCCGTGGCGGCGGCCGATGTCGGCGAACCGCTCGATGTCGACCACGCTCAGGTGCGGGTTGGTGGGGGATTCGCTGACGATGAACTTGGTCCGCGGCGTGATCGCCGCCTCCATGGCCGCATAGTCGCAGGTGGGCACCTCGCGGAAGACCACGCCGAACCGGGTGAGGTGCTTGCGGCAGAACTCGCGGCTGCGGTGGTAGCACTCGTCGAAGAAGACGATCTCCTCGCCCGCATTCAGGTGTGCCATCAACAGGCCGACCAGAGCCGCCATGCCGCTGGAGAAGAGCACGGCAGCCTCGCCCCCCTCGATTGCGGCGAGCTTGTCTTCCACCACCCGCTCGCCCGGATTGCCATAGCGGCCGTATTCCTCGCGGGGCTGCTTCTCCTCGATGAAGTCGATGATCGACTGCGTGTCGCGGAAGGTGTAGGTGCTCGACGCGAAGATCGGGTCGGTGATGGAGAAGCCGGGCTTCTGCCGGGCCTCGCCGGCGTGCACGGCCGTTGTGGAGGGACCGAGAGCGTGCGAGGCTGCTGAACCGGGGGCGTCGGGGGTGAGCATGCCGAATCCTGCGGGAAAAACGTGTCTCGACGAGTCTAGTTGAGCTTCCGACCACCGACAAGGAACACGCCGTGGCAGCGTCAAATGGCGATGCGCCGCCGGTGGGCCGCATTGGTTCGCCGGCTGCGGCCTGCTCGTCGCCGGCGGACTTTGCTACGGGAGGCTCATGGACGGTGGCGAATCGCTTGTGAGTCGCAAAGTTCACCGGCTCCTGCGCGTGCCTCCGACCGGCTCCTCACGATCAGGGGTCGAGTCTCGCACATGCTGTTCCTCACACGAGAATCATCGGCCATGTTTTTCGTGAAATCTCCGCGATTGCTACACTTTCCATCTATGAAGAAAACCACTCGTATCGAGTCCGCCCCGGTGGCGGGCGGCAAGGATCTCCGGCCTCTCGTGCCGCCCCGCCGCGTGTGGATCACGCTGGCCTCGCTGGCTGCCGCCACCTTCCTGGTTCGATCCGGATGGCTCGAGCCGATCGTGGGCAGCATCGTCGATCAGGCGGTGCGCAACATCATCACGCTCATCCTTTGCTTCTCGGCCTTGATGACGCTCTTGCTCTGGTTCGTCCGTGAGAGCGGCCATGCCAACACCCTGAAGCAGGCCATGCTCGGCGGCCTGCTCGGCGCGGTGGTGGTCTGCGGTTCTGTGCTGCGGATCGAACGGGTGTCGGGGGATCTCGTGCCGGAGTTTGCCTTTCGATGGAGCCCGTCCCGCGATCGTCTCCTGCCGCAGCATCGCGCGGGGGCCGTTACGCCCGCGGAGGATGCCGCCGCGGCAGCCGCTCCCTGGCGTGCATCCCCCGGCGATTTTTCCAGGTTCCTCGGGCCGTCTGGCAGCTGTGGCATCGACAGCCCCGTGCTCGATCCCGACTGGCAGGCGAGGCCGCCGCGGCTGCTCTGGAAGAGGCCGATCGGCGCCGGCTGGAGCGGGTTTGCCACCTGTGGCGACCATGCGGTGACGCTCGAGCAGCGGGGCGACGAAGAGATCGTCTCGTGCTGCTCGGTGGTCACCGGCGCACCGGAGTGGGCCGTCGCTGTAAAGGGACGGCACGAGACCGTGCTTGGCGGTGTCGGTCCCCGTTCCACGCCCACGATTCACGACGGGGTCGTCTACGCTCACGGCGCCACCGGCTGGCTCCATGCGATCGACGGCGCAACGGGCCGCGTGCTCTGGAAAAAGGACGTGCTCGACGAACTGGGGATCGATCCGGTTGCCCATGGCGCGATGGTGTCTTGGGGCCGGGCAGCGTCGCCGTTGGTCACCGACGATCTCGTGATCGTGCCGGCTGGCGGACCGCGGACGCGGCGATCGGCCCAAGACCCCGAGTTTCTCGCGCTCGTGGCCTTCGATCGTGCGACGGGAGAACGACGCTGGACCACCGGCGACGAACAGATCAGCTACGTGTCGCCGCAGTTGGTCGATTTTGGCGGCCGGCAGATGATCGTGAGCGTCAACGAAGCGCATGTGGCCGGCTACGATCCGACCGACGGCCACGAGATCTTTGAGCATCCCTGGCTTGGCCACTCCAACTCCGATGCCAGCTGCTCGCAGGCGGTGCCGATCGGCGACAGCCGGCTCTTTCTCTCGAAGGGCTACGGCATCGGGGCGGCCGTCTTCGAGATCGAGAAGAGCGACGCCGAGCCTTGGACGCTCCGCGAGGTCTGGCGGAATGCCGGCCTGCTCAAGACGAAGTTCACGAACGTCGCGATGCACGAGGGCCACGCCTACGGGCTCTCCGACGGCATCCTCGAGTGCGTATCGGTCGCAGACGGCAAGCGACGGTGGAAGGGAGGCCGGTATGGCCAGGGGCAGGTGCTCCGCGCGGGGCCGCTCTTGCTCGTGCAGGCGGAGTCGGGCGAGGTGGTGCTCGTCGAAGCATCGCCGGAAAAGCATGCCGTGCGGGGCCGGCTGGCCGCGATCGACGGCCAGACGTGGAACAATCTCTCCCTGTCCGGCAACCGGCTCCTGGTGCGAAACGCCGAGGAGGCGGCCGGCTACGAAGTGCCCGTCATCAGCGAATCCGACAAGCCCGGCGAGCCGGCCGGGGCGAGCGAGCCTGTTGCGGCTGGTCCTGGCACCGCCAAGGGAAATACGCCGTGAACGATCTCGTGGGACGGACGGCGCTCGTCACCGGTTCGACGCACGGCATCGGCCGCGACGTGGCGGTCGCGTTGGCCGCGGCAGGCGCCCGCGTGGCCGTGCATGGTCGCTCCCCCGAGGCGGCCGCCGAAGTGGCGGCGGTGCTGGCACGAGATGACCGTCATGCTGGCACGTTTCTCGCCGATCTTGCCGATACGCCGGCCATCGAGCAACTGGTTGCCGAGGTGGGCCGTTGCCTGCCGCAACTCGATACGCTGGTGCTCGTGGCCGGGGCCGACGTGCTCACCGGACCGCCGGCGAAGTGGGGCTTTGAACAGAAGCTCGACCAACTGCTTCGAGTTGATGTCGTCTCCACCATGCTCCTGGCGCGCGGCATCGGACGGTGGATGCGGGATCGCGAGGGGGGCTCGATCGTGACGATCGGCTGGGATCAGGCGGCCACCGGCATGGAGGGAGACAGTGGCGAACTGTTCGCCGCCACCAAGGGGGCCGTGATGGCCTTCACGAAGAGCCTCGCGAAATCACTGGCACCGCACGTTCGCGTCAACTGCGTGGCCCCCGGCTGGATCCGCACGTCATGGGGCGAAGGGGCCAGCGACGTCTGGCAACAGCGGGCGGTTCGCGAAAGCATGCTCGGCCGCTGGGGCACGCCGGCCGACATCGCCAATGCCGTCCACTGGCTCGTCTCGCCGCAGGCGGCGTTCGTCACGGGCCAGGTGATTCCCGTCAACGGCGGCTTCCGCCCGGCATGACGGTTCGGGGCTGCCCATGCCCCTCACGGATGCATCGAGGCATCGAAAACGACTTCAAAACGTCACGACCCTGGTGTCGTCTTCGTCGCGGCGGTCGGGTGGGGTGAGCGACTGGGCGGCCACGCTTGCGTCGAGGTCGGCCACGCGGTCGGCGTGGTGGGGAATGCCCGCCGCGGTGAGAAAATTCGCCAGCAACCGGAAGCCGTGCCGCGTGAGGATCGATTCCGGATGAAACTGCACTCCATAGAGGCGGTCGGCCTCGTGGGCGATCGCCATGACCGTGCCCTCGTCGTCCCGCGCGGTCACGGTGAGGCCCGCCGGCAGCCTGTCGGCGGCGACGACGAGCGAGTGATACCGGCAGGCGGTCATCGGGCTGGGGATGCCCGCGAAGAGATTGATGCCGTCGTGATGCACGGGGCTCGCGCGGCCGTGCACGGGCTCGCGGGCGCGGACGATGGTTCCGCCGAGCGCCGCCGCGATCGCCTGATGGCCGAGGCAGACGCCGAGCACCGGCACGCGGCCCCGACAGCCGCGGATGGCGGCGACCGAGCAGCCCGCCTCTGCCGGTGTGCAGGGGCCCGGTGAGATCACGACCGCCTGCGGCTCGAGCCTCATGAGGCCGTCGACGTCGATCGCATGGCTCGGCACCACCGCCGTGGCTGCGCCGAGGAGGTGCAAGTGGCGGGCGAGGTTGAAGACGAAGCTGTCGCGGTTGTCGAGGACGACGATCATCGTGCGGCCTCCGCTGGTTTGCCGGTCGCAGCCGGCGCGGCGCCAGCCGCGTCTCCAACGCCGAAGGAGGCGAGCACGCGGAGCATGCCCTCCGCTTTGTGAAGCGTCTCCGCGTATTCGGCGGCGGGGTCGCTCCTCGCGGTGATGCCGCCGCCCACGGCGAAGCTGATCGAGTCGGGGGCGACCACGAACGTCCGGATGAGCAGGTTGAAGTCGGCCGTGCCGTCAAATCCGATGAAGCCGAGTGAGCCGCAGTAGGCCCCGCGGGTGAAGCCTTCACAATCGCTGATGATCTCGCAGGCCCGCTGTTTGGGCGCGCCGGTCACGCTCCCGCCGGGAATTGCGGCGTCGAGCGCGTCGAGCGGCATGAGCCCGGGCCGCAACCTGCCGGCCACGATCGACACGAGATGCTGCACGTAGCGATATCGCTCCAGCCGGCAGAGCGCCTCCACGCGAACGCTCTCCGGCACACAGACGCGGGAGAGGTCGTTTCGCACGAGGTCGACGATCATCACGTTCTCGGCCCTGTCCTTTTCACTCTGCCCGAGATCCTCGCCGGCGTAGAGATCAGCCTCGGGGCTCGAGAGCATGCGGCGGGTGCCCTTGATGGGGTGCATCCGCACGGTGCCCCGCTCGACTTGCAGCAGTCGCTCCGGCGACATGCTCACGATAGTTGCCGTGCCGGCATCGAAGAAGCCGGCAAAGGGCGCGGGGTTGAGCAGGCGGCTGCGGAGGTGGAGATCCACCGGGTCGATGGTCGCGGCGAGGCTGAGCCGCTGCGCAAGGTTGACCTGGAAGATGTCGCCGGCACGAACCAGTTCGATGCCGGCCCGCACCATGTCGAGATAGCTTTCCCGCGACTGTGTCGACTCGATCTCGCCGCGGCGTGCCATGGGAGGCGAGTGGCCCGCTGAGACCGGCTCGGCCAGTGCCGCGAGCAACCCTTCAAGCCGTTCCTCCGCCCGGGCCCGCCGCGCCGTCGGGCCCTTCGCGGGCACGCCCTGCGAGATGATCCAGCCACGGCCCGCATCGTGGTCAAACGCGTAGACGAGGTCATAGACATGCAGCGACAGCAGTGGCACCGCACTGATCCCAGGGGGCGCGAGGCCCAGCCGCACGAGGCCGCAGTCGTAGGAGACGAGCCCGGCCACACCGCCCTGAAAGGGTGGCAACCCTGGAATCGTCGCGCAGACGAGGTCGCCCAGCAGCGACCGCAGCAGCGAAAATGCCTCGTTCACCCGTGTCGCGTCGTGGCCGTCATCGCCGGCGATAACCTCGATCGAATGGATCGGGTCGGCCGCCACGTATGAAAAGCGGCCCAGCCGCGGCGTCGCCGGGCCCTCCGTGGCGGCCTGATCCGGGGCGAGCGTGTTGCGGCCGGAGCCGTCGAGGATGGCGCTATCGAGAAACAGGCAGTGCCGCCGCCGCGATAGCCGCTCGAAAATGGCGAGCGGTTCGGCATCGGCGCTGAGTTCGGCAACGAGTGCCCCCGATGCCGTGAACCAGCGGCGGCTGATCCAACGCTGCGGATCGGGCTCGGGAGTGGCGGGGGGGGTGGGCATGCGGGGGTTCCGATCTCGGGCTGTGTGATCTGGCTTCAGTCTAGCCGGCTGTGGAAAAAGCCCTCCATTGCCGGGGCTCGAATCCAACTGGCGTTGACCCGGCCGGCCTTCGTTTTCTAAGAGATCGCCCGATGGCGGGGTATGGCCCCTCCGAAGTCGAGGCTGCTTCGCGATCAGAACCCAACCGCCCCCGCGCTTTCCATCGGCTTTGGAAAACGCCAAGGAGGTTCTCATGGCCTATTTCCGTCGCCGAGGCTCGCGTTCCCGGCGGATGTCAAAAAAAGGGGGACGTTTCCCCGTGATGGCATCATCGCCTTCTGGAGGTATGGAGCGACTGGAGGAGCGGCGGCTGCTGGCGGTCCTCTACTGGGATCCCGACCTCCTGGCGAGGAACAACCTGGTCGCGACCGGGGCGGGGCTCGGAGGATCCGGCACGTGGACGGAAGGAGGAGCCGCTGTCTGGTTCAACCCGACGCTCGGTGGCGGCACCGGAGGCTACGTCAGTTGGAACAGCAGCCGGGGCGATACCGCTGTCTTCACCGGCCCTGCCGGCGGCACGGTCGCCATCTCGGGTGGCGTCGGCGCCGCCGCGATCGAGTTTCGCGGCGGGGCCTACACCGTGAGCGGTGGCACGTTCTCGACGCCGGCTGCGGGCACGATGTTCACCACGGTCGTCGCCGCCCGCTTCGACACGCCGATCACTGGCGGTGGACGACTCGTCAAAGCGGGGGCCGCATCGCTGACGTTGGGCGCTCCGCTCCACGCATACACGGGCGACACCCTCATATCGGCCGGGGTGCTCGATGTCCGTGGCACGATTCGCAGCCACGTGCGACGCGGGAGCGGCGACGTGCAGGGCGTGATGTTCTTCGACCCCGATCTGGCCGCGGCCGTCCGTGAGTCATTGGCACTCGACCTCAATGCGTGGCTCACGCCCGCGGTGCTCGCCCAGTCGCCGCCACTCACGTCGCTCACCGTCGATGGGAACGTCGTGGGCGATCTCACGGGCATCGTGAACCTCGCGGCCCTCGAGTCGCTCGAGCTGATTCCGGGAGACCATGCCGCCGCACCGCAGGGGCTCGCGTCGCTCCAGCCGCTGGCCGGCCTCGGCAACCTCGCGTCGCTGTCGGTGGTGCACGTCGGCCTCACCGACGCCGGCCTGGCCACGCTCCCCGCGCTGTCCGGGCTGACGAGGCTCGACGTGCGGTCCAACTCGCTCTCGACGGTGCCGGCGGGCGTTGCGCAGCTGCCCAAGCTGGCAACGCTTCTCGTGCACGGCAATCCACTGCTCGTCGGCAGCCCGCGGACGGCTCTGGCGGCGCTCAAAGGCAAGGCGATCGACGTGGATGTCGCGGCCGACCGTCCGGAGGCGGCCACGAGCATCGCCGACCTGGCGGCCCGGCTCTACTACCTGCCGCTCGACATGCTCGAATACGTGACGAACACGATCGTGTTCCAGCCGTACTCGGGCGCGATGAAGGGGCCACTGGCCACGCTGCAGACCAAGGCCGGCAACGACTGGGACACGAACTCCCTGCTCGCATCACTCTACGCCGCCGCCGGCATCTCAACGCGGTACGTGTCCGGAGCGGTCGAGGTGACGGAGGCCCAACTCAAAGATTTCGTGGGAGCGAGGGATGCCGCGGCCGCCGCGACGATCCTCGCCAAGGCCGGTCTGGACTACGGCCAATACGTGAACCGTTTCAAGCACACCTGGCTCGAGGCGCTGGTGACGGTGCCTGCGACCGGCCGGCAGGCCTGGGTGCCGATCGATGCCTCGTGGAAGCTGCGGGATTTTCGGCCCGGCCTGCCCGACGTCCTGACGAAAGTGCCCTTCGGTCCGCAGGAGGCCGACTATCTCACGAACCCCGCGTGGCAGAGAAAGTCGACAGCCGAATATTACGAGGCGAAGGTCGCGGGATGGCTGGCCCAGAGCCGACCCGATCTCACGATATTCGACGTGGGCTACGACGGACCGATCCGCCAGCAGGCGTTCCCGTCGCTCCCGACCGCGCTGCCCTATGCGATTGTGAGCCAGCCGGCCGAGACAGCGCGGCCGGCCGCGATTCCGGCCGCGGCCCACTACACGGTGAACATCAAGCTCGCGAACGGCTCGACGCAGCTGTTCGGCGCGGCGGGCATCTCGCTCACGCTCGCCGACGTCGCCCTCAGCCGGCTGACGATTGATCCGGTGTACGGCTGGTGGGGCGTGTTGGGCGGGGCGAGCGGGTGGGGCTGGTGGCCGACGCTGCGGCAGGATGGTGTCGCGATCGCGACCGCGTCGTCGTTTGTGCGCGGGCCCGCCGCGAGTAGCCTGAGTCTCAAGATCTCCATCACCGCCCCGGCCGGCGGCACGAGCTACGATCGCACGTTCACGCGGCCGGGCGACCGCTTCATCGCGATCGGTCTCGACGCGAACCAGTTTTCCGAAACGCTTCTGGTCGAGAAGCGGGCCGTGGCCAATGCCCAGCAGCTTAAAAAGGCCAACGGCGGCGCCGTCGATCGCGACCAGGCCGTCGGCGGGCTGCTTGATCTGGCGATCGCCTCCTATTTCACGGCCGCGAACGCCGACGAGGCGTCGCTCGCCTCGCTCACCTCCGCGGTCGCCGACCGCACGATCGTGGCCCTCGGCATCGCCACGAGCGGCCCGGAACTCTCCTTCAGCGCGACGGCCGGCCTGCAGTTTCCCTACCTGCCGGACGGCATGGGAATCGACGTGCCCGCCAACGTGAGCGGGGCCTTCGCGATCGACGCGAGCACGACGGCGATCGATCTCAATCGCAACCTGCTGATGGGCTATGCCAATTCGTCGCTCGAGGGCCTGGTGCTCGAGGAGTTGACGAACTTCGAGAGCGTATCGACCATGAAGGCGTTTCAACTGGCTGCCACCGCGGCGGGCGGCTTCTCGAATCTCGTCGAGATCAACACCGGCAACGTAGCCCGGATCGCCACGCTCCTGCCGGGCCTTCGATCGGAGATCGTCTCGACGATCGCTTCGACTGTGACCAAGGGCCTTCCCGGCTACATCGGCACGACGTTCACGGCCCTCGTGCCGAAGAACGAGATCACCGTCGGCGCCGGCTCCGGCGACCGGCAGTGGAAGGGAGTCGGCTACACGCTCACAATCGCTGCGAGCGGCGCGACCGTCGGGTTCATGATCCAGGGAAGCGTGGGGGGCGGACCGATCCTGACATATGGCGGTGCCACCTCGCGAATCCCGGTGCTTCCGCCGGCCATCCGGCCAACACCGCTGGCGTGGGGCATCGACAAGGAGGCGGGCGATCCCGTCAACGTGGCCAACGGGAACGTCTATCACGAGGAGACGGACGTCGAGATCCCGAACCTCGGTCGTCCGCTCGACTTTCGGCGGCGGTACGACGCGATCCACACGGTGTCTGGCCTGGCAGGGGCACGCGCGGCCTGGTCGGACCGTGGGCTCGGCGAGGGCTGGTCGTTTAGCTATTGCGACCGGGTCGAGATCGCATCCGACGGCGCCGGCACGGTGACGTGGTTCACCGCCGACGGCATGCGGCTGGTCTTCACGGCCGGCAGTGTGGGTGGCTGGACCAACCCGTCCGGCCTTTTCGGCACGCTATCCGGTTCGGCTGCGGCCGGCTTCACGTGGAAGGACTACGACGGCGGCACGACGACGTTTCGACCGGCCGTCGCCGGCGCCTGCCCGATCGGTTCGCAGAGCGACCGATTCGGCAACGGAGTTCGGATCGACTACGTCGCAGGCACCAACCGGATCACGAAGGTTTCCGACCTCCGCGACGCGACTCGCTGGCTGGCGTTCACCTACAACGCCGACGCCCGGCCGCATGTGAGCAGAGTCGCCGACTTCACAGGGCGAACGTGGAGCTATGCCTACGTGGGTGGCCGCCTGGCGACAACCACGGCTCCCGCGCCCGCCGCCGGTGCCGCCGCGCCGGTGGTTCGCTACGCCTACCACGCCGACGCTGCCCGTCGCGGCCTGTTGGCAAGCGTGACCGACCCGGGCGGTTTCACGACATCCTGGGAGTATTACGCCAACCGCCGCGGCTTCCGTGTCACCGATGCGGAAGGGCTCCGCCACAGCTTCTCCTACAACCTTCACCACCGGCAGTCGGCGTTCATCAATGAGCGTGGGTTCGCCACGCGGTATGCATACGACGACACGGGCAACCTGCTCGAGCTGCGGCAGCCCGACCGCACGAGTGAGCGATCGACCTGGAACGCCACCGGGCTGAAGCTCACCTCCACCGATGCCTACGGGGCGACGACGGCCTTCGCCTACGACGTCACGACGGGCAAGGTGACCAGCGTGACCGATTCGCTCGGCAACGTCACGACCTACAACTACACCACCGGCGCGTTTCGGGACATCGCCACGATCGCCCGGCTCAACCGGCCGAACGATGCGTCCGACGACGTGGCGACGAAGTTCGTCTACGACGCCTCCGGCTTCCTGGCGAATCGCACCGATGACTTCGGCGCCGGCCGGCTCAACGCCGTGACGCGTTTCACGGCGGCTGCGGGCGGCCGCGGGCTCGTCGCGGCGACGACGTCGCCGCGGGGCGTCGTGACGAGCTTTGGGTATAACGCCGCCGGGCAGGTGCTGACGCGGGCGGTCGATGCGTCGCCGGGCGTCACCGTGACGGAGTCGTTCACCTACAACGCCCGGGGCGTCCTGCTCACGAAGACCGATGGCAACGGGAGCGTCACGGCGTTCGCCGCCGACATCCTGGGCCGAAAGACGAGTGAGAGGTCTCCCGATCCCGACGGAGCCGGGCCGCTGCCGGCGATCACGTCGGCGTTTGCCTACGACGCCGTCGGCAATCTGGTGGCGACGACCCAAGGCGATGGCCGCGTCGTGCGCGAAGCGTACGACCGGCGGCAGCGGGTGGTGAAACGCACCGCGCCGGATGGCACCTTCACCCTCGTCACCTACGACCCGGCGGGCAACAAGGCCACCGAGACCGACGCCCTGGGGCGCGTCACCCGCTTCGTCTACGACTCTCGCGGCCGGCTGGTGGCCACACTGCTTCCCGATGGCACGACCGCGCGGCAGCGGATCGACGGCGGTGGCCGTGTGGTGGCCACGATCGATCAGGCCGACGCGACGACGACCACCACCTTCGACCGGCTCGGCCGCATGGTGCTGGAGACGCGGCCCGATCCCGACGGGGCGGGGCCGCTCGTAGCTCCCGCCACGGCCGTTGGCTACGACTCCCGCGGCAACGTTCTCTTCGTGACGGCCTCTTTCGCCGGTCAGGCGGGCGTGACCGCAGGCGATCCGGCCTGGTCGTCGTCCTTCGAATACGACGCCCTCGGCCGCAAGACGAAGGAGATGCAGGCCGATCCCGATGGCACCGGCCCGCTTGGCCGGCCGGTGACATCGTTTGCCTACGACGCTGACGGGAATCTCGCTTCCATCACCGATCCTCGCGGGTTCACCACGGCCTACGCCTACGACGGACTTGGCCGGAAGATTACGGAGACATCCGCGGACCCCGATGGCGCGGGGCCGCTCGGCCCGCTCGTGAAGCGGTTCGTCTTCGACAAGGCTGGCAACCTCCGGTTCGAGGTCGGCCCGGGCGGTGCGGGTGAGACCGACGTGGGCTTTACCACCGAGCATGTCTACGACGCGCTCGGCCGCGAGATCCGCACGATCCTGCCCGATCCGGATGGCGCAGCGGGTCCGCTCGCACGGCCCGTGTCCACGCGGGGCTACGACGCGAGCGGCTTCCTGGTGGCGACGACCGATCCGCTCGGTCGCACTACGAGCTTCGCCTATGACAAGGTCGGCCATGTGTTGAAGGTGACGAACGCTGCGGGAGCGACGCAGTCCACCGTGTTCGATGCCGGGGGCAATCCCGTGATCACGATCGACCCGCTGGGCCACCGGTCGTTCTTCGTCTACGACGCGATGAACCGGAAGGTCGCGACACGCGGTCCGCGGCCCGACGCCTCCGCGCAGACACCCATCACGCGGTTTGTCTACGACGTGGCTAACAACCTCGTCGCCACCATCGACCCGCTCGGACGCACCGCATGGCGGCAGTTCGACGCCCTCGGCCGGGTGATCGCGCAGACCGACGCCTTGGGCATCGCTTCCGGTGATCCCTTGCACACCATCCGCACGGAATACGATGCGGCGGGACGCGTCACCGCCGTGATCGACGAGCTCGGCCGGCGGATCGACACCGTCTACGACAACCTGGGGCGGAAGATCCGCATGCTCGCCCCCGACGCGGGCCAGGGGCGGCCCACGACGCACTACGGCTACGACGCTGCGGGCAATCTCCGCTTCACGACCGATCCTCGCGGTGCGTCCGCCGGTGACCCGGGCTTCACGACCTGGATCTTCTACGACGCCCTCGGCCGCTCCGTCGCCATCGTCGACGCTCTCGGCCCCGACTGGCCGATCGCCGCCGTGCCCGACGCCTTGCCGACGACCGTGACGACGAACGTCGTCCGCACGGCCTACGACGCACGCGGCCGCGTGGCCTCCACCACCGATGCGCTGGGGCGAACCACCGACCTCCTCTTCGACAACCTTGGCCGCAAGATCTCGTCGACGGCTTTCGCGCCGGCGGCTGGCGCGGAGAGACCGGTCACCCGCTTCGCCTACGATGCGGTCGGTAACCTCACCGGGGTCACCGACCCGCTCGGGTTCGTGACGACCTATGGCTACGACGTGCTCGATCGTCGCACGACGGTGACGGACGCCCGCGGATGTTCGACGCGGACCACCTACGACGCGGTCGGCAACACCGCGAGCGTGGCCGACGCCTCGGGCAACGTCACCCGCTACGCCTATGACCGCCGGGACCGGCTCGTCACGCAGACCGATCCGCTCGGCAAGGCTACGTCGTATGCCTACGACCTCGTCGGCAACAGGATCCGGCAGACCGATCGGCTCAGCCGTGTCACGTCTTTCGTCTATGACGCGGCGGACCGGCTCGTCGAGGAACGCTGGCAGGCGTCGGCCACCGTGGCCGTCTCGCACACGATCCGGCGGTTCTACGACGCGGCCGATGAGCTCGTCGGCGTGACGGAGACCGATGCGGCCGTGCCCGCGGCGGCGACCGCCTGGCAGTTTACGTATGACGCGGGCGGGAACGTCGTCAGGACCCGGATGGCGCCAGGGGAGCTTGCGCAAGTGCCGACGCTGACAGGCGGTCCGACTTCGCCGGGGAGTCTCGCCGCGGGCGACCAGACGATCGACTGGGATGGCGACCGCAAGCTGGAGCGGTATGACGTGTATGCGATCACGCTGGCCGCGGGCGACCAGCTGCTCCTCACGCTCGCGTCGACGGCGTTCGATCCGGTGCTCATCCTGCAGAAGCCCGGCGGCGGACTTGCCACGGCGGTCTTCGACGATTCATCCGGGGGCGGCACGACGGCGCGGCTGTTCGTGACGGCCGACGTCGCCGGCACCTGGGTGATCGCGGTCAGCTCGCGTGACGAGAATGCCGCCGGCGGCTACGACCTGCAGATCGTCCAGGATGCGAACGTCTTCGTGCCCGACGCGTTGGTCGAATACGACTTCACGTATGACAAGGCGGGCAACCTCGTGGCGACCGCCGAAGATCAGGCGGCTGTCGCCATGGTCGGAGGCTTCGGCAGGGCGGCGGGCGGGCTGGGCGCGTGGACGAGCCTCACGGTCGACGCCTTGAACCGCGTCACGCGGTACGAGCTTGGCGATGCCGCCACGGGCGTTCTGGCCAAACGGGCCGACTACACGTATCGGCAGGACGGCTCGGTGGCGTCGGTGGCGCGGTATGCCGGTGCCGGGGTGAATCCCGTGGCCACGACTGCAAGCACGTTCGACGGCCTCGGTCGGATCGTCGGGATCACGCACACACCGGCCGCAGGTTCGGCGATTCCGTATACGTATGCCTACGACGCCGGGGACCGCGTCGTGTCGCTTACGACACCCGAGGGCGCGAGCGGCTTCACGCTCGACGCGACCGACCAGCTGCTGTCGGCGAGTCTGACGGGTGAGTCGTATGCCTACGATGCGACGGGGAATCGTACCGGGGGCGGCGCAGTCACGGCCGCGGGTAATCGGCTGCTCTTCGACGGCGTCTACCGCTACGCCTACGACGCGGAAGGGAACCGCACGGCGAAGTTTAGGGACGGCGATTCGAGTGGCACGCTCACGGCGGGCGACAGCGACGTGACCGCGTATGGCTGGGACCAGCGGAACCGGCTCGTGGCGGTGAGCCACGTGGCCGGCTGGACGGCAGCTCAGGCCGGGGCGGTGGAGAGCTTTTCAGCGACGGGCTCGGGTCTGCCGGGCTCTGATCTGGAGCTGCGGTACAGCTACGACTTCGCCGACCGGCGGATTCGGCGTTCGCTCGATGCCGACGGCGTTGTCGGGGCGGGGCAGGAGAGCGTGTCGTATGCGGCGTATGCCGGGCCGGACCGGACCCTCGAGATCGCCCGAGGCGGCCT
Source organism: Pirellulales bacterium (assembly GCA_044236455.1). Taxonomy (GTDB): domain Bacteria; phylum Planctomycetota; class Planctomycetia; order Pirellulales; family UBA1268; genus CAMCQY01. The sequence continues at coordinate 82,011 of JBIIGJ010000003.1, forward strand.
GGTGATCCGGGATGGTGGCGGCCGTGTGGTCGGGTTCCTGGGGGGTGTGGTGCAGCGGAATTTTTACGGCACTGGCGAGGACGAGATCCTGGCGGTGGATCGGGTGAGTGGTGGGACGACAACCACTTTCTGGACGCTTGCGGACCGACAGGGCACGGTTCGCGACATCGTGTCGGGCAACGCGGCCGACCGCGGCAAAGTCGTTGAGCACCGGCAGTACGACTCGTATGGAAAGCTCGTGTCGCGTACGACGTCGCCTGTGGCGGGGTCGCCGGCGACGGCCGGGGTGGGCATCGACTTCGGGTATGCGGGGCGGCCGCTGGAGGAATGCACGGGGCTCTCTGACAACCGGGCGCGGTGGTACGAGCCTGCGACGGGCCGCTTCGTGAACGAGGATCCGAGCGGGTTCAAGGGGGGCGATGCGAACCTGTTTCGCTACGTGGGCAACGACCCGCTCAACCGGATCGATCCGAGTGGACTGATGGCGAAGTGGGCGCAGCCCGCGAGCCGCGCGAGCGTGCCAGCGACAGGCTGGGCTGGGCTTGGGCAGTTATCGACGGGCACCACGTTCACGGGCACGTCGACCTGGGGGAGCTTGTTTGACGATTTGTATTCGAGCCGGCAGGCGAGCATCAGCGCAGGTGTGCAGGCCTGGCCGGTAAGTGGCCAGATGGGCTCGTCAGCCTTGACGACCAGTGCCGTGACGCCGCGGCAACCATCGATGCCAGCCGCAACGCCGGCGGCGATGCCGACGTATTCGCTCTCAAGTCTCGGCGCATCGGCTCCAAGGCCGGCAGCCGCCATGTCGAGGCCCGTGCTCGCACCGCAGCCATTTGGTGGCCTGGTAACGACGGGCAGGGCGGCACCGCCAGTGCCGGCGCAAAGCCGCTGGAATCTCCAGGACCGCGAAGCGGCGCTTCGGTCAGAAATGGCTTATGCTTTCGGGCAGGGTGGGCTGCTGAAGGATATGAAAGTTGGCTATGACGCCAACAATCCAAATAACGATTTTACACGTACTGGGATGAGCGCGATGCTGACGCGGTCACCTGGCACAGGAACGTATTATTTGGCATTTAGAGGTACTGAGATTGCCCCGATTGACAGTCGAGATACGGCCGCTGATTTAAGCCAATATGCAGGCAACCGCACAATGCAATATGAGGTGGCGATTGAGTTGGCGAAGCGGGTTCGAGACAAACTCGGCGCGGACGCGGAAATCCACCTCACCGGGCACTCGTTGGGTGGTGGCCTTGCCGCAGCGGCAGCGCATGCCACGGGTTTGAAAGCGACCGTGTTTAATCCCGCGTCGCTCAGTCGACGCTATGCTCAAGGCACGCCGGGTGAGATTCGTTCGCACGTGATCGTTGGCGACCCATTGAGCGTCGGACGAACGGTGCAGAACGCCATCTTTGGGCCAAACTATCTGATGGGGGGCGCGAGGGAGCGACAGTTGCTGCCGCCTAGGCTCACGGCCCCAGGAACCATCATTCTTCATCCACCACGAGCCGTGAACACGCACGGAATGGAAAATTACCCGGACTACTGAGCAATGAACGTACAAAGGTTTGAGCTGCCGGCGATGGTCTTGGCGATGGTGTCGGTGGCAATCGGCTGCGGATGTCGTCCTACGGCGGCGCCGGTTGAAGGCCGTTCCATGAAGCAGATTCCTCCCGGCGAGTTCTATACAGATCCCCTGCATGTGCGGTTAGCCGCTGCCGTCGACGCAGGGGACGCCGCTGCGGTTGAAGCCGCCGTCCGTGACGGAGCCGATGTTCATGCTTGGGGAAAAGATGGCTACTCAATTCTCTACTGGGCCATGGCGAGAAGAAATGTATCGGGCTTCGAGGCACTATTGAAAAACGGAGCCGATGTGACGAGTGATTATCGAGCCCCCGCGGTCCTGAAAGAAAATCGGCTCCGGGATTTTATTGTGCGACTCACTCTCGAGGTCGCAGACCCCGGGTTTTTAAAGGCTGCTTTACGGCAAGGGTTGGATCCCGACTACGTTTTGGACAAGGACAGCAACGAGTCATTGCTTTTTCTTGCTGGGAGGCGACACAACGAACCTGCACTCCAACTGCTTTTGGACTCAGGGGCAGCCATGGATCATCAAGATCACAATGGATATACGACACTTGGCGAGGCGACGCTGAGGTGCGATTTCAAGACGATGTGGTTCCTTATGGAGCGGGGTGCGGATTTAACAGTCAAAAATGCCTCCGGACATGACGTATCGTGGCAGCTCAGGGAATACGGCTCCCGCGGCGTCCTTCCGGAACAACGGGAATACTTTGAGAAAGTCGTCGATGAACTCGTCCGTCGTGGCCTGCTGACCCGGCAGGACATCGTCGAGGCCGACAAGCCGAAGACCCCGAACGCGGGCATCACCGTGATTGAGCACGCCGCCGATTCCGAGGCCGGCCGTG
>JBIIGJ010000234.1:0-2772 GCA_044236455.1 Pirellulales bacterium
GGTCTATTCGGTCGCGGGTTCGGGGGTGGTGGTGAGCGGGGGAATCGAGCCTCTCAAACAACGGCTGGAAATGGCGGGGGAACCTCACCCGAAACCGTGATTTCCGGGCATTTCGATGGTGTTCGACCAGTTATTTGACACGACTGGGATAGGATGACAGTCTGCAAGCCTTTCTCCGACACTGCCCATGTCGCATCACAAGAGCCATGATCATGATTCGCCTCTCGTTGAAGACGCTTTCCCTCGGGCTTGCCGCACTCGCCTGCCTGCCCTTTGGCTCTATCGCCAGCGCTGAAGCGATCCAGTGGGTGACGGTGGGTGATCCGGGGAACACGGCGGACGATACGACCTACGGTGCCGTGTCCACTTCATTCCAGATCATGAAGTACGAGTTCACGAACCAGCAGTACACAGACTTCCTGAACTCCGTGGCGACGACCGCCGACGATTACTCACTCTACAACGCCAACATGGGCAGCAATGCCCGCGGAGGCATCACGCAGAGCATCGTGGCGGACGAGTATGTCTACGCCGTGAAGCCGAACATGGGCGACAAGCCGGTGAACTACGTCAACTGGTTCGATGCGGCGAGGGTTGCCAATTGGTATCAGAACGGTGCAACAAGTTCGTCGGACACAGAGGATGGTGCGTATACGCTCGTCGGTGGCCAGACTACCGGCACTGCCCCGGCGAGGAACAACGGCGCGACTTTCTACATCCCGACGGAAGACCAGTGGTACAAGGCGGCCTACTACAAGGGCGGAGGCGCCAGCACAGGCTATTGGGATTACGCCACGCAGAGTGATTCGGCCCCGACGGCGGTGGCGGCGGGTTCGACAGGAATCGGCTCTGCCGGCAGCACCGGCAACTTCGCGAACTACAACTATGGCGCTGACTGGAACAGTCTCAATGGTAACGTGACGACGGTGGGCACCAACGGCGGCCCGAGTGCCTACGGGACGTTTGACATGAGCGGCAACGTGTATGAATGGAACGACCGCACGGGTGCTGCCGGCTCGTCTCTTGGGCTGCGTGGCGGCAGGTGGGACCGCAATGCGTTCAGTTTGTCGTCCTCCAACAGCGACTCGGGCGACCCGTCGGTCGGGAGTAACAGCATCGGTTTTCGTCTCGCAGGTCCGGAAAGCAGCCCATCATCCGTTCCCGAGATCGACCCGAGTAGCCTTGGGAGCGTTCTGGCCCTCGTCTTGGGGTCGCTGGGGCTTCTTGAGCGTCGTCGGCTGAAAGCGGCCTGACCGGCAACGCTTGACACGCGCAGAGATTCACGGTCACGTTCAGAACCGGGCGACTGCGTTGAACGTCACCCCAGCTTGAGCGCCAACTCTGCGGCCTTCTCGCGGGAGACTTCGGCATAGACCTGCGTGATGTTGGCGTTTTTGTGGCCAAGCCGGACCTGTGCCGCATCCAGACCGCCACCGGCCTGCCGCGCTTCAGTTCCGGCAGCATGACGAAGTTGCAGAGGAGTCCACCGTGGTATTCCTGCCTTCTCGCAGGCCCGCCTGATGCAGCGGTTGAGGGCAGCGTCCTCATAGCGGTCCCGGGGCGGCCTCTTCGGGCTGGCTGACCGCTTACGGGCTTGCTGGCTGGGAGTCATTGGGGACTGGCGATTCTGCCGCCGCTCTTGGTTTCGCTGCTCTTCGCTGTCCCGGGGACTGAAGCAGTACCCATCCGGCGTCTTGGCAAGCCGGTCCAGATACGGTCGTAAAACGGCCTGAGCGCGTGGGCCCAACATCACCACCCGTTCGTGATCCCTCCATGCCGTCTTGTGGGATGCCAACGTCCAAGTCCACACCGGGCCGGTCTGTTCGATGTCGCACGGCCGGATTCCACAGGCTTCCCCGGGGCGACAACCTGCGTAGCGGATGAACCGCACCAAGTCGGCGATGACGGGCGGAAGGTGGGGCAGCGTGGCCTCGACCACCTCATCGGAGACAGCCCGCACAGGTGGCAGCTCTGGCGCAGTGGTCCTACCCCTCCGCAATGGCTCGACCGTGAGTAACCCATGCCATGATGAGGCTGGTACCAGTTCCATACTGGCCGCCCACTTGAAGAGTCCGCGAATGCGTTTCAGGACTCGGTTCACAGACTTCCGTGGCCGGGGCTTTCCGGACTTGGTTGGCCCGTCCACCAGCCTTTCCATGACCTGCCTGAGACAGCGCGGCCCGAATGCCGACGCCGGGAGCTTGCCGAATGGCCTCAACGCGTTGACCGCCTGAAGCATTCCGTCGTAGCTACTGGAGAGCCGCCCGTCCGCCAGCCGGTAGTAGGTCTTGGCATGGTCCATGAACAAAACGCAGACTTCGGCAACCGTCATCTCGTTGGTGACAGTAACGGGCTGGACCTCGGCGGGTGGGCTGGCCTGCTTCGCCTCCTGCTCTGGGACCGGGCTGGATGGAGCAATCTCCTGCCGTTCAGCCTTGGGCTTGGGGGCAACCTGCCGACCATTGGCAAGGTATTCGGCGAGGAGGCGGTCGTACGACGCCTGTGCCTCTGGAGAGCCGAACCGGCCCAGCCAATGGGTCCTGCCGTTGATGCGGACCCGGGCGTGTCCAGTCTGCGTGTGAAGCCGCATCTGCGGCAGGGAATGCCTGCGATTCCGTCCCATGTCGGGTACCTCCGGACGATCGAAACGGATAAACGGTATTTCACCGTTTTCTTTTCACCGTTTCGGCTTCATCCATGAGGCCCCCCGACCGTCGGTGGGCATCCTGTATCTTGTGGCGTAGCAACGCCTTATCAACCAGTCGGGGCGAC
>JBIIGJ010000075.1:0-17380 GCA_044236455.1 Pirellulales bacterium
CCGAGGCATACGAGATGGAATACGGGCAGTCGTAGTCGTGCTTCCAGACGAGTGAGCCATTGGTCGCATCGAGGCAGATCACCCGTTCGCGGCCGGCGAGCGTGGTGCGGTCGTTGGGCGCGTTGGCAACCTCGCCCTCGCGGCGGTCGTAGTCCATCAGATAGACGCGGCCCTTGGCGACGGCCGGCCCTGAGTACCCTCCCATCACCTCGGATCGCCACTTCACTGGCAGGCCCGCCGCCGGAATCGCCTTCACGATCCCGGTCTCACGCCAGACGCCATCCCGCTGTGGACCCATCCACTGCGGCCAGTCATCGCCGCGGGCACTGGGAACGCATGAGGCGAGCAGTGCGAACAGGAGCGTTGTGCATCGTTGTGTACGGTGGATGGTCACGGGACGGACGGCTACGGGAGATGGGATGAGGACTGGGAACGGCATCATGGCAGCTCCGGTGGATGGAACGGTGATCAGGAAAGGATCGGCTCGGCCGACTGAGGCAGCTCGACTCCCACGTCGATGCCGTCGGGACGCCAGTCGATGATCTCCATCTCGGCGGTGCGACGTCCTCGGAACTCGTTGATCTTCGGTTTGAACGCCACATGAAAAGGCTGGCCCGGCGAGGGCAGGTGCGGGAGCCACTCCGCGCCGCCGAAGGCCACGCCGCGGACCTTTGCGCCATGCTGCGTGAGGTTCATGGAGATGTGCCGCGCGCCGCCGCCGATCGTTCGCGGTGGTTCGACCAGCCGCACGCCCGACGCACAGAGGATCGGCCGCCGATTGCCCTGCCCAAACGGCGCCAGTCGCTCGAGCTGCTGCACCGTGTCGAGCGTGAGCCCGGCGAGCGTCGTCTCCCCGTCGAGCGTGATCTGCGGCAGCCGCAGGCTGGCCGGCATGCGCTGGCTCACCGCGGCCAGAAACGCCGTGCGGAAGGCCTCGATCTTGCCGTCTTCGATCCGCAGGCCCGCGGCGGCCGCGTGGCCTCCGCAGGTGACCAGGTGCTCGCGGCAAGCCATCAGCGCCTCGTGGACGTCGAACCCCGGCACGCTCCGCACGCTGCCAATGGCGGGCCGGCCCTGATGTTCATCGCGGGAGATCATCACGATCGGCCGATGCCACCGCTCTGCCAGCCGCCCCGCCACGATGCCGATCACGCCGGCATGCCAGCCGCGATCGGCCAGCACGAGGGCCGGATCGCCCTCGGAATCGAACTGCTCCTTCGCCTGCTTGGCCGCAGCCAGCTGGATGCTCCGCTCCTCTGTCTCGCGACGGGCATTGAGCTCGTGGACGTAGTCGGCCAGCTGCACGGCCCGTGCCGTGTCGCTCGTGGTCAAGAGTTCGATGCCGCAGGCGGCCTGGCCTAATCGGCCGGCCGCGTTGAGCCTTGGCGCCAGCCGAAACGCGATGTCCTCGCTGTCGAGCTGCGACTTTTCATGCAGCTTGGCGAGCTCGAGGAGCCGCGCGATGCCCGCGCCGCCTCGCTTCCGTAGGCACTCGAGGCCGTGCTTCACAAAGATCCGGTTCTCGTCGAGCAGAGGCACGACGTCGGCCACCGTGCCAAGCGCCGCGTAGCCAATCGACTTGAGCAGCATCTCACGCAGCCGGGGCGTGACCTGCTTGGCGCCAGAGGCTCTCGTGGCGATCGCCCAGGCCAGCTTGAAGGCCACGCCCGCGCCGCAGAGCTCGCCGAAGGGATAGTCGGCGCCTGGCAGCCGGGGATGCACGAGCACGTCGGCCGCGGGGAGGGAGTCGGCGAGGTTGTGGTGATCGGTGATGATCAGTTCCAGGCCCAGCTCCCGCGCCCTGAAGGCTTCGGCCACGCTGGCGATGCCGCAGTCGACCGTGACGACGACCTGGGCACCCCGGGCCGCGAGCGTCTCGAGCGCCTCGGCGTTGAGGCCGTAGCCCTCTTCGAATCGGTCAGGCACATACCAGCTCACCTTCGCGTCGATTGCCTCCAGGCAACCCATCAGGATCGCGGTGGCGCACATGCCGTCGGCGTCGTAGTCGCCATAGACCACGATCGGCCGGCCGGCCCGCGCGGCCGCCAGCAGCCGGTCGGCCGCCGCCGGGATGCCCGGCAGCATGTCGGGATCGCGAAGGTCGGCCATCGTGCCCCCCAGAAACGAGCGAACGGCCGTGCCGTCGGTCAGGCCCCGGGCGGCGAGCAGCCGGGCCGCGACCGCGGAGACCCCGGCCGACCGCTCGATCGATTCCACCAAGACCCGGTCATGCGGCAGAATTCGCCAGCATTTCGGCACGGTTCGACTCCCTTCGGAAAATGTCCCGTCGGAGTATACGGGAAACCCGTGGCCGCGCTGCCGCGGCGTTTTTACGGCTGATTCCGCACGGCGGGAGTGCGTGTATAGTGTGGGCCCGCTGCCGTTCGTGGCGCCCCGGAGAACTACTCCCATGTCGATCGCCGATATCGTCCTGCCCAAGCTGCCCGCCAAGCCGAAACGCGACACCGTTCCGAAGGACAAGGTGCTCTGCGAATACTGCACGGCGAAGTGCTGCCGCTATTTCGCGCTGCCGCTGGAGACGCCGACCACGCGGGAGGAGTTCGAATATATCCGCTGGTTCCTCCTCCATGACCACGCCACCGTGTTCACCGAGGACGGCGACTGGTACGTCTGCGTGCACACCGTCTGCAAGCACCTGCAAGACGACCACCGCTGCGGCATCTACGAGACGCGGCCGCAGATCTGCCGGGAATACACGACCAAGGACTGCGAATACGAAGACGACTGGGTCTACGACCAGTATTTCGAGACGGCAGAACAGGTCGAGGAATACATGGACGCGGTGCTCGGTCCCGGCGGCATGGAGATCGGCGACGGCCGTAAGAAAAAAAACCGCCGGAAGTCGATCCGCAGCCAGAAGCCCGCGCTGTTGCCGGTGCTGGCGTAGAAGTCCGCCACCATGACCGAATCCCGCAGCCTCATCGAACCCCGCACGCTCAAGGGCTTCCGCGACCAACTGCCTGCGCAGGCATTGGCGCGGGAAAAAATTCTCGACATCGCCCGTCGCGTCTATCGCTCCTACGGCTTTGCGCCGATCGACACGCCGGCGCTTGAATACCTCGAAATCCTCACCGGCAAGGGAAGCGAGGAGACCGACAAGCAACTCTACCGCTTCAAGGACCACGGCGGTCGCGACGTGGGGCTGCGGTTCGACCTCACCGTGCCCTTGGCCCGGTTCTGTGCCCAGCACATCGCCAGCCTCGGCACGCCCTTCAAGCGGTATCACATGGCGCCGGTGTGGCGCGGTGAAAACACCCAGCGAGGCCGCTACCGCGAGTTCATGCAGTGCGACTTCGACACGATCGGCACCACCAGCCCGGTGGCGGATTTGGAAACGGTGCTCGTCGTGAACGACCTGCTCGCCGCGATCGGCATCGGCGGCTTCACGATCCGCGTCAACGACCGCCGCGTGCTCTCCGGCATCCTTCAGGAATGCGGTGTCGCCGACCGCGCCACCGACGTGCTCAGGTCGCTCGACAAGCTCGGCAAGGCGACTCCCGAGGCGGTGGGGGCGGAACTGGAGGCCCACGGTGTGGCGGCCGACGTGCGGACGAAACTGCTCGGCATGGCGCAGCTCGGCGGCGAGCCGGCGGCGGTGCTGGCCGCCCTCGACGGGCTCGTCGGCTCTTCCGAAACTGGCCGAACCGGGGTCGCCGCCCTACGGAGCCTGCTCGACGGAGTGCGTCAGGCGGGCGTGCCAGAGGGACGGGTGGTGATCGATCCGTCGATCGCCCGCGGCCTCGACTACTACACCGGCATCGTGCTGGAGAGCTTTCTCGACGACCTGCCGGCGCTGGGCAGCATCTGCTCCGGCGGTCGCTACGACAATCTCGCCGGCCTCTACACGAAGCAGTCGCTGCCGGGCGTGGGGGCATCGCTTGGCATCGATCGGCTGCTCGCGGGACTCGAGGAACTCGGCCGGCTCGAACTGGCGGAGACGCCGGCGGAGGTGTTTCTCGTGCACTTCGACGAGGCGCACCTGGCCGACTACCTCCGCATCGCGGCGAGGCTGCGGGCCGACGGCCTAGCCGTGGAGTTTTTCCCTGAAGCCAAGCGGGTCGGTCAGCAGCTGAAGATGGCGGCAAAGAAGGGCTTTCGCGTGGCACTCGTGATCGGCAGCGATGAGTTCGCAAACGGCACCGCACAGCTCAAGAATCTCGCCGCTCAAACCGCCAGCACGATCGACTGGCACGGCGATCTCGACGTGCTCTCCGACGCCGTCCACTCGCAGCTCAAGGTGATCAAAGCCGGCGGTGAGTCACTGCCGACCGGAGGCCATGCGTAACTCGATCGCCGCGATCTCGTCGGCCACGGCCCGTGCGGTGGCCGGCCGGTCGGCTGGGTCGTGGGCGATCAGTCGCATCACGAGGTCCGACACATCCTCGGGCACCTCCGGAGCCACGCTACGAAGGTGCGATGGCGAGCCCCGGGCGATGGAGGCCAGCATGGACATCATCGACGTGCCCGTGAAGGGCAGCCGATCGGCGAGCAGCTCATAGAGGATCACGCCCAGCCCGAAGAGGTCGGCCCTTGCATCGACGACCCGGTCGCCGAGCCGCTCGGGCGCCATGTAGGCCGGCGTGCCGACGACCGCCCCGTCCAGCGTGACGCTTGCCATCGAGGGATCATCGCCAGCGTCGCGTGCCAGGCCGAAGTCGATGATCTTCACCTGCCTGGCCGGCCCCTCGAGGATGATGTTTTCGGGTTTGATGTCGCGGTGGATGAGGCCGCTGCGATGGGCCGCCCAGAGCCCCTCGGCGATCTCACGGCCTATTCGCAGGATCTCCGGCAGCGGCACGCGGCCCACCTGCGCACGGTAGGTGCCGAGCGTGTCGCCACGGAGGCACTGCATGACGATGAAGGGAAGCCCTGCCTGCCCGCCGCTCAGCCGGTGCTCGCCGACCTGGTGGATCGTGACCACATGCGGATGTTCGACGGCAGCGGTGGCACGGCTTTCGCGGATGAATCGCCGGCGGGCCATAGCATCGCCCGCCCGCGACGGGTGCATCACCTTGATCGCCACGTGCCGTCCAAGGGCCTCGTCTTCCGCGAGATACACCTGCCCCATAGCCCCGCGGCCGATGGACTTGAGTATTTTGTGGCCGCCGATCGTCGTGGGCAGCCTGTCCCGCATGACGTCATCGAGAAAGGATACCGCTGGCGCGGAACTGGACGTTGGTCCGGACGCCGGCCCTGCGTCGGCTTCCGTCGGCGTAAGCACGAGTGTCTCCGTCAGCGGGGAGCGGGGCTCGTGGGTCTCTGTGGCGACGTGCTCGACGACGAATGAGCAGAACGGATCGCCACGCAGGAGACAGCTTGGCTCCTCGATGCGGATTGTCTCGCCGTAGTGGGCTGCCATGCCGCGCATCAGGCCCACGGCCAGCGGGCACAGCCGCCGTGCGGAGTTGTAGACGAGATGGAGTTCGTCGGGGCTCTGCCGCACCGTTTCCAGCACCGGCGGCGTGGCACCCGGATTCTTGGCGCGGACCATGGCATGGATGATCGACTCGGTGTTTTCGATGAGGTCGAGCGTGCGCCACGAGGGATCGACGACCGGGCCCGCCACCTTGATCAGGTGCGGGGCCAGAAACTGGCCGAATTCCTCCAGGATCGTGGGCAGAGGACGGTCGGTCGTCTCGGCGATCGTGGACAGGATCGCCACCGCGTCGGCATCGGGATAGACCCCCGATGGCAGGTACTTGGCGGCGGACGTGGTCGTGCTCGCCCGGATTCCCTTCCAGGACGTGCTGCCCGCCGCGGCGACGTCGGCAAACTTCTGGAGATAGAAGAAAATGAGGCCGTGCACGTGTCAGTCGACTCCCCCTGGAACTGGAGAACTGTCACTCAGTAGAGCCACAGATACGGTCCCTGTATAGCAGCAGCCCGTGCGCGGCGTGATAGAGGGCCCCGCACTCCACGTCGACGTCGGACGTCTGTTCGAGCAGGGTGACGAGCCGGTCCGCCGCCCGCGTCACCCATGGCTCCGTCAGCCGCTCGTCATCGAGCGCCACGCTAAGCACCTCGACGATGTGGCCGGTCGCCGACAGCCTGGCGAATACGTCGGCCGACGTGCCAGGTCGTTCGAAGGAGTGGATCGAAAAGCTGCCGTCGGCCTGTTGGAACCGGCGGGCGCGGTCGACGCATTCGTCGATCGCGTCCGCCGCCGCCGCCCAGCCGCCGGAGAGTTGGTCCGGCGTGCGGCCCGTCGCCTCGCAGTGTTTCTGCAGCGCGGCCACCAGCCCGTAGAGGCGGTGGGCGCCGCCGCAGGCGCTCGCGAAGATGTCGGCATCGGCCTCCATCTGGACGACCCGCTCCGTCGTCCATTGCTCCCCGTCGCTGGCCGTCCAAGCAGCATCGATGGGGAGGTAGGTGCAGAGTGCCATCAGTGTCCAGGTTGCCTCCTGGCCGGGGCGAATGTCGGCTTGCGCCTGCGTGAGCAGATCATTGACGGTGAACGCCTTCTTTCCGATCACGAGTTTCGTGTCACGCGGAATTCCGTGCTGACCGCACTGCGACAGATAGCCGAGCCACTGGTCCGGATGGCCCTGGCCGGTGTTGCTGCCCGCCTCCACTACGGCGACGACTCCAGGCGATCCTGTCCGGAGGTTCCAGCCGGTGAGCCGGCCGCCGTCGAGCAGGTAGTCGAGCGCGGCCGACTCCGTGCCGTCGTGCCGCAGCGGGAACTCACGGCCGAATGCGAGGATGCCGTGCACCACCTGCCAGGCGCCGTGCACAGAGGCATCCAGGCGGCGGCCGTCCCGGGCATGGGCCAGTGCCGCGTCGATCCGCCGACAGAGTGTCCGGCGGTCGATCAGTGTGGCTGGAGCTGCGACGCCGGCTCCGTCGATTGCGGCGGCGTCGGTGGTCGTCGGCCCGCAGCCGGCGAGCAGGCAGACCAGCAGGCCCGCGACGGCGAGGGCCGGCGGAAAACCGATGCGAACAAGGGGCCGAGCGACTGCGTACAGGGAGACCATGGACGATGGAAACGTGTGGTGTCGGGGGCGGGGGGATGCCGGCCGGTGAACGGACCGCCTGCTAGAATACTTCCGCGAACCTGCCCCAGGGTCCAGAGCCCCGATTTTTCAGGAGCCGTTGAGAACCATGCCGTTTTTCTATTTCGATCCGATGTACATGCTCGCGATTGCCCCGGCCGTGCTGATGGCGATGTGGGCGCAGTGGCGGGTGCAGGCTGCGTTTTCGGCAGCCTCCCAGGAGCCGGCGCCGCTCACGGGGGCGGCGGCCGCCCGGCACATCCTCGACTCGGCCGGCGCCACCGACGTGGAAGTCGAGTCGGTGCCGGGCCAGCTCACCGACCACTATGACCCGCAGGCGAAGGTGCTCCGCCTCTCGCAGAATGTCTATGGCAGCCGGTCGCTGGCGGCCGTGGGCATCGCCGCCCACGAGGCGGGCCACGCGCTGCAGGACCATCAGGGCTACTCCATGATGGCGGTCCGTAACGCCGCCGTCGGCGTGGCGAACTTCGGCAGCGGCTTCGGGCTGATCGTATTCATGATCGGGCTGGCGATCGCGCTCAAGCCGGTGGCCTGGCTGGGGATCGCGCTCTTCGGGGCGACGGTTTTCTTTCAGCTCGTGAACCTGCCCGTCGAGATCGACGCGAGCAACCGTGCCAAGGCGCAGCTGGTGGACCTCGGCATCGTGCCGGCCGGTTCGATGGCGTCGGTGAACAACGTGCTCAACGCCGCGGCCTGGACCTACGTGGCCGGAACCCTCCAGAGCGTGCTCACGCTGCTGTACTACGCCAGCTACCTCACCGGCGGCAGCAGCAGCAGCGACTCGGAGGGGTAAAGCCCCGGGTCTGCGTCAGCTTTCATAAAGCCCACGCGTGAGCGACGGGACGGCCGAGTCCCCCGGCTTCCGCCGGGGGCTTTTTGTGAAAGGAATCGCCACCATCGAGGTCGCGCCACCCCGCGATACAAGCCCTGAGCGGAAGCGACGGGATCTGATACAAGCCCTGAGCGGAAGCGACGGGATCTGATACAAGCCCTGAGCGGAAGCGACGGGACTACTGATTGAGTGAGTAGAGCAGCACGTTGAGAGCGATCTTCTCGGCGTCGTCACGGCTGTAGCCGGTGCACTCGAGCGAGTTCTGCTTTTCAAGCGCGCAGGAGAGATCGTAGGGGGAAAAGATCACCGCCCACCGATCCCCCATCCGTACGCCCTCGAGCTTTGGCGGCACCTGCCTCTTCCGCACGTTCATCGGGCCGTCGCCACCAGCCGGCTCGCGGAGCGTCACCTCACGGATGTCGTAGCCGCCGTACGCAGCCGCCGTGTAGAGAGGGTCGTCGGCCGGGATCTCCTCGAGCTTCTGGGCCGGGAGTGCCGCCGCGATCTCGGCCCGGAAGGCCGCCGTGAACGCGGGAGAGGCGCAGACACTGTCGGCCAGCAGCGTGCCTCCCCGTTCGAGAAACTGCCGCACCCGTTCCCGCCGCGTCGCATCGAAGGTGAACCGCTGACGGCCGTGCATGAAGACCAGATGGTAGTTGAAGAGGGCCGGATCGGCGGGGTCGATCTGGCTGGGTGTGTCGTCGACGCGGACGCCCAGTTCACGGGCCGCCGCGCGGAGGATGTTGGCCAGCGCCGCCGGTGCGGCATCGCACATGCCGGAATGCTTGAGTTTGGCGATGGCGATCTGGCCCCGCTCGAAGGCGTCGGGCGGCTGAGGCACGGCACGGTCGAGGACGAAGAGTTCGTCCTTGCGCTTCAGTTCGCGGTTGGTGGCGTAGGCGATTACGTTCGTGCCGATCGCCAGCGCCGCATCCACCTCGCGGCGAACGCCATCCGGTAGGGCCCGGCTCGACGCGCCGCCGAGCTCCCACAGGCAGGAGAGGCTGGGCATCGCGGCATCCTTCTTCTGCGCATCGGTCGGGGGAGCATAGATGAGGCAGGTGCGGCAGCCGTAGTCGACCCCCAGCAGCGGCCGATGCAGCTCGGGCGGAACGATCTCCTCGGCATGCCACGCCGGATGCTCCGGCGGGAGCAGATGCAGCTGGTACTCCGGCTCTGGGAAGATTTCACCGACGAGCTGCCGCAGCCGCCGGTCGAATTCGCCGCTCGACGGGCAGCAGGCCTCGGCAAACACGAAGCCACCCTCGTCGATGTAGCGGCGCAGGCGGCCACCCGCATCGGGACCGAGATTGAAGGCATCGCGGCCCGACAGCCAGAACACCGGCGCCTGCAGCAGATCGTCGAGCGACGCTGCCGGCGTGTCGAGGATGTGCCACGAGAGACCAGCAGGATGGTCTTTCCGCCAGCGGGATTCCACGTGTTCCACGAGATGGGCGATGTCGTGGCCGTGCCGGTTCCAGTCGTCCTCGGGGCCGTGGCGACTTTTGGCCACGAGCACCGGCCGCCGGCCCTTGGCAAGAAACAACAACGCAAAACTGGTGGCCACGGTTGGGTCCTCGATGCGGCCACCACGAAAGGCTCCCGTCAGCCCGTCCTGCGTGGCAACGAACATCCGCGCCCCCTCGAGGTACCAATCCGACTCGCCGATGAACCGCCGCGCCGTGAACCGCCCCACCCGTTCGAGTCCATACAGGTAATAGTAGAGCCAGGTCTGTCCGCCGGTGCCGGGGTTTTCCACGACGGAAAACCGACGGCCGAGCCACTGCAGGCCTCGCTCGAGCACCTTTGGCGAGGACCCGCCGCCGCAGCAGGAAACACTCTCGGCGGCGGCCCGCGCGTCGGGCGTGCCGATGTGTTCCGAGGTGATCCAGATGCTGGCGATGCCGGCACAGGTCATGCTGCCCGAGCCGGCCGCATTGCCGATGGTGTAGCCCCACGAACCGTCGGGGTTGGCACACGCCGCCCAGTATTGCTGCGCCCTCGCCCACACCTCGCGGCGGACTCGGACGCCGGCCTTGTCGGCTTCATGCAACGCGAGCAGGGCGAACTGGGCGTTGGAGTTGTCGCCCGTGCCTTTGTTGGTGCCGTAGGACCACGAGCCCGTCGCCGGCCCCTGCGACACCTGCGCCTTCTCCAGCCACTCGACGTTGCGTTCGAGGATAGCCCGGTCGGCGTCGGGCGAGAGCATCGCCAGCACGAGGGTCTGCAGCGAAACGGAATAGGTCTCGTCGGGCTTCTGCCGCCGCAGCCAATCGAGGCCGCGTTGCATGGCGATGTGGCTGCGGTCGACGCCGGCATTGGCCAGCGCCAGCATCACGAGCGACGTGGCGCCCACCCGCGTGTCCTCCGTGCGCATCGAGCACTCCCAGGAGCCATTCGCCTCCTGTTCGCGGATGAGCCATTCGCGAGCCTTCTCGATGGCCCGCTGGATCTTCTGCGGCGAGACCGGTTCGGCCTCGGCCGCCAGCGCTGGCGACGCTAGCAGGATGGACAACGCGGCGAGCAGGAGGTGGAACACCACACCGGTGCATCGAGCGGAAAATCGTGCCGGAAAATCCAAGACAAACCCCTTTGGTGAAGGCCTGAACCCATGGTACCGGTTTTCTCCCGCGGGCACAGATCGGGACCAGATGGCGAGGACCAAAAGCAAGTGGCAAAGCGGTGCGCGTTTGCTGGTTTCGGTGCCGGGGCGGATACTTGATCATGTTGCCCGACACGAGCACGACAGGTTCACAACCGGAGGGATCGCAGGAGTGTCCACCGCCGCCCGCCCCAAGACGCTCGACGAGATTCTGCAGGAGTTCGCCCAGCATCGGAAGCTGATGCAGGAGGAACTGCAGAAGGTGATCGTCGGCCAGAACGAAGTGATCGAGCAGCTGTTCGCCGCCATCTTCACCCGCGGACACTGCCTGCTGGAGGGCGTGCCGGGTCTGGCCAAGACGCTGATGGTGTCGACGCTCGCCCGGATCCTCGACGTCGGCTTCAAGCGGGTGCAGTTCACGCCCGACCTGATGCCCTCCGACATCACCGGCACCAACGTGCTGGAGGAGGACGAGGCTGGCCGGAGGCGGTTTCGCTTCGTCGAAGGACCGATCTTCACCAATATTTTGCTGGCCGACGAGATCAACCGCACCCCGCCGAAAACGCAGGCGGCCCTCCTGCAGGCGATGCAGGAGCGGGAGGTTTCCGTGGGACAGGAGACCTACTCCCTGCCGGATCCCTTCTTCACGATCGCCACGCAGAACCCGATCGAGCAGGAGGGAACCTATCCGCTGCCGGAGGCGCAGCTCGACCGCTTCATGTTCAACATCAAGGTCGGGTATCCCACGGCCAGCGAAGAGGAGCAGATCTTGATGGCAACGACCCGGGCCGAGAAGCCTGAGGTGCGGAAGGTGCTGTCGGGCCGGGCGATCGTCAACATCCAGAAGCTCGTCGGCAGCGTGGCGGTGAGCGAATACGTGGTGAAATACGTGGCGCGGCTCGTGCGGGCCACGCGGCCCAAGGATCCGCAGGCGCCGGCCTACGTGACGGAACTGGTCGACTGGGGGGCGGGCCCGCGGGCAGGGCAGTTCCTCATTCAAGGTGGCAAGGCGATGGCCGCGATGGACGGGCGGTTCAGCGTGTCGCTAGAGGACATCCGGCGGATCGCCGTGCCGGTGTTGCGGCACCGCATCGCCACCAACTTCCAGGCGCAGGCCGATGGGCTCACGAGCGAGTCGATCATCGAGCGGCTGGTCCGCGAGATCCCCGAGCCCGAGATTCCGAAGCTGGTGAAGTGACGGGAGCAGGGTGATGGTACGGGCGGTCGAGGAATACCTGAAGCCGGAGGTCGTGCGGCAGATCGCGCGGCTCGACCTCCGCGCGCAGTTCATCGTGCGGGGCTTCCTGCAGGGGCTCCACGCCAGCCCCTACCAGGGCTTCTCCGTCGAGTTCAGCGAGCATCGCAAATACACCGCCGGCGACGATCCCAAAGACATCGACTGGCTTGTCTATGCCAAGACCGACAAGCACTACGTCAAGAAGTTCGAGGCCGAGACCAATATCACCGGGTATCTGGTGGTCGATACGAGCGCCTCGATGGCCTACACCTACCGGCAGGAACTCACGAAGCTCGACTATTCGATCTCGCTGGCCGCGGCCCTCTGCTGGTTGATGATTCACCAGCAGGATCCCTGCGGCCTGATGGTTTTCGACGAGAAGCTCCACGCCAGCCTGCCGGCCCGCTCGAAGCGGTCGCAGATCGCGCAGGTGCTGTCGGTGCTGGCAAAGGTGAAGCCCTCCGGGAAGACCGACATCGCCCGCAGCCTGGTGCAGGTGGCCGCGATGCTCCGGCACCGCTCGCTGGTGATGATCTTCAGCGATCTGCTGGCCGATCCGGAGCCGATCCGCGACGCGCTCCTGCGTCTGCGCCATCGTGGGCACGACGTGATCCTCTTCCATGTGCTCGACGAGGCGGAGGTCCGCTTTCCGTTCGAGGGAATGGTGGAGTTCACGGAGCCTGAGTCACTCGACCGGCTGGTGGTGGATGCCGACGCGGCCCGCAAGCAGTACGTCGCGGGCGTCGAGGCGTTTCGGGAGGACTATCGCAAGACCTGCTTTCATGCCGGCATCGATTATGTGCCGCTCGACACGAGCATGCAGTTCGACCGCGCCCTGCTGGGATATCTCTCCAGCCGCCGCAACCGGTTTTAGTGACAGGCGAACATGGGCCTCTCGTTTCTGACACCGATGCTGCTGGGTGGCGTGGCGCTGGTCGCCGTGCCGCTGATGCTCCATCTCATCATGCGGCGAAAGCCGGTGAAGCGGGAGTTTCCGGCGCTGCGGTTCCTCAGGCAGAAGGCGGTTGCCAACCGCCGGAAGCTCCGGCTCAATCACCTGTTTCTGCTCTTGCTGCGGATGGCGGCGCTGGCCCTGCTGGCGCTGGCGCTGGCCCGGCCCGTGCTCCGTGGCGCTGGCTGGCTGGCGGACGGCGAGGGGCCGGTGGCGGCGGCGTTTGTCTTCGACACAGCGCCGCGGATGCTCCTGCGGGAGGGGAATCGCACGCGGCTGGAACAGGCCGCCACCATGGCGCGGGTGCTGTTTCAAAAGTTGCCGGCCGGGAGCAAGGTGGCCGTGGTCGACACGGCCGGCGGTGCGGCGGCGTTTTCCCCCACGATCGCGGCCGCTGCGACCCGGATCGACCGGCTTGCCGTCGCCACGCCCGCGGCATCGCTTTCGCAGTCGCTTGCCAACGGGCTCCGGCTGCTGGCCGGCTCGGAAATGGTGCGGCGTGAGGTCTATCTATTTACCGACTGCTCACGAGGCGCCTGGGACAACGCCCCGCCGCTCGATATCGCCGCATCGCATCCCGATACGAGCCTGCTCGTCGTCGACGTGGGGGCGACGGCGGCCCGCAATTTTGCCATCGACGCCGTCGAACTCTCCAGCGACAGGCTTCCCGCCGGTGCACCGCTCGGGCTCGCGGTGGCGAGCAGTCGCGTAGGCACTGATGCCAATCGGACGGTGACGGTGGAGATGATCGGCGCTGACGGCCGCGCCACGAGGCGGGCCATGAAGCCGGGGGCGTGGAAGGAAGGCGCGGGCAGCCAACTGGATTTCGAGATCACTGGGCTGGAGCCGGGTATCCGGCAGGGACGCGTGGTGATCGATGGCGACGATGATCTCGAGGCGGACAATGCCCGGAGCTTCACCGTGGAAGTGGGGGCGGCGGCCCGTGTGCTCGTGGCGGCCCCGGCGCCGGCGTCACGGACGGGGCTGTTCCTGTCGCAGGCGATCGCGCCGGTGGCGCTGGCCAAGGCGGGCAAGGCGGCCTTCGAGGTCACGGTTGCCGACTGCGGTGAACTTTCATCGATCGCCTGGGACGACTTTCGCGGCATCGTGCTCGTCGATCCGCCGCCGCTGCCGCCGGCGACCTGGGAACTGCTCGGCCAATGGGTGGCGGCGGGCCGTGGGCTGGTGGTGTGGCTCGGTCCCGGGGCCGGCGATGCGGCGCGGTTCAACAGCGAAGCCTCGCGGCGGGTGCTCGGCGGCGGGATCGTGCGGGTGTGGCGGGCAGCCGGCGGCGACAACTTCCTGGCACCCGCGGCGCTCGACCATCCGATACTCGCGGCCTTCCGTCGGGTTGGTGACGCCGTGCCGTGGCAGGATTTTCCGGTGGGGAGGCACTGGGAGTTCGAGCCGACTCCCGACGCTCCCGCAGCAGCGGCGGCGACCGTGGATTTGGATGCGACGGCCCACGTGGTGGCGGCCTATCGCAACGGACTGCCCGCAGTCGTCGAACACAAGCTCGGTCAGGGTATGGTGGTGACCGTGACCACGCCGGTCTCGCAGGCCGCCGATGATCCGGACGCATGGAACACCCTCGCCACCGGCTTCGAGCCCTGGCCGTTCGTGATGCTCGCCAACGAGACGCTCCTGCGGGCGATCGATACGGCCGACGATCTGAACATCGTGGCCGGTCGGCCGGCCAGCCTGCATGTGCCACGACGCGACGTGCCGGCGGCCTTCGTCAAGCCGCCGAGCGGCGAGGAGTTTCCTGTCGCGATCGACCAGAGCCGCGGTGCAATCACTGTCACCGCCACGCAGACGCCCGGCAACTATTCCGTCCGTGCTGGTGGAGCGGCGGGAGGCGTGGCGACCGGGTTCAGTGCCAACCTCGATTCCTCGGCGACTGATTTCAGACGGCTGAGCCCTGACAGTCTGGCGACGCTGTGGGGCCAAGGCCACAGGCTCGCCCGGACCGAAGCCGAACTCGTCCGCGACGTCAATCTCGAGCGCGTTGGCGCCGAACTCTTCGGCTGGATCATTCTGCTCGTCGCCGCAGTGATGGCGGCGGATTGGATCGCAGCCAACCGCTTCTATGCGCCGCGTGACGAAATTACCGCTGGTTCGAGTCCGGCGGCGGAGTTTGCGGAGGCAGCCGGGGAAGCGGCTGCAGGCGATGCGAAGGCGGCAGCCGCAGCGACACGGGCTGGACCGCGAGCGGGCCGGTCTGCCGGCGAGCCACCGCCGCTGCCAGACGCGGTCGAGCAGGAGGCGGGCGCATGATCGCGGTTACCTCCGTGCAACGGGTCGCCGTGCACTTCGACCCCGTCGGCTCGTGGCTGCTGGTGGCCGCAGTCGCGGCTGCGTTGGTGGCGGTATTGCTGGCCGTGCCACCCGACCGCTCTCGCGTGTCGAATGGCCGGGTGCTCGTGCTGGTGCTTCTGCGGCTCGGAGGGTTTCTCGCACTCGTGCTCTGCATGCTGAGGCCAACGTTCGTGTCGACTCGGCAGGCACGGCAGCAGGGCACCGTGGTGGTGCTCGCCGATTCCTCGAAGAGCATGACCGTGGCGGACGGACCCAACGGCCGAACCCGCTGGGATGAACTGGCCGCGGCGCTCGCGGCCGCACGGCCCGCAGCCGAGGCCCTCGTGGAGAGCGGCGATTTCGACATCGCGACCTATGCCTTCGATCGCGAACTGCGGACCGTGGCCCCGGTCGCCGGGAATCCGTTTCCGCTCGCTGCCTGGCAGCCCGGCAAGACCTCTGATCAGACCGCGATCGGAGCAGCGATTGCCGAGGCCGCCCGTGCCGGTGCCGGTCGGCAACTCGCCGGCGTGATCGTGCTCAGCGACGGCGCCCAGCATGCCTACCCGCCGCGGGACGACCCGCCGCAGTCGGCCGCCCGGGCCGTCGGCGATGCGGGGGTGCCGCTTTGGAGCGTGACGTTTGGACAGCCACTCGGCGCGGGGCAGGGACGCGATGCGGCGGTCGTGAACCTGTCGGTGGGTGAGACCGTCTACGTCAAGAACCAGTTGGAGGTCGCGGGCCGGGTGCGGCTGGAGGGCCTCGCGGATCGGGATGTGGTGGTCAAGCTCCTGGCCGAGAACGGCGAGGGCGTTATGGAGGAGGTGGCCCGCACGACCGTGAAAGGGGGGGGCGGAGGCCGCGACGTCGAAGAGGCGGTCCGCCTCGCCTGGACGCCGCAAAGCCTCGGCGAGCGGAAGCTGTCGCTCGTCGTCGATAGGCAGGAGGGAGAGGTCGTGGTCACCAACAACGAGCTCTCCACGTTCGTGGACGTAGTCGACGGTGGCCTGCGGGTGCTCTATCTCGAGGGGAACTTGCGGGTCGAACAGCGGTTTCTGCGTCGTGTGCTCGCGGCTAGCCCCGACATGCAGGTTGACTTCCGGTGGATCGATTCGGGCCGTCGCGACACGTGGCCGGTTGATCTGGGCCGGCAGCTGACCGGCGATTACAACGTCTTCCTGATCGGCGACCTTGATTCCGCGGCGCTCCGTCGCGAGGACCTGCAGAAGATCCTCCGCAAAGTGCAGGCCGGCGCCGGAGTCGGACTGCTCGGCGGCTTTCACGCCTTCGAGGCCGGCGGCTGGGGCAGCTCCGCGCTTGCACCGGCACTGCCCTTCGAGCCCGACCGTCTCGCGCGGCAGCCGTTCGACGAGCCGGTGCGTGAGAGCCTGCATCTGAAGGGGCCGCTCCAGATGCTGCCCGACGCCCGCTTCGGCGGCGTGTCGATCCTGCGGCAGGCCGCGAGCGAGCAGGAGTCGCGGCTGGCGTGGCAGGCACTGCCACCGCTCGAAGGGGCCAACGACCTCGGGCGGCTCTTGCCCTCGGCCAAGCCGCTGGCGGTGACGGCCGACGGCAGACCGTTGCTCGTTGGCCGCGAATACGGCGACGGACGCGTGCTCGCCTTCGCGGGCGACTCGACCTGGCGGTGGGCGATGCAGGGGGCGGTCGAGCAGCATCGCCGGTTCTGGCGGCAGCTCGTGCTCTGGCTCGCGAAGCAGGACGACAACGAGCAGGACACGCTCTGGGTCCGCCTGGCGCAGCGTCGGATTTCGCCGGGCGTTCCTCTTGCATTCGACGCCGGCCAGACGAAGGCCGACGGCACGGCGGTAACCGACGTGGCGGTTGATGCGGTCGCCTTGTCGCCGACTGGTCAGTCGCGGCCCGTCCGCATCGCGCGACGGGGCGACACCTTCACCGGCACGGTCGCTGACTTCACCGATCCGGGTGACTGGAAGCTGGTCGTGAAGGCGGCACGCCCAGGGGAGGCGACGCCACGGGAACGCACCGCGCGATTCACCGTGGTGCGGCAGGATCTGGAAATGGCCAACCCGCGGGCGAATCCGCTGCTCATGCGGCAGTTGGCCGAGGCCACTGGCGGCGGCGTGCGGTTGCCCGAGGAACTGCCGGGCATTTTCGACGAGATCGCCAAGAAGCCTGCGGCCTTCGAGACCGAGGAGCAGTGGTCGTTTGCGGTCTGGGACAAGTGGCCGATGTTCCTGCTGCTGGCCGCCTGCATGTGCACCGAGTGGTTTTTGCGGAAGCGGTTCGGGCTTGTGTAGCGGCTTTGGGTTGTGCCGCCGGGCGGGCTCCCCGAACACGCTGCGCTCGCTCGGCGGCTCGGCGGTTGCGTTGGGGATGATGGTGGGCGATTGGCGCCGAGGCGCCTGATGCTCGCTTCGGTGTTCGGGGAGCCCGCCCTCGTTGA
>JBIIGJ010000097.1:0-13001 GCA_044236455.1 Pirellulales bacterium
TCGGCCTCGCAGGATGCGAAGCGCAGCACCAGCAAACTGCGTTTGCCAAGCAAAAACGACAGGATGTCGTGTTTTGCGTGAATACAGCTCGCTTCGGTGTTCGGGGAGCCCGCCCTCGTTGATCGGCCTCGCAGGATGCGAAGCGCAGCACCAGCAAACTGCGTTTGCCAAGCAAAAACGACAGGATGTCGTGTTTTGCGTGAATACAGCTCGCTTCGGTGTTCGGGGAGCCCGCCCTCGTTGATCGGCGTGGCAGGATGCTAGGTTTCCCGGGACGAAGTCGCCCTTCTGGCGGCGCGGGGCTTTTGCTACGTTCCCCCGCCCCCTTAGTCTGCCAGCAGGGAATCCAGACGTGATCAAGCGACGCCCCATTCGCAACAAGCTGCTGCTCGGCGGAATGCTCGTCGGCATCATGGTGGCCGTGCTGTCGGCCAGCAGCTTTCTGGGCGTCTATTCCTACAGGCGGCTGGTGCGGTCACTGAGCTGTCGCGCGGCCGAGTTGCCACGTGCCAGCGAGTTGAACGCCAGCGTCGGCAGCCTGCGGCTGGTTCACGCACGGGCGCTTTCGGGGGAGGCGGAATTCGGCCTACTGGGGCTCACCCCACCCCCGCCACCGGCCGACGATGATGACGATGCCGAGGAGCCGGTATTCGCCGACACCTTCACCGGGCAGATCGTCCGCACCCGCTGGACGCTTGGCCGCTACTGTGAGGAACTGGCCGAGGGAGAACTGGACAGCATGCCCTTTCCCTTCGGCGACCGAAGCCGCGAACGGGAGACAGCCGCCGCGATCGCGACCTGCCTCGACACCATCGATACGATCGTCGCGCCGGCTGCACCGGAGGCCGTGGAGACAAAAGAGGATGAGAACAGCGTGCCCTGGCAGCGAGGCCGGCTGCTCGAGAGCGGGCCACACCTCGACCGGCTGGCGGACCTTTCGGCCGAACTCCCCTCGTTTCTGCAGGAGCGGCTTCACGACCTCTCCCACGAGGTTCGCAGCGGCTACCGGACCTTGATCGTCACGACCTGGGCCTCCGCCCTGGCGGCGGCGACGCTGCTGGCGGCGCTCGGCGCGATGAGTTACCGCTGGGTGTTTCGGCCGCTGCGGCTGCTCGGCAACGGTTCACGTCGGGTGGCAGCCGGCGATTTCGGCTTCCGTCTCAAGCTTGACACCAGCGACGAGATGGCGGAACTCGCCGCCGCACTCAACGACATGACGGAACGGTTCGAGGAGATTCGCGACGACCTCGATCGGCAGGTGCAGCTTCGCACCCGTGAAGTGATCCGCAGCGAACAACTGGCGAGCGTCGGCTTTCTGGCGGCCGGCGTCGCCCACGAGATCAATAATCCACTGGCCTCGATCGCCATGTGCGCTGAGTCGCTGGAGAGCCGGCTGGAGGGCCTGGCCCCGGACGACGCCGACTCGCAGATCGTGAAACGCTACCTGGAACTGATCCAGAACGAAGCCTTTCGCTGCAAGGGGATCACCGAGAAACTTCTCGACTTCTCCCGGCTTGGCGAGGTTCGCCGGCAGGCGACCGCGCTGGTGGCGCTCGTCGCCGACGTGGCCGACATGCTGCGGCATGTCGGCAGGTTTGCCGGGCGGACCATCGAGATCGATGAGGGCCCCGACGTGCTGGTGATGGTCAACCCGCAGGAGATCAAGCAGGTGGTGCTCAACCTGCTGGTCAATGCGCTCGACTCGATCGAGGAATCGGGGCATGTGCGAGTGGGCGTGCGGAGGAGTGGCCAGGAGGCACTGCTCACGATCACCGACGACGGCTGTGGCATGACGGAAGAGGTCCTCGAGCATCTCTTCGAGCCGTTCTTCACGCGGCGCCGGTCGGGGCAGGGGACGGGCCTTGGCCTGTCGATCGTGCACCGCATCGTCGCCGACCACGGCGGCAGGATCGCGGCCATGAGTGCTGGGGCGGGGCAGGGCTCGACGTTCCGCGTCACGCTCCCGCTGGCGGCCGTGGGCGAGACCGCCTTGCCGCAGGGCCCCGCTCCTGACACCGACCAGCATGCCCACGCCGCCTAACGCACATCCGTGGAGGTTTGCCATGAAGCAGCACGCCAGGCCGATGCGAATCCTTTTTGCCGACGATGAGACGTCGATTCAGGAACTGATGCGGATCGAACTGCCACGGCTGGGTCACGAGGCGACGGTCTGCCCCGACGGTCGCACGGCGTTGGCGGCGCTCGATCGCACCTCCTACGACTGCGTGATCGTTGATCTCGACATGCCCGGCGTGGGCGGGCTGGAGGTGATCGCCCGGGTGCGGGAGACATCAGCCGACACCGAGACGGTGATCATCACCGGCAAGTCGTCGCTCGAGAGCGCCGTGACGGCGGTGCGGCAGGGGGTCTTCGACTATCTCACCAAGCCCTGCAAGCTGGCGGAGATCCAGGCCGTGCTCGAACGGGTGCGGAAGAAGAGGGAGCTGACCAGCCGGCTACGGGCGCTCGAACGCCGTGTCCGCCGGGCCGAGGGCACGAGCCAGTTGGTCGGCGCGTCTTCAGGATTGGAGCGGGTGCGGCGGCTGGTGGCTCGCGTTGCCGCGAGCGATGCAAACGTGCTCATTCGCGGCGAGACAGGGACGGGCAAGGAGCTGGTGGCCCGTGCCATCCACGAAGGCAGTCCTCGGGCCGCCGGTCCGCTGGTGGCGGTCAACTGCGGCGCGTTGCCGGAGCACCTGGTGGAAAGCGAACTCTTCGGCCATCGCAAGGGCGCCTTCACCGGCGCCGACGAGCACCGGGCCGGGCTATTCGAGGTGGCCGATGGTGGCACGCTCTTCCTCGACGAAATCGGCGAACTCCCCAAGCAGCTGCAGTCACGACTGCTCCGCGCGCTCGAAAGCGGCGAGATCCGCCGGGTGGGCGACAACCAACCGATCACGGTCGACGTGCGGGTCGTCTGCGCCACGCACCGCTCGCTGGAGGAGATGGTGGCTACGGCTGAGTTTCGCGAGGATCTGCTTTTCCGGATCAACACGTTCGAGATCGCGATTCCTCCACTGCGGGAGCGGATCGAAGACCTGCCGGAACTCGTGCGGCATTTTGTGCACAAGGCACGGCCGCAGACCCCACCCGATGCCGTAGTCGCCATGCCGGAGGTGCTCGAGACGCTCGCGCACCATCGTTGGCCGGGGAACATTCGCGAATTGGCCAACGTGATCGAGCACGCGCTGGTGCTCTGCGACGATCTGCCGCTGTCGGTAGAGCATCTGCCGGCGCGGCTGGGAGCCGCACTGCCCCACGCTACGGCTGCCGCGAAGGCCGCCGCCGGAACAGTGGCCGAGGCCACCGGCGGCCTGGTTGCGCCGCCCGTTGCGGCCACGCCGCCGCGCAAGCCCGAGAGCCTCCGCGACCTGGAGATGCGGGCGATCCTCGAAGGACTCGAACGCAACCACGGCAACAAGGCCCGCACGGCCGAAGAACTCGGCATCAGCCTCAAGACGCTCTACAACAAACTGCATCAACTGCAGG
Source organism: Pirellulales bacterium (assembly GCA_044236455.1). Taxonomy (GTDB): domain Bacteria; phylum Planctomycetota; class Planctomycetia; order Pirellulales; family UBA1268; genus CAMCQY01. The sequence goes on from JBIIGJ010000097.1 coordinate 3,490, forward strand.
AAGCGGCGCCAGTGGCCTGACGCGGTGACCATCTTTCATGATGGCAGGCCACGTATGGCCTGCCATCCCGTCGCTTACGCTCTGGGCTTGTATTCGCGGGTGGACGGGCCGTTCCATAAAAGCCCCCGGCGTAAGCCGGGGGATCGTGCCGGAGTTCGGCTACCCCGTCTTGCGGACCACGCCGACGAGCACGCCCAGCACCCGTGCATTCTTCACGTAGATCGGCTTCATCGATGGATTCGCTGGCTGCAAGCGGATGCGGTCACGTTCTGGAAACCAGTGCTTGAGCGTGGCTTCGCCATCCTCGGTCTGGGCCACCACGATGTCGCCGGAATGCGCGGTCTGCTTCTTTTGGATCACCACCCAGTCGCCATCTGCGATCTGAGCGTCGATCATCGAATCCCCCATCACCTTCAGCACGAAGTGATTATCACGCTTGAACAGGGCTTCGAAATCGATCCGCTCGCTCTGCTCCTCTGCGGGCCGCAGCGTGCCGGCCGCCACCCAGCCTGCCAGCGGCAGTCCGCGGACGTGGGCGGGCTCCGCCACCAGCTCGATCGCCCGCGACATGTTCTTGCCACGCGTGATCAGCCCTTTGCGTTCGAGCGCCTTCAGATGGCAGACCACGCCGTTAGGCGAGCGGATCTTGAAGGCCGTGCCGATCTCGCGGACCGTGGGGCCGTAGCCACGGGAATGGATCTTGTCGCGGATGAACGAGTAGATCTCCATCTGCCGCTCGGTCGGTGCATCCTCGCCGTCGTTAACGCTCGTGTCTGCCGTCCGGCCGAGCAGGTCGTTTTGCAGCGAGGCCACGCTTCGCAGGGCCGCGGCCGAGATCGGCGGTCGCTTGCCGCTCGACTTCGAGGCGGATTTCGTGGCGGTACGGGAGGACTGCGACTTTTTCGTGGACAGCGTCTTGGACATGCGTGTCGAGCGGGTGGGCCGCTTTCCTTTTGGTGGTCGATCGGGCTGGTGTATGATCGGAAAATCGTTGCAAGCGTGGGCCGACGGCGGGGTCGGCCAATCAGGATTCTGTGGACGTCAGTATCTTACTATACGGCCGTTCATTTTCAAGCCCGCTCGTAGTTCATCTTTCTGGTTTCAAGCTTTTTGGAGAGCCGCACCATCATGGACCACTTTTTCGGCCGTCCGAGCCCTGTCGGAACTGTCCGCCGTGCCTGTATTACCAGTGCGGGCTGTCTGACGGCCCTGCTGCTGGCCCTGGTCACGCTGCCTCCGGCGACCGTCTTGGGCCAGACGGCGACGGCCGAACCGGAGCCCAAGGCGGCCGACAAGGATGCCAAGTCCGGCGACAAGCAGGCCAAGAAGAAGTCGTCGGTGATCGCCCAGATCACGCTGGCGGGGTCGATGCCCGATGGCGTCGGGCAGGGTGGCCTGCTGGCCGACGTGTCGCCCCACCTGCACCGCATTCTCGAACGGCTCGACAAGGCTGCTACCGACACGCGGGTGAAGGGGGTGGTGCTGTCGATCGAATCGCCGGCCATCGGTCGCGGACGCGCCGAGGAACTGCGGGCGGCGATCGGCCGGATCCGCAAGGCCGGCAAGCCGGTGGCCGCGTATCTCATTGGCGGTGATCCGGTGCACTTCATGGTGGCGGCGGCCTGCGACACGGTGGCGATGCCGCCGGCAGCCACGCTCGAGATCACCGGCGTGCGGACGGAGGTGACCTTCTTCAAGGCGATGCTCGACAAGCTCGGCGTCGACGCCGAGATCCTGCAGGTGGGTGAATTCAAGGGGGCAGGCGAGCCGCTCACGCGGACGAGCATGAGCCCGCAGCTTCGGGCCCAATATGAGCAGTTCGTCGGGGATCTTTACGAGCAGCTCGTGGAGCGGATCGCCGCCGATCGGAAGCTGCCGGCGGACGAGGTCCGCTCGCTGATCGACACCGGTGTGTTCACGCCTGAGACGGCCCTCGAGGCGAAGCTCATCGACGCCATCGCCTATGAGGACGAAGTGATCAGCGGCCTCGCTGGCCGCATCAAGATCGACGAGCCGAAGATCGCTCGGGATTACGCCGAACAGAAAATGGACAACGATTTCTCCGGTATCGGCGGGCTCGTGAAGCTCGTCGAACTGCTGTCGGGCCAGAAGCAGGCCGCGGCCGCCGGCAAGGACAAGCAGATTGCCATTATCTATCTCACGGGTGAGATCAAGGAAGGGAAGGGGAAGGACGAGCTGCTCGGCGGCGGCTCGGCGGGCTCCGACAGTGTCATCAAGGCGATTCGCGATGCGGCCAAGGACGACAAGGTGGTGGCGATCGTGCTGCGGATCGATTCTCCCGGCGGGTCGGCGCTGGCCAGCGACCTGATCTGGCGGGAGGCCGAGCGAACGACGAAGCCGGTGGTGGCGAGCCTTGGGGACACCGCAGCCAGCGGCGGCTACTACGTGGCGGTGGCGGCCGACAAGATCGTCGCGGCCCCGGGCACGCTCACCGGATCGATCGGCGTGGTGGGCGGCAAGATCGCCGTCGGCAAGGCGCTCGAAAAATATGGCGTGCATACCGACGTCGTGGCCAAGGGCCGCAATGCCGGCTGGCTCTCGATGCAGACGCCGTTCACCGAGCAGGAGCGGGAGGTATTCATGGCGACGATGAAGGATGTCTACCGGCTGTTCACGTCGAAGGTGGCCTCCGGCCGCAAGCTCGACATGGAAACCATCGGCAAGCTCGCTGAGGGCCGCGTCTTCACCGGTCGGATGGCGAAGGATCTCGGGCTGGTCGACCGGCTGGGCACGCTCGACGACGCCATCGACGAGGCGAAGAAACTCGCGGGCCTCGACGACGACGAGGCCGTCGAGCGGGTGCTCTTGCCCGAGCCGCGCGGCCTCTTCGACGATCTCTTCGGAATGGCTGGCAACGCGGCCCCGGTGGCGAGGGTCACGAGCGCTGGGAATGCCTCAGGCTCGAGCTTCGCCCGCGAAGCCCTCGTGCGGGCGGCGCTGCTCGCCCGGATGGCTGGCGTGCCGGGGCTCGAGGGGCTGGCCGCCGAGGCCGACGCGCTCGTGCAGCTCTCGTCGGGCCGGCCGCTCATGATGCTGCCGATGCGGGTGCGGGTACGGTAGAAGTCCAAGGCCCGAGCACAAAAGGTGTCCTTGCTGCGCAACGCCCCACGGCACCGTTGCTGGCCCGCCCTCGTGAGATTGCATAGAGTGGATTGCGGGCTCGTCGTGGGCCGTCATGGAGTCGCCATGACCGTGAACGGGTGCCGCGTGCCCGCTGGCAGCGTCTCCCGTGGTTCGTCATTTGCTCATTGCCGCCGCCGTGTCGTGGATGGCAGCCCTGCTCACACTGGGCTGTTCCGTCGGCCGGGGGCTCGCGCAGACGCCCGCCGATCGCATTGAACGCTCTGCAGAGGAATCCTCCTGGCGGCACGCCGACCTGCACGCGCGCTATGTGGCGGCGCGGCTCCGGCTGGCGGAGACGCGGCTCGAGAAGTTCAAGAAACTCAACGCGATCTCCCCGGGGCAGGTCACCGAGACCGACATGCGGGCCCTGCGGACGCGGATCGAACTGCTGCGGGAGCAGGTGGCTGAGACGCGAGGCCAGCCCCACGGCTACGGATTCGCCGTTCAGCGCAGGGCCGCCCGGGCCGCCGTCCGGATCGCCGAGCAGGACCTCGCGGCGGCCACCGCAATCAATGGCCGCAAAGCCGATGCCGTCTCGCCGCTCGACATGCGGCTCTTGGAAATCCGCCTCGACATCGCCCGGCTGCGGGCCGAGGTCTGGGATGACCCGGCGTTTCTGGCGTCGCCCACCGACGTGCTTCAGATGCAGATCGACCAGCTTGCGGATCAGTTGCAGGACATGGCACATCACGCCGACAACGCGCCGGCACTCGATCGCCGGTAGCAGCGTCGAGGGGGGGGGGCACGGCCCGTCAGGCCTGTCCGCCACCGCTGACGGCGGCCTGCAGCTGCGTGGTCGACACCGTCATCGCCCGGGCGAAGCCGGCGATGAACCGGGCCGATCCCGAGGGCGTGAACGCCACAATCGAAAAGTCGCCGAGTTGGAACCAGTCGGCCGCGAAGGGGAACTTTTCCAGATACGCCCGGGCGAGCTGGCGATAGTCGGCGTGCTCCCGATCGATGAACGAGGCCACGGCCGGGATCGACACCCGCGGTAACGCCTGCGGTGGCACCGGCTCAGCATCGACGCCGGCTTCCGGGGCCGTGATCAGCAGGCAGACCTGCGGCGACTCAAGCATGTCGCGGGTGTGGGCCGAAAGCCGGCTGACATGCGTGACGAAGAGCAGCCGCCCCTCGGCCGCGTCATGCCAGACGGCATAGGGCACCATCGAGGCGAACGGCAGGCCTTCATGGAACGTGGCCAGCGAAGCCACGGACCGGCCGCGGATCAACTCCCCGAGCAGGTGCGAGGCTGCAGGATCCATGCCTTACCAGGCGAAGTGAGCGAACGCCTTGTTGGCGTCGGCCATGCGGTGCACGTTGTCACGCTTGGTCACCGCGGCACCTTCGCGCTTGTAGGCGGCGACGATTTCCTCGGCGAGCTTCTCGTGGGTGCCCCGGCCCTTCTTCTCACGCACCGAGAGGAGCAGCCAGCGGATCGCCAACGACTGTTGACGGTTGCGGCTGACCTGCATCGGCACCTGGTAGGCGGCACCACCGACACGCTTCGACCGAACCTCGACCGAAGGTTTGATGTTTTCGATGGCGCGGTTGAAGATCTCGATCGGCTCGGCGTCGGTGATCTTCTGGGAGACGATGTCCATCGCCTTGTAGAAGATGTTTTGGGCGACGCTCTTCTTGCCGTCTTCCATCAGGCAGTTGACGAACTTGCTGGCCAACAGCGATCCAAAACGCGGATCGGGACGGAGCTGCTCACGGCTCGATGTGATTCTTCCCATGATTCCTTAACAACCTTTTAGTGAGTCAACCTTTTAGTGAGTCGACCCTTTAGTTGGTCAACCCTTCTTTGCACCGTAGAGACTGCGGGACTGCTTCCGACCCTGCACGCCCAGCGTGTCGAGTGCACCGCGGATGATGTGGTAACGAACACCGGGGAGATCGCGAACGCGGCCGCCGCGGATGAGCACGATCGAGTGCTCTTGAAGATTGTGGCCTTCGCCCGGGATGTAGACCGTGACTTCCTTCTGGTTCGACAGCCGCACGCGGGCGATCTTCCGAAGAGCCGAGTTCGGCTTCTTGGGCGTCATCGTGCGAACCTGCAGACAGACGCCGCGCTTCTGCGGGCAGCGGTCGAGCACGGGCGACTTGGAAAACTTCCGCTTGGGCCGGCGACGGCTGCGGACGAGTTGGCTGATCGTGGGCATAGGCTGATGGGGTCACATATGGGGGGCGGAACGCGAGCCCCAAAGAATAACGGAGAATCGGCCCTGTCGGAAGCGGGGCTCAGGAAATCCGTGATTTTTGGGCTCAGGGGCAGAGTCGGTGGAAAATCTCGCCCCGGCCGCCGGCCAGGAGGTCGCCGTGCCAGTGTTGCCAGACGCCGCCGAAGGCGTCGGCCGGCCGGCCTGCGGCGGCACGGAATCCGGCCCGTGCCAGCCGGCCTGCCAGCAGCGGCAGGATCGTGGGCGACCACGAGGCGCCGCGGGAAAACGTGGGCGGCACCTCGGGCACGGCCGACAGGGCGATGAACGAGCCCCGTCGCATGCCCATTCCAGGTCGGCGGCCCACCCGCCCGGCCACGAGCACCGTGCCGGCCCGCATCTCGAAGGCGGCCGCCTCGCCGCAGGAGCCGCCGATGCCGAGCAGGCCGCGTCGCATGCGTGCACCGGCCAGGCAGCCGACGTCGCCGTTGATCGCGATCAGCCCGCCGCGGACGCCGACATCGTCGCCGGGCAGCGCCGCCGCGACGTTCTCGCCCGCGTCGCCCTCCACGAGCACCTCGCCCCCTGTCATCCCGGCAGCCAGCCAGTCGCCGGCGTCGCCGGTGACCGTGAGCATGCCGCCCGACATCGCTGCGCCGGCGTGCCGGCCGACGCTGCCGCGCACCAGGACTCTGCCCCATGTCATGGCGGCTCCCAGGCGATGCACGCGGGAGAAGTCGCCGACGCACTCGATATGGCCATCGGCAGGGTCGCCATGAATCGTGAACAGGTCGCCGAGCGGGCAGGGCCGGCCGTCGGCCAGCACTGGGAGCCTCGCGACGGCGGCGCTGTCGAGATCGGCAAGCCGCTCGGGCACGATTGGAGCGAGTTCGATCGACAGCGGGCCGCCATCGGCCGTGGTGGATGGCGAGAGCACAAGTGGCATGAGCAAGCCGCGCGGGAAAAAGCTGGTGGCCACGGAAGGCGATTCCTCCCGTGGCCACCAGCATACTTGACGTCGGCGGAACTGCCTTCGCTACTTCGTCAGCACCGGCACCTTCCGCGACGTGGCCGACGGCGACTTCGTCAGTTCGACGGTGAGCACGCCCTTGTCGTAGCGGGCCGTCACCTTCGCGGGGTCGACAGCCTCCGGCAGCGGGATCGCGCGGCTGAAGCTGCCATAGTGGCTCTCGCGGTGCGTCCAGCCGTCGGTCGTCTTTTCCGTCGCCGACTTCTTTTCGCCCGAAATCACCAGCCGATCCTCCGTGACGCTGACATCGACGTCTTTCGGGTCGATGCCAGGCAACTCGGCCCGCACATGAATCTCGGAGCCGCTCTCCGACAGGTCAATTGCCGGAATCCACTGACCGGGCTCGCCCGTCTCGAACCACGACGGCCCCGTCAGCGGGCGGCTGAAGAAGCCCTCGAAGAGCCGGTTCATCTCGTTGCGGAAATCGGCCATCGTCGTCAGGTTGGCAGGCTCCATGCCGCTCGACCGCTTCGTGCGAAAAGGTATCAGACTCATCGGTTGTTCCCTTTTCTGTTCACGTGGAAAAAACACTCGACACCATCGTCATCGCGTTGTCGCCATCACGGCGATCAGGCGGGCCGTACCTCGATCTTTCGCGGCCGCACGGCTGCCAGTCGCGGCACGTGGATCGTGAGCACTCCCTTGCGATACTCGGCCGAGATCTGCGAGGCATCGAAGCCCTCGCCGAGCCGGAACGAGCGGCGGTAGTCGCCGATCCCGTATTCCTGCACGAAAGGACGGCCCGGCAGACAACGCTGCGGCACCTGCGCGTGCACCGACAGCACGCCGTCCTCGAAGGAGACGTTCATGCTGTCGGCCTTGGCTCCCGGCATGTCGGTGATCAGCATCACCTCGGCGCCGCAGTCACAGACGTCGACGTTGGGCTGGTAGGTGAGGCAGGGTTCCGCCGGCTGGGCCGCGGGCTGTTCGCCTGACTGTTGGGGCCGCGCCGGTGCGGCCGTCTGGGGGGTGGTGACCATGGAAATGCTCCTGTGGAAATTGGGTGAAGGAAATGACCCGACGCACAATCGTGATCCCGATGAAACAGCGGCTGCGAGCAGCCTGTCCTGCCGTGCCTTATCCGGCCCGGACGGCCACCTTGTGCGGCTGCCGTTCGGGGGCCTTGGGGCAGGTGATGGTGAGCACACCGTCGACGAGCTTCGCCTCGACGCGACCGGCATCCACGGCCGTCGGCAGCGTGAGCCGCCGTTCAAAGCCGCCAGCGCCCCGTTCCCGGCGATGCCATGTGACGGCCGGTTTCCGCTCGCCGTTGCCCTTGCCGGCTGGATCGCCAGTTTCGGCGGGGTGTTCGGGCTCGGGCCGAGCGCCCTTCAGCACGAGTTCCTCACCGCTCACCGCGATGTCGACGTCGCCGGCATCAAGGCCCGGCACTTCGGCTTCGATGGTGATCGCGTCGTCGCTCTCGCTGATGTTTACGGCCGGAAAGACGTCGGCACCGGTCCGCACGCCCCAGCCATGCAGCGGCGGTGCCGCCGTGAGGGACGTCCACATCCGATCCAGTTCGTCGCGCAGTTCATCCAGCGGATAGGCGAAACCCGGTCGAGACAGGGGGCGATACATGGGCATGACATGCTCCTTCAGCAGAGAGTGAAGACAGGGAAGGATCGAAACCCCAGAACTTCCGGGGTTTGAAAACCTGAGGCACGATTTTCCGCCCGCCATCCCTGGAGCGATGCAGCCCCGCATGCTGGCGCTCTCATGGCGCAGGCTTCAGGGCCAATCGATCATTCGCAGCGAAGGCGGTGAAAAACAAATCGCCAACAGTCGCAGGAACCAGTGGGGAAACCGTCGTTCGGACACCCGAACGAAGAATGCAAAGAGCGTGCCGAACACCTTCGCCCGGGGCCGCTCGCGGGCGAGGGGCAGGAAATGCGTCAGAAACCGCCGCTTCGAGTTCGCGGCATCGCAGAGGCAGGTCTGCGGCATGGCAGAGTCGTGGGGCTGTATAGCCTGTGAGGGCTGTCAGCGTGGCAGTTCGTCACATCCCACCGCTCGTCGTCCGCCGGTAGGTTGTGGGGCGGTGCTGATTTTCTATACTGCGGCCATCTCGACGAATAAAAGGAACGGAGTCGCCATGCGTTTCACCCTGCTCGACCGTGTGACCGCGATCGAACCCGGCAAGAGCATCACGGCCATCAAAACGCTCTCTCTTTCCGAGGAATACCTGGCCGACCATTTCCCCTGCTTTCCGGTGATGCCGGGCGTGCTGATGCTGGAGTCGATGACGCAGGCGGCTGCTTGGGCCATCCGGTTGGGGGAGGATTTCGCCCACAGCATCGTGGTGCTGCGGGAGGCGCGCAACGTGAAATACGGCGATTTTGTGGAGCCCGGCAAGGTGCTCACCGTGACGGCCGAGATCCAGTCGCAGGACGGGCCATTCACAAAGGTCAAGGCAAGCGGTTCGGTGGGGGATCGCACGAGCCTCACCGCCCGGCTGGTGCTGGAGCGATATAACCTGGCCGACCGGGTGGCCTATGGTGATGCCGTCGATGCTCGGGTGCGGGCCGAGTTGCGGAAGCTCTGGTCTCTGCTCCGGCCGGTGCCCCAGCAGCAGAACGGTGGCCGGCGGGTCGCCTACGGCGGACCGATCGCCGGGCTGCAGTCACGGGGGGGCGGCGATTCCCAGTTGGTCGCGTCCTCCGCCGCTACGGGCTCCTGATGGCCGGGCCGGGGCGATCCCCGGCGGCCTCCCACGGCGACATATTCCACTGTTTTTGGCCGCGGAATGCAAAAAAAACGGATTCGGGTTCCCATGCCGGCGAGCCGGCACTAAAACCTTCGCAGGTTGGATGGATTTTTTTCCCCGTTGCAAGGTGCCACGTCGATGCCGTCGCGAGATGAAATTTTCGAAAAGGTCAGGTCCGCCCTCGTAGACGCACTGGGCGTCGACGAGGAGGACGTCTCCCCGAATGCCACCATGGTGGGCGATCTCGGCGCCGAGTCGATCGACTTCCTCGATATTGTCTTCCGACTCGAGAAGGCATTCGGCATCAAGATCTCCCGTGGGGAACTCTTCCCCGAGGACGTGCTCTCCAGCTCCGAGTACGTCGTCGATGGCAAGGTGAACGCCAAGGGTATCGCGACCCTGAAGTCGCGCATGCCGTTCGCCGACCTCGCCAAGTTCGAGCAGAATCCCAGCGTGCAGAACTTTGCGA
>JBIIGJ010000233.1:0-3820 GCA_044236455.1 Pirellulales bacterium
CTCTCCAGCTCCGAGTACGTCGTCGATGGCAAGGTGAACGCCAAGGGTATCGCGACCCTGAAGTCGCGCATGCCGTTCGCCGACCTCGCCAAGTTCGAGCAGAATCCCAGCGTGCAGAACTTTGCGAACACCCTCACGGTCGAGGACATGGTTCGCTACGTGCAGAGCAAGCTGGCTGCCTGAATTCTTCTGTTGTCACGCCCCCGGAAACAGCGGCCTCGCTGCCGCCCTTCCTCATTATGCGCTGGTTTTGGATCGACAGGTTCGATGAGTTCGTGCGGGGCCGCCACGCCACTGCCGTCAAGAATGTGTCCCTCGCCGAGGAGCACATGCACGACCACTTTCCCGGGGCGGCATTGATGCCGAACTCGCTGATCGTGGAGGGCATGGCGCAGACGGCAGGCCTGCTCGTGGCAGACGCGATCGACTACAATCGACGTGTCGTGCTGGCGAAGGTCGCCCAGGCCGAGTTTCAGTTCGATGCAGTGCCGGGTGATTCGATCCGGTTTCGTGCTGAAATCCTCGATCTCAAGCCCGCTGGCTCCCTGACCAAGGTGACCAGCACTGTGGGCGACAAGGTGCAGGGGCAGGCCGAACTATTCTTCGCCCATCTCGAGCCGGGCGAAGGAGTGCCGAAGCTGTTCGAGCCCCACGAACTGCTGCGGTGGCTCGATCAAATGCATATCTATGATGTCGGTCGTGACGAGGCTGGCAACCGGCTTGTGCGACCGGAATGGTGATCCCAACAGACCCGAGTGGTGAGCGGAGGACGGCGATGGTGGCCGGCAGGCGGAGGGTGGTGATCACGGGCATGGGCTGCGTCACGCCGCTGGGCTTGGGCGTGGAGCCGCTCTGGAAAAATCTCATGGCGGGCGCGTCGGGAGTTGGCCTGACGACGGTGTTCGACGCCTCGCGGTTCCCGACGAAGATTTCCGCCGAGGTCCGCAACTGGGACATCAGCGACGAGGGGCAGGACGCTGCCCGCTGGCAGTTCTGCGGCCGTCACACGCGATTCGCTGCCGGAGCGGCGCTCCAGGCCATGAAGGATGCCGGCCTGCTGCAGGGGCTGCCTGCCGATCCGTCGCGGCTGGGCGTCTACCTGGGCAGCGGCGAGGGCCAGCAGGATTTCGACTCGTTCACCCGGATGATGAATGCGGCGATCCAGGGCGACGTGCTCGACGTGGCGAAGTTCACGAAGGAGGGGTTGGAGACGCTCCATCCGCTTGCGGAAGTGGAGCAGGAGCCGAACATGCCCGCCGGCCATCTCGCTGCGCTTTTCAATGCGCAGGGGCCCAACCTCAACTGCCTCACGGCCTGTGCCGCTTCGAGCCAAGCGATCGGCGAGGCTACCGAACTCGTCCGCCGTGGCGAGGCCGACGTGATGCTCTCCGGCGGCACGCACAGCATGATCCACCCGTTCGGCGTCACCGGGTTCAACCTGCTGACCGCCCTCTCCACCCGGAACGACGAGCCCGCGCGGGCGAGTCGGCCGTTCGACAACGAACGCGACGGCTTCGTGCTCGGCGAGGGAGCGGCCATGGTGGTGCTGGAGGAGCTCGAGCACGCGAAGCGGCGGGGCGCCCACATCCACGGCGAACTCATCGGCTATGGCTCGACGGCCGATGCCTACCGCATCACCGACACGCATCCCGAGGGCCGGGGTGCATCGTCGTGCATCCGCCTGGCGCTGGCGGACGCGGGGCTGGGCCTGCACGACATCGATTACATCAATGCCCACGGCACGAGCACGAGCGTCAACGACCGGGTCGAGACGCTGGCCATCAAGACCGTGTTTGGCGAGCACGCCTACAAGATCCCTGTCTCCAGCACGAAAAGCATGATGGGGCATCTGATCGCGGCCGCGGGCGCCACGGAATTGATCGTCTGCCTGCTGGCGATCCGCGACGGCATGCTGCCGCCGACGATCAATTACGAGAATCCGGATCCCGACTGCGATCTTGACTACGTGCCCAACAAGGCCCGCGCGGCCACGTGCAATCGGGCGCTCTCCAACAGCTTCGGCTTCGGCGGTCAGAACATCTCGCTGATCGTCGGCCGGTACGCTTGATCCAAGCGAAACCCGGCATCCTGCCATGCCGATCGACGAGGGCGGGCTCCCCGAACACCGAAGTGAGCATCAGGCGCCTCGGCGCCAATCGCCCACCACCGTCCCCGACGCGGTCGCCGAGCCGCCGAGCGAGCGAAGCGTGTTCGGGGAGTCCGCCCAGCGGGATACCTTCCCGTAGCGCTGCCCATCTTGCCCGCCTTCGCGCCCGCATTGTTTTCTCAACTGGTGCGGCCGGCACGACCGATACGGATGGTGATCGCGGTGGAGTCCGGCAGTCGTTTGCCGCCGGCCCTCCCCGCCCCTCGGGAGCCCTCGCACATGAAACGCTCTGCTGGTTTTGCTCTGGTGATCGCCGTGTTCGGCATGTCGAGCGGCTGTTCGATTGTCGATCGCCTCTTCCTCGCCAACTTCGATGGCCCCTATGCCCACCAGGCTCGCACGCATGGTGGCGGCGGTGCATGCCAGGATGGTGCCTGCCAGGACGGCGCGTGCCAGGATGGTGCCTGTCAGGACGGCGCCTGCCAGGACGGCGCCTGCCAGGATGGCGCGTGTCAGGACGGCGTCTGTCCGACGGGCGGTTGCCGGGATGGGCAATGCGAGGGCAATGCGTGCCACAAGCGGCACGTCGGCCGCTACGGCGGCCTCGCCAAGCATCATTTGAGCCCGGAGGAGAAGGCGGCCCTTGAAGCCTCCAACTACGGGGCCACCGGTCCGGCCGGTCCGCCCAGCGGCGCCGTCGCCTATCCCTACTACACGACCCGCGGTCCGCGTGACTTCCTAGCGAAGTGCCCGCCCTCGATCGGCCCGTGATCGGCCTGCGATTTTCGCGTGCGAAGGTTTGCCGATAGGCTGATGGCCTGATCGGCTTCCTTCGTTTTTCGTTCTCCATGGAGTTCGCCGCATGGTCGCGTCCCACGATTCATCCGACCGCACGAGCGGACTCACGCCATCCGGGCGGTTGTCGACGACGGGCTGGCTCGTCTGCGCCATCGCCGCGATCGGCTTCGCGTTTGACATCTACGAACTGCTGATGCTGCCGTTGGTGATCAAGCCGGCGCTCGCGGCGCTGGGAGGCGCGACGGCCGCGGGCGTGCCGCTGCTGGTACCCGGATCGCCCGAATACACGAAGTGGGCCCGGGCGCTGTTCTTCGTGCCCGCGATCGCGGGCGGCGTCTTCGGCCTGCTGGGCGGCTACCTCACCGATCTGCTCGGACGTCGGCGGGTGCTCACGTTCAGCATCCTGCTCTACGCGTTTGCGGCGCTGGCGGCTGGCTTCGCCACGTCGCTTCCGCAGCTGCTCTTTTTCCGCTGCCTCGTGTTCATCGGCGTGTGCGTGGAGTTCGTGGCCGCGGTGGCCTGGCTCGCCGAACTGTTCCCCGACCCGCGGCAGCGGGAGAGTGCGCTCGGCTGGACGCAGGCATTCTCGTCGCTCGGCGGCCTGCTGGTGGGCCTGGCCAACATTCTCGCGGCGAAGTTCGCGCTGGCACTGCCGGCGATCCACGGCGACCACGAGGCCTGGCGCTATACGCTCATCTCCGGCGTGATCCCCGCCCTGCCGCTGATCCTCATCCGGCCGTTCCTGCCCGAGAGCCCCGTGTGGGCCCAGAAGAAGGCGGCGGGCACGCTCAAGCGTCCCAGCATCCGCGAACTATTCAGTCCCGCGCTCGTCCGCGCCACGGTGGTGACGACGCTGGTCTTTGCCGCCAGCTACGGCATCGCCTTCGGCGCGATCCAGCAGCTGCCCCAGATCCT
>JBIIGJ010000231.1:0-2744 GCA_044236455.1 Pirellulales bacterium
ACGACGTCGGGGCGGATGTCCGTAGCCAGCCAGTGTGCGAGTTTTTCCACTTCCTTCCGCTGGTGCCCCTGCTCGCCGGCGAGGGTCGAGGCGGTGAGCGGCCCCAGGTCGGCCGGGCGGGTGGAACCGGTGCGGCTGGAAAGCCACGCGAGCAGCCAACGGGAATCGAGCAGCCGGCCGAGCGTGCTGTCGAGAAAGCGGGGCATATGCCGGAACAGAGGAACGTGTTCCTCAAGCCAGACGTTGACGCCTCCCATCACGATCCGGTCGATGGCGACGTTTTCCTCATCGGTGGTCGTGGGCACGTAGGCCGGCACGAGCATCGCATCGCAGCCCCGCGCCCGCAGGCTGCGCACGAGGGCATTGTCGTGCAGGCACGACCCGCAGAGCCGGCCCCCGGCGCCGGCGGTGATGTGGACGATCTTCATGGCAGGATCTCAGGCCCGGCCTTCCAGGTGCACGAGCACGAGCGCCAGATCGGCCGGCGTGATGCCACGGACACGGCCCGCCTGGCCGAGGGTCTGCGGCTGGATGCGATCGAGCTGCTCGCGGGCCTCCGCGCGGAGGTGCCGCACGTTGGCATATGCAAAGCCGGGAGGAATCGGCCGCGACGCCACCGATCGCTGCCGCTCGATCCGCTCCCGTTCCACTTTCACGTAGCCCGCGTAGCGAATGTCGTTTTCCACCTGCTCGCTGACGTCTGGTGGCACGGCCGCCAGCGCCGGCAATGCCGCGAGGCAGTCCTGCCAGCCGACCTCGGGCCGCTTGAGGCGGTCGAAGAGCGTGACGCCCTCCACGCGGGTGCCGGCGAGCAGCGCAACCGCCGCCTCGATCCCGGCCGTCTTCTCCACCAGCCGCGCCACTCGCTCGGGCTCCGCGAGCCCCAGTGCCGCGGCCAGGGGCGTGAGCCGGCGGTCGGCGTTGTCATGCCGCAGGGCGAGCCGGTGCTCCGCGCGGCTGGTGAACATGCGATAGGGCTCGTCCACGCCCCGGGTGACGAGGTCGTCGATCAGCACGCCGATGTAGGAATCCTCGCGGGCGAGCACGAGCGGCTCGCGGCCCGCAGGCAGCAGCGCCGCATTGGCGCCGGCCAGCAGTCCCTGGGCGGCGGCCTCCTCGTAGCCGGTGGTGCCGTTGATCTGCCCCGCGAAGAAGAGGCCCGCCACCAGCTTGCTTTCGAGGGCCGGGGTGAGTTGATCGGGCGGGCAGTAGTCGTATTCGACGGCGTAGCCGTAGCGGATGATCTGCGCCCGGGCGAGGCCCGGCACGAGGCGGATCATCGCGTCCTGCACGTCGCGGGGCAGGCTCGTGGAGATGCCGTTGACGTAGATCTCCTGCGTCCGCCGTCCCTCGGGCTCGAGAAACAGCTGGTGGCTCTCCTTGTCGGCGAACCGCACGACCTTGTCTTCGATGCTCGGGCAGTAGCGGGGCCCACGCGACTGGATCTGGCCGGAATACATCGGCGCGCGGTGCAGGTTGGCCCGGATCAGGTCGTGGATCTCAGGCGTCGTCCGCGTGATCCAGCAGACCATCTGCTCCTGCTCGATGCGGTCGGTCAGGAAGGAAAAAGGCTGCGGCCGGTCGTCGCCCGGCTGCTCGTCGAGCTGCGAGAAGTCGATCGACCTCGCCGACAGCCGGCAGGGCGTGCCAGTCTTGAAGCGGTCGATCTTGAATCCCATCCGGGCCAGCGCCCGGCTCACGCCCGACGTGGTTCCCTCCCCTGCCCTGCCGCCGGCGACTTGCGCCTCGCCGGTATGCATCACCGCCTGCAGGAAGGTGCCCGTCGTGAGCACGACCGCCCGGGCGTGATACTCCGCATCGCCGCGGACACGGACGCCCGCGATCCGCCAGGCGGGCCCGCCCGCCTCGGCAACCTGCTCGACGATCAGGTCGTCGACGGTTTCCTGCCGCAGATCGAGGCCGGGGGTCTCCTCGACGATCCGCTTCACCTCCATCTGGTAGAGCTTCTTGTCGGCCTGTGCTCTGGGCCCGTGCATGGCCGGTCCCTTCGAGCGATTGAGCACGCGGAACTGGATCCCCGTGGCATCGATCGCCCGGGCCATGACGCCGCCGAGGGCATCGACCTCGCGGACCAACTGCGCCTTCCCGACGCCGCCGATGGCCGGGTTGCAGCTCATCTGGCCGACGGTGTCGCAGTTGGTGGTGAGCAGGGCGGTTGTCGCGCCCAGCCGGGCGGCGGCGCAGGCCGCCTCCACGCCGGCATGGCCGGCCCCGATCACGATCACGTCGTAGTCGTAGCGGGAGGGCATTCGCGATCGGGCTCGATCCGGGCTCGAAGGCCCGCGGGCTGGGGAATCTGGGGAAAGGCGAGCGGCGCCGTCGAGGCCGCCGCAGCGGTCCATCTTACCCCACTCACAGAAAGCGACCTTCCGCCAGCCACCTCATCCTCTGCAGGGGAACTGACGAAGAACCTTGCACACCCCACCTTCGGGTGGATTGCGTACCTTCCGTGGGGGTGTGGGGCAGATCAACGACACGAGACACAGCGGGGGAGATTCATTCATGGCAACGCTCACGGATGGCTACGTTTGGAAATGGCTGCGGCCCTGGTGGCTGTGTGCAGCGGTGGCCGTGATCATTCAGACCACGTCCTGCACCAGCTTCTTGCCGGAGGTGGCGGCGGAGGAGCTGCGCCTGCAGCCGGTGCCGACCGAAGAATCGGCGTACGACACCACGAACGTCGCCTTCCGCGACATGCCCAGTGTCGCCGAGCCACTCTGGAC
>JBIIGJ010000107.1:0-10458 GCA_044236455.1 Pirellulales bacterium
TCCCCGCATCCGGCTCACGAGCGCGGCCGCATCATCGGCGAACGGCCGCGTCGCCAGGGCCGCCTGAATGTCGGCGAAGGAGATATCGCCGCCGAGCCGATACGACATGTTGCCCAAGTGACACAGCGCCGTGGATTGCCGGCCCTGATCGATGTCGGCGGCGAGCGTCCCAGAGTCGCGGCTGCGGACGGCGGCGAGAAAGTTCCCGAAATGATCGGCCACATGATCGCGGGCGGGAGCGGCGATCGTGCGGACGACCGCGCCCGCAGGATCGCGGACGACGGCCTCGGCCGCCTGCGTCTTCCAGTGGAGCGTGCCCTCCGCGCCGTGGAGCATTATGCCCGGCGACATGCCGTCGATCGGCGTCGGCTTCTCGAGGCCGCAGACCTCGGTGACGAGCGTGACCTGCGGGAAGAGCGTGATCGCGGTCTGCGTGTGCGGCGTCTCGGCCGCGTCGTGATAGCCTGCGCGGGTGCCGAAGCTGATCGTGGCCTCGCCGGGTCCTTCGAGGCCGAGGAGCAGCCGGATCACGTCGAGCAGGTGGATGCCGTTGTTGCCCAGTTCGCCGTCGCCGGTCGACCAGAACCAATGCCAGTCGTAATGGAAGTGCGGCCGCGTGAGGGCCTCGAGCGGCGCGGGGCCGCAGAAAAGGTCGTAGTCGACGCCCTCGGGCCGCGGAAACGAGCCGGGCCCGCCGATCGGCTTGCGGTGGCCCTGGTAGACCGCCCGGGCCAGCTTCACCGGGCCGATGCCGCCGTCCGCCAGAAACTTTTTCGCTTCGTGCAGGCAGGCGAGCGACCGGGCCTGCGTGCCCACCTGGCAGATCCGCGTGTGGCGACGGGCCACCTGCACCATCCGCCGCCCCTCCTCGATCGAATGGCTCACCGGCTTTTCGACATACACATCCTTGCCGGCCTGCATCGCCCAGATGGCCGCGAGCGCATGCCAGTGATTGGGAGTGGCCACGGCGACCACGTCGAGCGACTTGTCGTCGAAGACCTTGCGCAGGTCGATCGCGATCTCGGGCCGCGTGCCCTGCCGCTTCTCGACGCGGTCGGCGAGCTTTTCAGCGCGGCTGCGGTCGGGATCGCAGACCCAGCGCACGCGGCAGCCGTGCCGGTCGGCGAGCTGATCGGCATGCACGTCGCCGCGGACACCGCAGCCGAGCACCGCGGCATGAATCGTGTCGTTGGCGGCAATGGTTGTGCGGCCTACGGCCGCCGCGGCCGAGAGGCCGCCGGCCTGAATGAGAAATCTCCGACGCGAAGAAGCCTGCGTCATGGCGAGTCTCCGATCAGAAGTGCGGGATTCAAGGTGGTAAGCCGATCGATGTCCGTGGCGGACAGCCCGACAGCATCGCAGAGAATCCGCCGGATGTCTGCCGGAGTGGTGGTCGAGCCGACGAGATGGGAGCGGTCGGGCGACCAGGCCGCGCCATCGGCCGCCACGAGCACCTCGCGGCCACCGAGCGTGTAGCGGCCGGGAGGCATACCGGCCGCGGCCGTGCCGTCGGTGACGGCCACCATCCTCTCGATGCCGACCTGTCGGATCCACGAGGCGAGCACCCACGGCGGCACGTGCACGCCGTCGGCGATCACCATCACGAACTGGAGCCCGTCGAGGGCGAGCACGCGGGCGATGATGTTGTCGTGGCGATGGAGCGAGGGCGGGCAGCCGTTGCCCAGATGCGTGAAGGCGGCCAGGCCGGCATCGACGGCCCGCGCGAGCTGGTCGCGGCTCGCATCGCAATGGCCGGCCGACACGCAGACCTCCTCTCGCGCGAGAAACCTCACCGTCGCCAGGCCTTCGTCGCACTCCGGGGCGAGCGTGACGAGCCGCACGAGGCCGCCGCCGGCGTCGAGCAGCCGGCCTGCCGCCGCCGGGCTCGCGGGCATGACATGCGCGGCCGGATGAGCCCCGACGTAGCCGGGCCCGGCGTTGATGAAGGGTCCCTCGACGTGGATGCCGGCCATGACGGCACGGATATCGGCATCAGCCGCATGCAGCTGCGCGAGTCTGGCGATCCGCGCGACCATCGCGTCGAGCCGGTCGGTGATGATGGTCGCGAGCATCCGGCCGCCGCCGTCGGCCCGCACGGCCGCGCAGGCCTGCCGCAGGGCGTCGAGCGCGAGGTCGTCGGCGTTGAAGTCGACACCCTTATAGCCGTTGAGCTGCAGGTCAAGCATGGGAAGCGACCGCCATTCCGCGGGATGATGGCAGGAGCGACGCCGCCTCGCGATCAACGTGCAGGCGGCAGTCTGGGTGTCGCTGGAGGATCGATGCGGGAACGTCGGGCGTCACGGGCCCCTCAGCGGCGGCCCGCACGGCCTCGGCCTTGCGCCGATCGGGGACCGAGCAGAAGATCGTGCGGCTCGCGAGGATGCGGCGCACCGACATCGAGATCGCACGGGTCGGCACGTCGGCCAGCGTCGCAAACCAGCCCTCGCCCACCTGTTGGCGGCGGCAGGGCTCGTCGAGCGTCACCACGAGGTAGGGGGCGGTCGCATCGAAGTCGGCGGGGGGATCGTTGAAGGCGAGGTGGCCGTTCTCGCCGATGCCGACCAGGGCGATATCAAACGGTCCGGCGGGCACGAGCGCGGCGAGCCTTCTGCACTCGGCGTGAGGTTCGGCCTCGCCGTCGAGTTCGTGGAAGGCGGCCGGCGGAGTGGGCAGCCGTGCGACGAACCGCTCGCGGAGGTAGCGGCGGAAGCTGGCGGGGTGCTCGGGCGAGAGGCCGACATATTCGTCGAGATGGAAGACAGTCACCCGCTCCCACGAGATCGACGGCTGGGCCGTGAGTTCCGCGAGCACCTCGAACTGAGACGATCCGGTGGCCACGACGAGCGTGATCTGCCCGCGATCGTGGATCGCGCGACGGATCACCTCGGCTGCATCCGCGGCCACCGTCCGTCCGAGCGCGGCCCTGTCGGCATGGACCGAGAGTTTCATGCGACGATCTCCTTCACGACCCGCTGCGGCTCCACTCCCGTGAGCCGCTGGTCGAGGCCCTGGAACTTGAACGTGAACCGCTCGTGGTCGATCCCCATGAGATGCAGGATCGTGGCGTTGAAGTCGTTCACGTGGACGGGGTTCTCCACGACGTTGTAGCTGAAGTCGTCGGTCTCGCCGTGGGAGAAGCCCCCCTTCGTGCCGCCGCCGGCCATCCACATGCAGAAGTTCCGCGGATGGTGGTCGCGGCCGTAGTTGTCTTTCGTGAGCGTGCCCTGTGAGTAGACCGTGCGGCCGAACTCGCCCCCCCACACGACGAGCGTCTCGTCGAGCAGGCCGCGGGCGTCGAGATCCTGCACGAGCGCCGCCGTGGCCTGGTCAGTGTCGAGGCACTGGGCGCGGAGGTCGTTGGGAAGATTCAGATGCTGATCCCAGCCGCGGTGGAGGATCTGCACCGCCCGCACGCCCCGCTCCACGAGCCGCCGGGCGAGGAGGAGACTATGGGTGAAGGAGCCCGTCTTCTTCACGTCGTCGCCATACATCTGGAGCGTGGCTTCGGTCTCGTCGGAGATGTCGACGAGAGCCGGCACGCTCGCCTGCATCCGGAAGGCCATCTCGTATTGCGCGATCCGCGTCTGGATCTCCGGGTCGGCATACCGCTCGAAGCCGCGGGCATTCAGTTCGCCGAGGATATCGAGCGTGCGGCGGCGTCCAGCCCGCGAGACCCCGGGCGGATTCTGCAGATAGAGCACGGGATCGCCCGAGCCGCGGAGGGCCACGCCCGTGTAGCGCGTCGGCAGAAACCCGCTCGACCACATCCGCGTGAAGATCGCCTGCGACGGGTTGATGTCGGGCAGCGGCGTGAAGACGACGAACGCAGGGAGATCGTCGTTCTCGCTGCCGAGGCCGTAGGAGAGCCAGCTGCCGAGGCTCGCCTTCCCCGGAATCTCGCTGCCTGTCATGACGAACGTGTTGGCCGGGTCGTGATTGATCGCGTTGGTGTGAACGGTCTTCACCAGCGCGATCTTGTCGACCACCTTCGCCGTGTGGGGCAGAAGCTCCGTGCAGATCCAGCGGCCGCACTTCCCGACCTGCTCGAACTTGAACTTCGACGGCGCCACCGGCAGCCGCGACTGGCCGCTCGTCATCGTCGTGATCCGCTGCTCGCCGCGAACACTTGCCGGTATGTCCTTGTCGAAGTAGTCGGCGAGCTTCGGCTTGTAGTCCCAGAGGTCGATCTGCGAGGGGCCGCCGTTGGTGTGGATGTAGATGACGTGCTTCGCCTTCGGGGCATGGTGGGGCAGCCCCGGCAGCGGCGGGTGGACGCGGCCGGGCTTCGGCGAGCCGGCCGGGGCGGTCGCGGCCGCCTCCCCGAAGGCCCGCGACTCGAGCAGCGACAGGGCGGCCGCCCCCACGCCCACGCCGGAGCTGCGCAGAAACGCCCGACGGGCCATCGCGGTGCGAAACGCATCGAGGGAGATATTCATGCCGTGCATGGTGTCAATTCCGGGTGAGGGCTTCGTCGAGATTCAAGAGCGTGTTGGCCACGAGCGTCCACGCAGCCATTTCGGCCGGCTCGACGTGGCCCGGCGGTTCCGATTCACCGACGCGGATCAGTTTTTCGGCGGCGGCGGCATCGGCCGCGTATTCCTCGCGGTGGGCGGCGAGCGACTCGGCCACCACCTTGGCCTCGCGCGGCTCCGGCCCGCGGGCGAGCACGGCTTGGAAGAGCCAGGCGATCCGGCCGGCGTCATCGGTGGCGCTCGCGGCGAGTGCCCGGGCGGCCAGCGTCCGCGCCGCCTCCACATGCTGCTCGTCGTTCAAAAGCTGCAGGGCCTGGAGGGGCGTGTTGCTCCGCTCGCGGCGGCCGCAGAAGGCCTCGCGGCTCGGGGCGTCGAAGTTCGACATGAACGGGGGCGGGGCCGTCCGCTTCAGGAACGTATAAAGGCTGCGACGATAGAGCGACTCGCCCGAGTCCCTATAGTAGTTTCGCGTGTTGGACAGGGCATACCCGACCGGCTCCCAGATGTTGTCGGGCTGGTAGGGCTTCACGCCGCGGCCGCCCAACGTGGGCACGAGCAGCCCCGACACGAAAAGCGTCTGGTCGCGGATCTGCTCGGCGTCGAGCCGGATCCGCGGGCCCCGCGCCAGGAGTCTGTTCTCGGGATCGCGGGCGATCTGCTGCGGCTGCACCGCGCCCGACCGCCTGAAGGCGTCGCTCGTCATGATCAGCCGCACGATGCTCCGCGTGTCCCAGCCGCCGTCGCGATACTCGGCCGCGAGCCAGTCGAGCAGTTCGGGATGGCTCGGCGGCTCGCCCTGGAGGCCGAAGTCTTCGTGCGTCTTCACGAGGCCCGTGCCGAAGAATTGCTGCCAGAGACGGTTGGCCGCCACGCGGGCCGTGAGCGGGTGCTCCTTCGACACGAGCCACTTCGCCAGGTCGAGCCGCGAGGGCGTCTGCCCTTCCGGCACCGATAGCGGCGGCAGGAAGGCGGGCGTGCCGCGGGTGACCTTGTCGCCCCGCTTGTCGTAGGCGCCGCGGAGCATCACGAAGCTCTCCCGCATCGTCGGCAGGTCGTTGAAAACGAGGCTTCGCGGAATGGAATCGTCGATGCCGTCGCGGATCTTCTCGACGGCGTCGTAATCGGCGGCGGCGGCGACGAGCCTGTCGGGCGGGCTCGCCCACACCCGCGTCAGCCAATATCGCTTGAGCCTGGCGATGTCGGCGGGATTCGTCACGTTGCCCGGCCCCTGCTGGACGAGCGACACGAGCCTCTCGGGAATCCCGACGAGTTTGTCGGCCGGGAGGGCCGACTGCTGCTTCCACCAGGTGGCGAAGGAAAGCGAGGGCACCTGTGCGGCCGGCTTGCCCACCGACACGCCGATCGAATCCCAGCGGGCGCGGCCGCGGGCCTGCGCGAGGGCCAGCCCCGTCACCCGCGTGCCCGGCGGCATTTCCATGCGGGATGGATCGATCGCCAGCCGGACCCATTTCCCCGCTTCGGGAAGCGGCCCTGCCAACGCCAGGCCGTCGCCGTTTCCTTTCCTGTCGTCGGCGAACGGCACGTCCGACCAGTCGCCCCACACCACACCGTGGTTCCACGACTTCGCCCGAAACTGCAGCATCACGGCATCCGGCGGATCGTCGGGGTCGAGCCAGACATGCACGAAGATTTCGGCCTTGTCGGGAACCCTGAACGTCTCCTCGCCGTCGGTCGTCACGACCTGCACCGGCGCCGACGCCACGACCTCGAGGCACCGGCTGCCGGCCTGGGCCGGCGCGACGGCGGTCGCCTCGACCCACGTGGCGGTGCCGCCCGGCCCCGTGTGGGCGACCGCGTGCTCGGGCCAGCCGTCGGCCAGCCAGAGCGTCTCTATTGTCTCTTCTGCAGCCGCGTCGGCGGGATCGACGTACCCCGCCGCCGCGATCGCCTCGTCGATCGCTTTTTCGTAAGGGGCGAGATCGCGATCGATCACCGCGAGGAGTTCTTCCTGCGCGGGTGTCTTCAGCTGGATCGACGGCGCCGTCCGCCGCGTGTTGCCGTCCATGCCGGGGTCGGCCGCCGAATTGAAGAAGGCGTAGAGCGAATAAAACTCCTTGTGCGAGATCGGATCGAACTTGTGGCTGTGGCAGACGGCGCACTGGCCGGTGAGGCCCATCCAGGCGTTTGTCATCGTGGCCGTGCGGTCGACGGCGTAGCGGAAGAGCAGCTCGTCGTTGATCGAGCCGCCCTCGCTCGTCGTGACGTTGCACCGCGAGAACCCGGTGGCGATCTTCTGGTCGGCCGTGGCACTCGGCAGCAGGTCGCCGGCGAGCTGCCAGACCGTGAACTGGTCGAACGGAAGATTCCCGTTGAAGGCCTTCACGACCCAGTCGCGGTAGAGCCACATCTCCCGCTCGTTGTCGAGATGCAGCCCGTGGGTGTCGGCATAGCGGGCGTTGTCGAGCCAGTGGCGGGCCATCTCCTCGCCGTGGTGCGGGCTCGCGAGCAGTTTCTCGACGAGCTTGGCATAGGCGTCGGGCGAGGCGTCGGCGACGAACGCGGCCACCTGCTCGGGCGTTGGCGGCAGGCCGGTGAGGGCGAAGGATAGCCGGCGGATGAGCGTGGGCCGGTCGGCCTCGGCGTTGACCGGGAGCGTGGCGGACGCGATCGCGGCATCGAGGAACCGGTCGATCGGGTTGGCCGCCTTGCCGGCCGGCACCTCCGGCCGCTCGAGCGGTCGATACGACCAGTGCTTTTCATAGGGGGCTCCGGCCTGGATCCACCGCGTGAGCAGTTCTTTCTGCTCGGCCGAGAGCGTCTTCTTCGAGTGCGGCGGGGGCATGACCACGTCGGGATCGGTGGCGTTGATCCGCGCGATCAGTTCGCTCTTCGCCGGGTCGCCGGCCACGATGGCCCGCGTGCCGCTTTCGAGCTCGCGGGCGGCCTCCTCGGCGGAGTCGAGCCGCAGGCCCGCCTCCTGCTGCCCGGGCCCGTGGCAGGCGTAGCAGTTCTCCGAGAGGAGCGGCCGGATGTCGCGGTCGAACCGCAGCGGCGGCGACTGGGCAGTCTCGGCCGCCAGGGCTCGCGCAGCCGCCAGCCACAGCCCCGCCGAACAGGCGAGCAGCGTCGCGGCGCTGACGGACCCCATCTTCATGGCAACTCCTCGCGATTTACATGCTCGTCTGGGAACGAACGCCGTGGCCCGACCACGGCACATCTTCGGATTCTAGTCCGGCCACCGTTGAACCCGTACTCCGTGGCGTTCTTCACTTTTTGACACGCGCATTACAGATTTCCGACACTCAGACGATGAGCGGCTGCGGTGTGGTAGAAGGGTGACGCTCGTGCACGAGGCAAGTGTGATGCCAACCAAACGCCCCCGCTCCCGACCGTCGCAGTCCGCCCGCGAGGCTCCGGGCCGCCGCCTGCTCGTCGCGGTCGTCGTCGATCCCGCGGTCTGGTTCGACCGGGAGATCGTGGCGGGGGCGGCGCAGTTCGCCCGCGAGGCTGGCGACTGGCAGCTCTACATCGAGGAGGAATCGGCGAATCGGCTGCCCGATCTGCGGTCGTGGCGGGGCGATGGCATCATCGCTTCGTTCACCGATCGCCGCGTGGCCCGCGCGATCGTGGCGTCTGGGCTGCCTGCGGTGGCGGTCGGAGCCTCGTCGTATGGGGAAGCGGTCGAGGGGATGCCCTGCGTGTGCAGCGATGACACGATCATCGCGACCCTGGCCGCGGAGCATCTCCTCGAGCGGGGTCTGCGGGCTTTCGGGTATTACGGCACCGTCGCCGCCGATACGACCCACTGGTCGGAGGCGCGGGGCAAAGCCTTCGCGGCCCACGCGGCCGAGGCTGGATGCCACTGCGACGTGCTGCGGGCGAGCCGCTCATCCCGGCATTGGAGCCACGTGCAGGCGGAGCTGTGTTCGTGGATCGCGGGCTTGCCGAAGCCGGTTGGGATCATGGCATGCGACGACATCCGCGCGCGACACGTGCTGGAGGCGTGTCGCACCCTCGGCTGCCGGGTTCCGCACGACGTCGCCGTGGTCGGGGTGGATAACGACGAGCTTGTCTGCGACCTCGCCATGCCGTCCCTCACGAGCATCGCCCAGGCGACCCGGAGCATCGGGCACGAGGCGGCGCGGATCCTCGACCGCATGATCCGTGGAGCGGCCGGCACGGCCGCCGCATCGCCGTCGCGCGTTGCGACCGGGCGGATCAACATTCCGCCCGTCGGAGTCGTGCCCCGAGGTTCGACCGACACGCTCGCAGTAGCCGATCCGGTGATCGCAAACGTGGTCCGGCTGATTCGCGATCAGGATCTGCGCGGTATGCAGGTGGCCGAGATCGTGGCGGCCTCGGGCCTGCCGCGATGGAAACTGGAGAGTCGCTTCAAGCGTTGCGTCGGCCATTCCATCCACGAGGACATCATGCGGACGCGGCTCTCCGCGGCTCTCTTGCTCTTGCGCACGACCGACCTGCCCCTCAAGGCGATCGCGCCGCGGGCCGGGTTTCATTCCGTGCCCTACCTGATCACCATGTTCAAGCGTCGCTTCGGCGTCACGCCCGCCGGCCTCCGCGACCGCGAGCAGTCTGCCGTCGTGCGGTCGACCTCCTCGGCCGATGGCGAAAAGTGAAATGGCGGCGTGACGATGTGAAGCTCGGTGCTGCGCGTCGCATGGTATTATGTTTCGTCCATAACCCCTGGAGGAACGCATCGTGTCGAGATCGCACATCCGCAGTCGGCTCGCCATGTTCGTGAACCGCCCTGGCTTCTGCGCCCGCACGGTGGCATGGCTCGCCGCCGCGGCGGCCCACGCGGCCGAGCCTGCGCGGCCGGCCGCCGCGAAACCCGAGCCCGAGATCGTGCTCTACGATGCGCCGGCGATCGCCTTTCCGGGCAGCAAGCCGCGGCCGCCATGGGGTGAGCTCGAGTGGGTGAAAAAGGCAGGCCGGCTCACCGACTGCAACAGCCCGGCCCACTGGAATGGCGACACGCTCTACGTCTTCAACTCCTGGGAGCATCCGGCGCGGATCGAAGGAAAATCGCTCAAGACGCTCGGCGAGCCCCGGGCGGTGACGATCGACAACGACGCGACATTCAACGGCGGCCGGTGGCTCGAGGCGACCTGGAAGGATCCCCGCTCCGGCGTGCTCCACGGCTGGTATCACCAGGAGGCCGACCACGTGCAGGGGCGGGGCGAACTGGGGGAACGATACCCGACGACCTGCGCCGTCGGCGCGATCAGGTCGGAGGACGACGGGCTGACCTGGCGGGATCAGGGGTTTGTGATCGCGCCGCCGCCGCACGCCATCACCACGGCCGACGCGACGAAAAACAAATACTACGTCGGCGGGATCGGCGATTTCGGGGCCTGCCCCGATCGCGACGAGCGGTTCATCTACTTCTTCTGCGTGAGCTTCCATGCCCGTCGCGACCGGCAGGGGCTCGTGGCCTACCGGCTGCCGGTGGGTGACTGCGAGCGCCCGGTCGGCAAGGTGCAGGGCTGGGGGCCCGACGGGTGGACAGCAGCTGCGCTCGCGGGCGAGCCGGTTCCATTTCTGCCGGTCACGACCGACTGGCACGGCGCCGAGCCGCGCGAGTTCTGGGGGCCGGTGGTGCACTGGAACACGCATCTCGGCACGTACGTGATGTTCCTCATCCGCAACGATTCGGCCGACTGGCATGTGGACGGCTACTACGTGAGTTTCAACGACGATCTCGCCAACCCCGCGGCCTGGTCGACGCCGCGAAAGATTCTCGACGGCGAGCAGGGCCGCGCGGTGAAAGGAAGCGGCTGGTACGTGTCGGCGATCGGCACCGGCCCGAAGGAGACCGACAAGCGGATCGGCGAGCGGGCCCGGCTCTTCGTCACCGGCCACTCGCGTTGGGAGATCGAGTTTCGCCGGCCCCGCTAAACCACCCGGATGTGGTGGCTGGCACCTTTTTTCTCCGTAGCCGCCCGGCCCTCGCGAAAAGTGAAATCGCGGTTCCTAAAAGTGAAGGTTTTTGCACGGCGACGGA
>JBIIGJ010000026.1:0-33632 GCA_044236455.1 Pirellulales bacterium
CGGGCATATCTGCCACGGGTCGGCGGATAGACCCCCGCCAGCGTCCGCAGCAGCGTCGACTTGCCCGCCCCGTTGTGACCGATGACGCCGAGCCGATCGCCTTCTTTCAGGTCGAGCGAAATATCCCGCAACGCCTGAATCACCGCCACGCCCGTTTCCCTGCCGATCCGGCCGCCAGTGGCCGCAGAAGCAAGCGTCTGCTTCAACGACACCGCGTGGGCGCCGAAGATCGGAAAGTCGATCGAAACGCTGTCGAGCGTCAGTTGTGCCATCGGCTTAGATCCAATACACCACCTGCCGCCGCTTCAGCAGGTAGAGACCTGCCGCCACGGCGACATTGAGGCACGTGAAGGAGAGCAGAAACCACCAGGTGCCACTCGCTGGAACGCCCCCAAGCAATGGCAGCCGCAGGACGTCGAGCAACTGCGCCAGGGGGTTGTAGAGAATGAAATGCGCCCGCTCCGGAAGGCTTTCGGGAAACCAGAACACCGGCGTGAGAAACATCAGCAACTGCAGCGTGCTCGTGACAATCTGCGCCACGTCGCGAAACCGTGCGCACACGATCCCTAGCGTGATACTGAGGGCGTGCAGATTGACGAGCACCACGACGAGTCCGGGGAGAAAAAGGAGCGTCCGTGGAGACAGGGAAATTCCCGCCCAGCATGCGACCGGAATGAACAGGACCATGTGGTGGGCAAGAGCGATCAGATTTCGCGATAGGCTTCGCCACACGAAGACACTCCCGGAAAACTCCGCCTGCTTGAGATACGGTGCCGCCGCGATGAAAACATTGCAGCCGTCGTTGATCGTCGTGGTGAAAAAATTCCAGAAAATGATGCCCAGCGTGAGATGAGGAAAAAAATTGCTCAACGGCACCCTGAAGAGCGACGAATAAAGCGGGCCCATGCCCAGGAGCATCAGGCCCATGCTGATGGTCATCCACAGCGGGCCGAGCATCGACCGGCGGTACCGTAGCACCACGTCGTACCAGGCCAGCGTCCACCACAACTCGGCGTTGCGGGTGCCGCTCCACCAGTCGCTCCACGCAGCCGAGACGCTCCGCGCGGAGTTCAGTTGGCGGCTGGGGGTGTTCATGTTCGGCCGCAGTGCGGGTGAAGGGGGTGACGCATGCCATGGATGACCAGGCTGGTGAGGCGTCCCGTGCCCTCCAGAAAGAGTCTGCAAAACGACAGTACGTAGGGGCGGCGGCAGCGTCAAGTTTGCGGCGCCGATCCAGAAACCAGGAAAGACGGTAACCAAATCACTGCCAAAGGGCCCACGTAACGGGTCCGAATATTCTGAATAGTGCGATTGTCCCGGGGGGCTCTTTTGCGGACATTGCAGCGATCGAAAACCCGACCCCTTTTTGGCCCCGCCTGGGCCTCTCCTTGGAACCCACTCGCCCCCATGCCTGAACCGCTGAGCAAAAAGCCCCCCGCCCCCATCGCCGTCATCATGGCCGCCGGCCGCGGCACGCGGATGGGAGGCGATCTCCCCAAGGTGCTCTTCGAAGCAGCCGGCAAACCACTTGTCCGCTGGGTGCTCGACGCACTCGCTGCCGCGGGCATCGCCGACAGGATCGTTGTCGTCGGCTACCGCGCCGAACTCGTCGAAGAGACGCTCGCCGGACTGCCGGGCGTGTCGTTCGCCCTGCAAAAGGAACAACGCGGCACGGGCGACGCCGTGGCCGCCGCCGCCAGCCTGATCGCCGACCGCCTGCAGGGCCGGCCGGCCGCCGACCGCACGCCCGTGGTGATCGTCTGCGGCGATTCCCCGATGCTACGGCCCGAAAGCGTCACCGGCCTGCTCCGCCGCTTCACGGAACTGCAGGCCGCGTGCCTGCTCGGCACCGCCGTCACCACCGACCCCGCCGGCCTGGGCCGCATCGTTCGAGATGCAACCGGACGGTTCGTTGGCATCGTCGAGGAGAAAGACGCCACGCCCGAGCAGCGCGGCATCCGCGAGGTGAATATGAGCACCTACGTGTTCGAAGCCCGGGCCCTGTTGCACGCCCTCTCCAAGCTCAACAACGCGAACGCCGCCGGCGAATACTACATCACCGACTGCCCCGGCATGCTGCTGGCCGAGGGCCACGTCGTTGACGCCGTCGCCTGCCTCGACCAGAGCGAAACCCTCTCCGTGAACACCCCCGAACAGCTGGCCGCCGTTGCCGCGGCACTGGCGTCACGGAACGCATGACAGGCCGCTCACCACGGCATTTGCCGCGAAAATGCCCGGGATTCGGGCGATCTTTCGTTGTTGACTCTTTCCAGCGGATCGTGCGATCATCAGGGGCTTCATCCACGGGAATCCGGTCCCTCCGGCCCCATGACCTGTCGCTGCGTGAAATGGAGTTCACCGCATGCCGATGTGGCAGCACGCACTGATGCGAATGTTTGGCTTCGCGCTGGGCGCTTTGTCGCTGGCCGTCGGCCTCATCGCGGTCGCTGCGCCGCCGGATCGCACTCCGCCGCCATTCCACGTCGCACGGGAACTCCCCGTGCCGCTGCCTCCGGTCGACTCCGCCGATGGGACGCCGCCGGTCGACCCGGCCAACCCGCTGCCACTGGCTGAAGAACACCTCGGCCCCGATCTGTCGGGCCAGACCGCCGCGGCCGCAGCGGCCAAGAGCCAGGGCTGCATCTCCTGCCACACAGGCGTCGGCGACATGCACCGCAGCCCGAACGTCCACCTCGGCTGCACCG
Source organism: Pirellulales bacterium (assembly GCA_044236455.1). Lineage (GTDB taxonomy): Bacteria > Planctomycetota > Planctomycetia > Pirellulales > UBA1268 > CAMCQY01. The sequence goes on from JBIIGJ010000026.1 coordinate 2,706, forward strand.
ACTGTCACGGCGGCAACGCCGATGCCCTCACCAAGCAGGCGGCCCACATCCACCCGAAGGAGTGCGAAGCATGGCCCGGATCGGCCAACCCCGTCCGCTCCTACACGCTGCTCAACCACGAATCGCCCGAATTCATCCGCTTCGTCAATCCCGGTGACCTCCGCGTGGCCCCCATCGCCTGCGGCGGCTGCCACTCGTCGATCGTGCTGCAGGTGCAAAAGAGCATGATGACCCACGGCTGCATGCTCTGGAACGCCGCCCTCTACAACAACGGCTCGATCCCCAACAAGCGGTCCGCCTTCGGCGAAAGCTACAGCATGGAAGGCGAGGGGCAGCGGTTGCAGACGGTGCCATACCCCACCGAGCACGAGATGAATTACAAGGCGGTGGTGGCGACCCTCGATCCACTGCCCCGTTTCGAACGGTCGCAGCCCGGCAACATCCTGCGGATCTTCGAACGCGGCGGCCGCTTCCGGCCGGAAGTCGGCAACCCTGAACGGCTCGAGGAAAACGGCCGGCCACGCACGCGGTTGAGCAACCGCGGCCTCGGCACCGAGAACCGCACCGACCCCGTGTTCGTCGGCCTCACCAAGACCCGCCTCCTCGATCCGACACTCAACTTCCTCGGCACCAACGACCATCCCGGCGACTACCGTTCCAGCGGCTGCACCGGCTGCCACGTCGTCTACGCCAACGACCGCTCGCCAGTCCACTCAGGCCCCTACGCCAAATTCGGCAACCGCGGCGAGAGTTTCTCCAACGACCCGACGATCCCGCGGAACGAGAGCGGCCACCCCATCCTCCACCAGTTCGCACCGGGTAACGGCATTCCCACCAGCCAGTGCATTGTCTGCCACATTCATCCCGGCACGAACGTGATGAACAGCTACATCGGCTACATGTGGTGGGACGAGGAGAGCGACAGCGAACTGGTCTATCCGCAGAAGCAGAAGTATCCGACGTCGGAGGAGGTGCTCAACGCCGCGTTCTCCAACCCCAACGAGTCGTCCGCCAGGAACCTGCTCTCCGATCCCGAGTTCCTCGCCAACCTCAGCGATCTGAACGACCGCACGAAGCATACGCAATTCGGCGATTTCCACGGCCACGGCTGGGCCTACCGCGCGGTCTTCAAGCACGACCGGAAGGGCAACCTGCTCGACCACAAGGGAAACATCGTTACCGACACGGGCAACGCGGCGCTGCGGGCGGCGGTGAAGATGCCTGAGAAGATCAAGGAGATCTACCGCGGCGCCGACCAGAAGACGCCCGAGGAGATCCACCAGGCCGAGGTGGCCGTGGCGCACGAGCGCGACGGCCTGCCGGTGCACATGCTCGACATCCATATGGAGCGGGGGATGCACTGCATCGACTGCCACTTCATTCAGGACATGCACGGCAACACGAAGCTCTACGGCGAGGTCCGCGCCGCCATCGAGATCACCTGCATCGACTGCCACGGCACGGCCGAGCGGCTCGCGACCCTGCGGACCAGCGGGCCCGCCTCCAATACGTCGAGCCCCGAGGGGGGCCGCGACCTGCGCACCCTCCGCACGCCGTCGGGCAAGAAGCGGTTCGTGGTCGAGGGAGACCGGATCTATCAGAACTCGATGGTCGAGGAAAATCTCACCTGGGAGATCAAGCAGACCAAGGCCACCATCGATCCGCAGAGCCCGCACTACAACGCCAAGTCGGCCTTTGCCAAGACGGTCCGCATCGGTGACGACGGAGTGCTCGAATGGGGCGCGCTCCCCGGCGACACGCGTCCCTGCGCCCACCGCAACGACTCGATGAGCTGCATCTCCTGCCACAGCTCGTGGAACCCCAGCTGCTTCGGCTGCCACCTTCCCCAGCGTGCCAACAAGAAGGCGCCGTTCCTGCACTACGAGGGCGAGGTCACCCGCAACCTCACTGCCTACAACTTCCAGACACTCCGCGACGACGTCTACATGCTGGCCCGTGACGGCAACGCCACTGGCAACCGCATCGGTCCGGCACGATCGAGTTGCGCCATCCACGTCGGCTCCTACAACAACAACCGCGAGTCGATCTACGTGCAGCAGCAGACGATCTCGGCCGAGGGTCTGAGCGGCATCGCCTTCAGCACGAACGTGCCTCACACCGTCCGCGGCGGTCCGGTCCGCGATGGTAGTCCGATCGACTACGCCACGCACCGCCCGGGCACCCACGAGACGAAGATGTGCAGCGACTGCCACGTCTCGAAGGCAGACGACAACAACGCCATCATGGCGCAGCTCCTGATGCAGGGCACCAACTACACGAACTTCATCGGCCGCTACGCCTGGGTGGGCCTGGGCACGGGCGGTCTGGCGGGCGTGGTCGTGACCGAGCAGCAGGAGCCGCAGGCGGTGATCGGCAGCGAGTTCCACCGGATCGCGTTCCCCGACGACTTCGGCCGCCATGTCCGCAATGACGGGGTCCTGCAGTCGGCTCACCACCACCAGTCCGGCGACATGGGCGACGTACTGCTGCGGCCCCTCAAGCGGCGCGAAGTGCTGCAGGTGCAGATGCGGGGCGAGTACCTCTACGCCGCCTGCGGCTCCGAGGGCCTGCGCGTCTTCGACGTCGCCTTCATCGACGACAAGGGCTTCTCGCAGCGGATCACCACCGCGCCGGTCTCGCCGCTGGGCCAGCAGTTCTACGTGAAGACCCCCTACGCCACCGGCGTCGCCGCCCCCGCTACCACCGCCCCCGACCCCACGCGGCAGCACGCGCCGGAGAATTTCGAACAGCCGGTGCACGCGATGTATGGCTATCTCTACGTCACCGACCTGGAGGAGGGCCTGGTGATGGTGGGTGCGGGCACGCTGCTCGATGGCAATCCGCTCAACAACTTCCTCAAGAAAGACGTCACCTTCAATCCGGAAGGCATCCTCAACGGGGCCCGCAGCATCACCATCGCGGGCACGCGGGCCTGGATCTGCTGCAACGCCGGCGTGGTGGTGGTATCGATCGAGAAGCCGACCTGTCCGGAGGTGGTGGCCGTCATCCCCGCGCCGCAGGTCGTCGATCCACGCTGCGTGGCCATCCAGTTCCGCTATGCTTTTATCTGCGATCGGGAGGGGCTCAAGACGTTTGACATCACCAACCCAGCCGCCCCGCAGCTCGTCTCCACCGTGCCGCTCACGCAGGCCAACTCCGTCTACGTGGCCCGCACCTATGCCTACATCGCCGGTGGCTCGCAGGGGCTCGTGATCGTTGACGTCACCAATCCGCACTCGCCCTTCATCGACCAGATCTTCGATGCCGGCGGCTGCATGAACGATGCCCGCGACGTGAAACTGGGCATCACCTACGTGAGCGAGTTTGCCTACGTCGCCGACGGCACCAACGGGCTGCGGGTCGTCCAACTGACCACTCCCGACACGCCGGGCAACGTCGGCTTCAGCCCCAGGCCGCAGCCGCAGTTGGTGGCGACCTATCCCGTCACGAAGGGAGGCCTGGCACTCTCCGTGTCAGAGGGAGTCGATCGCGACCGGGCGGTGGACGAGAGCGGGAACCAGCTCTCGGTATTTGGCCGGATCGGTGCGAGGCCGTTCAACCGCGAGGAACTCGAGCGGATGTATCTGCGAGGCGGAAAGGCTTGGAAGGTCAGCGACAACCCCTTCGACGCCCAACTCTACCGCGTCCTCGGCCCAGTGCCCCCGCAGGCGCTGCCGCAGTCACAGCCGCTGCCACCGCCGCGACCGGCAGGCCGTTGAACCGCGAGTCATGCCGATCCCATCGCTGACGCTCCGGGCTTTTATGGGACTCGGAATATGCCAATAGCGAACGTCCGGCGACGTCGCATGATCGGCCCCGAAACGTCGCGGGATTCACTGGGCAGGCTTTGGTGAGGCTTGCTGGAAGGCCGCGCGGATCCGGCCGATGTCGGCGTCTCGTGCCGCCGAGAGCGACGTCTCCCAGAACGGCTTTTGCGACGACGGCGGCTGCGGGTATGCCGGCGATGGAAAGGAGAGCGCGAGCTTCTTCTCGAGATTCGCGATCGCCGCGGCCCGCGGTCCTTCCGGCCACGTCGCGTCCTCCCGTAGCGCCGCGATCATCACCCACCCCAGCAACCGCGCGGTTTCGAGATCGCCACACCGTGCTCCCGCAACGGAGATCCTCCCGATCCGCTCGCGGCTCTTCGCTGCGGCCGTTGCGTCGCGGGGCACCGCCGCCAGAACCGCGATGGCCCGGTCGATGCGTGCCAGCTGTTCTCGCGAGGCTGCGCTCGCCCGCAATCCGGCCACGTCGCCGAACGGCCGGCGGTTGAGCGCGGCCTCCCACGGTGCGACGAGTTCGTCCACGTTGGTCGGCATGCCCGCCTCCGCAAAAGCGACGCCTGCGAGGCCGCGTGGCCATCGCACGAGCGAAGGCCTTCCCGGCACCAGGCCACCGTAGCCGGCCTCCTGCCGCCCGCTCGGAATCCTCAGTTCGTGATGGCAGGCCTGGCAGTCATAGAGCGAGAGTTCCGGCCACGGCCGCTCGGCGGCGTTGCCATCGGTGGCTGCCGCATAGTCCCCGACCACCACCGCCGATTGCCGCAGGGCCACCAGCGAGCCGATGAGCGACCGCTGCGATTCGCTCGCAGCCTCGGTCGTATAGCCTGCCTCCAACGCCTGCTGCCTGATCTGCGGCGACTTCTCCCAGAAACGCTTCCAGTGTGGGCCCATGGCCCTGCCAAACGACTCCATCTCGAAGGCCGGCAGCGGCGGATGCCCGGCGGCATACATGGCATGCGTGATCACCTTCCCGGAGCCCACGTCGCCGAGATGGCACGACAGGCAGTTCTCCGCCTTGCTGACCGGATTGCGGAGGTCGTGCATCCCCAGGGCCTCCTTCTGGGCCGAGGAAAGAAACCGCCACCGCTTCTCCATGTGCGGCTCGAAGTAACCTGAGCCGGCTCCATGGCACGTCTCACAGCTGATGCCGGCATGGACAAACGCCGTCTCTTCCTCGATGGGAGGCTCCCCAGCGGGATGCGTATGGCAGGCGACGCACGCCGCCGTATTGGCTGCCGTGATGCCGAGCACAGCTTCCATGCCGCGCGTCCGCTGATTGTCGGACGACAGGGCCAGGTGCGCTCGGCTGTGGGCGTCGTGCCGCCAGACCGCGGTCGTGGAAGCATCGACCCACGCGCTCTGCTCGCTGCGATGGCACCGCACACAAAGGTCCGTCCCCTTGGCGACAAACGCGGGCTGCGGCGCTGCAGCCGGAGGCGTGGGCAGCAGTTGCACCTCTTCACCGGCCACGACTGCCAAAGAGAGACCAAACCAGAGCGTCCACTGGAGCAACGCCAACGCCACAGTTGCAGCCGTGAGCGAACCGGTGCGTCGTATTGGGAACACCATCATGCGCACGGCATTCCTGGGTGCCAGACAGGGGAAGGGGTGAACGGGGACTTCCAGCTTGGTCATTATGGTACTAGCCGCCTGGCACGTTGAAAGCTTCGGGGATCAAACGGTCCTGGGGTGTCGACGTCCGGCGGAAAACGCAGGCTTGCGCGGAGTTCGTCCAGCGACCGTCGTGGCTCGGAGGCGGAGACCGTCGAGACTCTCCCTTGACCGCCGTTTCTCCAGATGCCGATCGTCGCCGGTCCGCCCTGCCGGCCCGCCTCCAGGGCCAGATACGTCTGCACTGCCGCGTCCCACGTCTGCCATTCGGCCGGATTCGCCGCGGCGATGGCGTCGAGCGTCTGGTGCGACGCGTCGACCACGATCCGCGGCCGGGCATCGATCTCCGCACCGCTGCGGCGGGCGGCGAAGGCGAGCCCGCTAGCCTCCAGGAGCAGACGGTTGAGCCGTTCGCGATCGGTGGCGGCCCACTGCGTGTCGAGGAGCAGGCGGATGTCGACCGTGCTCTGCTCCAGCGCCGTGGCAGTCGTGTCGGGGATCGGCACGGGCCCTTCCAGCCCGGCCCGCAGCAGCCTCGCCCCTGCCACCTGCCATGGCTGCCAGGACGGCTGGCCCGGCCGCGGTCTCCGCAGCACGGGCTCGCGGCTGGCCGCGTTGGTATCGGGGCCGAGCGTACGATGGCAGGAATAACAGTCGAACTCGGCGAACTCTGGCCACCGCTGCGGGTGGCCAGCATCGCCGGCGTCCCTGGCCCGCCGCACCCGCGTGGCCAGCAGTTCGGCCACTGCCGCAAGCGTTGCAGCCTGACCGACCGACCACGAGCGGGCCGTGAAGTCAGCCGCCGACTCGGCCTTGCCATCCGGGCTCCAGTGCCGCGGTTCCAGCCGCTGGTAGGCGGCGAATTCGAAAAACAGTCGCGGATGCCCGGCGGCGATCAGGTCGTGATTGACCTCCTTCTGGGAGTCGCCCACATGGCAACCAACGCAGGTCTGCACCCGCGAAAGCGGCGTGCTCAGATCGCGATACCCGAGCGACGCGCGAGCCTCGGACGACAGTTCCTTCCAACCGGGCTGCGTGTGGGCCTGCTGCCAATGGGTCGCATCGCCATGGCAGGCCGCACAGCCGACGCCATCCGCGAGCACCTCCTGCGGAAGCCGCTCACGCGACATGCCCTGCACGGAATGGCAGGCGAGGCACTGTTGCGCCCGGTGCGGCGGGCCGATCCCCAGCAGCCGCGCCATCCGCTGCGACCGCGGACTGTGCAGCACCTCGTAGGCGCGGGCATGCCGGTCGTCCCCGGCCCAGATCGTGGCCGCGAACGACTGCACGTCATGGTTGCCGGCCAAAGGGCCTCCGTGGCAGCTCACCGTCGCGCACGACGACACGCCCAACGCCGCCACGGCCGGGTCCGGCACCATGCCGGCATAGCCCTGCGGCTGGTCCTCCGGCCGGATGCAGGCCTCGCACGGCACCGTCACCACCGGTTCAGGCAGCGCCGGGGGCAATGGCTCCGGCGCCGCGGCGTCGGCCAGCCAGCCATGAGCAGCCACCAGCAGCAGCGCGGCAGTGAACATCCAGACACGTATTGTTGGCGTTATCATGCCGCTCTCCCCTCCCGATATGTCGTCGACGCATGGGGGCACCGGCATGGAGCCTGGAGTCATGCCGTACCCCCGCCCCCGACATCCGGCGGGGTTTTCCAGGCGAACGATGTCGCGAAAGCGGCGTGTCGTGCTCGCGGCGGCTGACCTGCACTATGAGGGCAACTGTCGGGGTTACTACATTCAGGAGACTTGGGACGCCCGTAGGGCGGCCGGCAGCCCTGCCGACAGGCCGGGAGGTCCGGTGGCACCAGCAGCAATTCGGAGGCGTACGTGATCATCGGTGGCAAGACATGGCCGAAAGATAGGCGGTGGATCATCGCCATCTGCGTCGCCAGCGCCGGGATGGCAGCGGCGTATGTCGCGGAGTGGGCGGCCGACGGCCGGCTCCCCGGCGGCAGCAGCCGCAGCGGGTTGGTGGCCGGCATCGTGGGCGGACTGATCATCGCCTTCGAACTGCTTCTCTGGCCGCGGAAACGGGTGCGTTCATGGCGGCTGGGATCGGCACAGTCGTGGCTGCGAGCACACATCTGGCTCGGACTCCTGGCCGTGCCGCTGGTGCTCATGCACGCGCGGCTGTTGTTCATCGGCGGCCTGCTCAACTGGGCACTCATGGCGCTGTTTTTTCTTGTCATCGCCAGCGGGATCTGGGGACTCGTGCTGCAGCAATATCTGCCGCAGGCGATGCTCGAAAATGTGCCCGCTGAAACGATCTACGAACAGATCGGACACGTCGCCCGGCAGCAGTGCCGCGACGTGGAAAAACTCATCGAGGCCCTGTGCGTGCACGACCCTGCCGACCACGCGGCCGACAACAAGAGCCACGATGGCCCAGCTGACGATGAAGATGAAGCGAATGAAGACGACGATGACGAACACGCCGTCGTGACCGGCTTCCGTTCGATGACAGGCATTCAAGGGAAGGTGGTCGAGACGTTGGCGACCTATTCGGCCATTCCGGGCACGCTGCCGATCCGGCACGCCTTTTTTGCGGAGATCCGCCCCTACCTGCTCGACGGCCAAGCCTCCGGCGCCGCCCTGGCGAACCCACTGGCGTTGTCGCGGACATTCGCGAGCCTGCGGGCAGCCACCCCCACGGCCGCGGCCGATCTGATCGACCGGCTTGAACAGGCCTGCGAACGGCGGCGGCAGTTCGACCTGCAGGCGCGTCTGCACCACTGGCTCCACGACTGGCTGCTCGTGCACGTGCCGCTGTCAGTGGCCCTGGGTGTGCTGTTGGCGATCCACATTCCCGTCGCGCTCTGGTACTGGTGAGTGATGCCTGAATCCTCCACAACACCGCCGCAGCGACAGAGTTCACGCGCCCAGGTCTCGCGGATCGACCGCTCCTATTTCCAGCGGCTCAGCCGATTCCAGCGGGCCCGCTGGTGGCTGATCGTCGCGGGCGTGACGCTCGGAGTCGTCTGGGCCGCGTGGGGCGCATTCGATACGAGGCTGCACCACTCACCGGGCGACGTCACCGCCGTCCACGCGAAATGGGAAACCGACTGCAATGCCTGCCATGTGCCTTTCTCGCCGATCAAGGACAACACCTGGCTGTCGACTGCGGCAACGCAGCAGGCCATGGACCGCAAATGCGAGGCGTGTCACCGCGGACCTGCGCACCATCCCCTGCAACTGACGGCCGAGGTGGGCTCGTGCGCGTCGTGCCATGCTGACCACCGCGGCCGCAACGCCGACATCTCGCGAGTCGCCGATCAGACCTGCACGGCCTGCCACGGAAACATCGCCGCCCACAGACTGGCTGACGCCACCGTGCCGCCGTCTGCAGTCACGACGCCGATCACGCGTTTTGACAACGAGCATCACCCCGCCTTCGGCAGTCTCGCCAGCGATCCGGGGCGGCTGAAATTTTCACACGGTCGCCACATGCGGGCGGGCCTCACGTTCGGTCCGCAGACGACCGGAACCGCGGCAGCCGGGCCGTGGACCTACGGGATGCTCGCGGCTGCCGACCGCAGCCGCTATCAGTCCCCGGGTTCTGCGGAGCACGACCTCGTGCAACTCTCGTGCGCGTCGTGCCATGAGTTTGGCACGAACCTGCCGCAATCAGCGGTGCGCACGGTGAGCACCGCGTTGGCAGCAGCCCGGCCCGGTGCCTACTCGCTGCCGGTCGAATTCGAGCGGCACTGTGCGGCCTGCCACAGCCTGCCGTTCGAGGGCATGGACGGCCGGCATGGCGCCACGGCAGACGCGGGCGTTGTCCTTCCTGCCGATGACGCGGCGGCCCGCCCCGATGCGGTGCTCCCGCATGGTCTCGACGCGGCCGGCCTCGCCAGATTCCTGGAGTCGACGTATCTCCAGAAGGCTCTGGCTGGCGACGCCTCCCTGCTCGACGAACCCGTCCGCAGGCCGCTGCCCGCCTCGCGACAGGCCGAGGCCTCCGAACCCAGGGTGCGGTCGCTGGTGGAGGCACAGGTGAACCGGGCCCTGACCTTCGCACGGGGCACGTGCGAAAAATGTCACGACCTGCGTGATGCGTCGCTCCCCGACGCGGCACGCCTGCTCACAGCCGCCGCTCCCGGCGTGGGTTCGCAGCCGCCCTGGTTTGATGTCGCACCGACCCGCGTGCCCGCGATCTGGTTCGCGAAGGCCCGATTCGACCACGGACCGCATCGGGGCTATGACTGCCGGGAATGCCACGCCGCCGCCTATCCCGACGAAGTGGGCTCCGCGGACGGCGGCAGCAATGGCGCCGTCAGTCTCCCGGTGGGCTCGCCGCTCGACAACGCTGTCGTGATGATCGCAGGCCGTGAATCCTGCACGACCTGCCATGCACCAGCCGGCAGCGATCCCTCCACCGGCAAGCCTGTCGGAGGAGCCCGATTCGACTGTGTCGAGTGCCACGGCTATCACGGACTCGGTCCACATCAGGCTCTTCCTCCCGCGGCTCCGGTCGTGGAGGCAGCCCGCTCGCAGGCAGGAGGCATACTGCATGGCCTCCCCGACTGAGCGGGCCCGGCCTGGTGAGGCCCCTGGCTCACCGACCGCTGCCCGGGGCCTCACGGGCTCGGCCGCGGCCGTCACGGCGGTGGCCGTCGTGGCGGGGCTTGCCCTGCTGGCCATGCTACGGACGGAAAGCACGGTGCCTGCACAGCCTCCGAACCGCAGCTTCGATCCGCCGGCAGCAGCCAATCCCACCAGGCCCGTACAGCCGCCGCGGGCGCTGCTCGGCGCAGGCAGTTGCACGTCTTCTGGCTGCCATGCGTCTCCGGTGGAGGGGCATGCGGCCTGGCAGAGCAGCTACACCGTCTGGGCCACCCGCGATCCGCACGCGCGGGCCGAACGGGTGCTTCACGAACCGCTTGCAGCGCAGATCGTCGCGCTGCTGGCCACCCGCACTCCCACGCAGCCGCCAGTGCCGGCCCACGAACACACCGCCTGCATCGGCTGCCATGCGACAGGCCGCGGACCGCTCGCTCGCGACGGCGTCAGCTGCGAGTCGTGCCATGGACCGGCCGGCGACTGGCTGGTGGCCCACACGCTGCCGGGCTGGCATGCGGCCGGCAACACGCTGGGCATGGTCGATCTCGCCGACCCGTTCGTCTGCGGGCAGCAGTGCGCGGGCTGTCATGTGGGAGGCCCCCCGACCGCCGACGGTCTGCCGCGGGAAGTGAGCCACGACCTGATCGCAGCGGGCCATCCCCGGTTGGCCTTCGAACTGCGTTCCTTCAAGCAGGCTGAGCCGCCCCACTGGCGGGATCGCTTCGCGCGAGGGGAGGCAACCGCCCCGGGAAAGGTGTTGGAACCATCGGCATTGGATCCACTCGACGAGTGGGCGTTGGGCCGGCTGGGCGCGGTGCATGTCTTCCTTGACCAGATCGCGAGGCAGACCGCGGCATCCACCCTGCCGCCGGAAGCCGGCACCGCCGCCGTCTGGCCCGAGTTCACGGCGTTCGACTGCTACGGCTGTCATCGCCCCCCTGTGGCGGCCGTTGATCGTGATGCCCCCCCGACCGCCACGCCACGACGGGCGCCCTTGGGCACGCCGCGACTGGAGCCGCTGCACTTGGCGTTGCTCGACATTGCGTTGCCAGCCGAGGTCGCTGCGAGGCTGACCGCATTCCGGGCCGACGTCGAGCAACGCTGGTGGCAGCAGCCCGATGGTGCGACGATCGTTGCCTGCCTCGATGCAATCGACGCCGCTCGGGCCCACGTACACCCAGCGCTTTCAAACACGCCGGCCGGCACCGTGGCGGCCAGGGTGGTCGGACAGGTCGATCCCTCCACTTGGGACGAGGCGGCCGCGGCCCATGCCGCACTGGAAGCCCTGGTTGCCCGCGCCGCCGCCCGCGGCACTCCGCGGGAGTCACTCGGCCCTGCTGTTGCCAGGCTGGAAAAGCTCCGCGGACTGCTGGAATTTCCCGCGAGCACCGCCGACCGCCCTGAACGGTTCGACAGCCCGCACCAGTACGATGCCCGGGCCGTCGCCACGGAACTCAAGGCGATCGCTGCGGCGCTCGAGGCCGTCCGGTAGCGGGCCGCCTCGCTCAGCCGACCCCAGCCGCCTCGCGGCGGCCGGACACGATCTTGAGCAGTTCCTGGCCGCTCATCCGGAACGCCGCATTGTGGGGACAGGCATAGACACAGCTGGGATCGTCATCGGGCCCCACCAGATCGCGGCATAGGTCGCAGGTGGTCGCCACACGCCCCTCCGGCTCCTGATGCATCGAGATATTGCCGTACGGACAGTTGGTCGAGCAGAGCCCGCAGCCGATGCAGTGGTCCTCGATCACGATCTCAACCGCGCCCGGATGATTTTCCCGCGGCTTGCGGTGGATGGCATCGACGGGGCAGCCGACGAGACAGTAGGGATCGAGACAGGAGCGGCAGGAACTGGCGACGAGGTAATTCTCGAACCGCAGCCCCTCGCGGATCAGCCGCGTGACGCCCTCGTGGGTGTCGGAACAGGCCCGCGTGCACTCGTCACACCGCGTGCAGCTTTCGAGGTCGAGCACGAGCAGCTTCTGGGCACTGTAGAGGCCATTTTCCAGGAAGTTCCCCAGTTCGCCCGCGGTCCCGGCCTGCATCTCGGCATTGCGACGCAGGGTCTGCCTCGCCTCCGCGATCAGCCCGTCCCGCACCGCCGGAAACCGAGTGAGAATCTCCTCGAAATCGTCCTGCTCGATCCGGACCAGCTCCACGTCGCCGAGCGCCGTGCAGGTGGCGGTCCGCAGCCCCCGGGCCAATCCCTGAGCCGCCATTTCAGGCCCCAGCCCGGTGGAGATGTCGGCCATGGCCGAGATCAAGCCGATCTCGCCGAACGTTCGTCCCGGGCCGAGGTAGTCGAGAACGCGTTCCTGGCCGCCCATCCGCTGCGAGACCTTCACGAAGCCGACCCGGACCCTAAAAAAGTTGGCCGCCCTGTCCCCTTGTCGAAAGATCGCCTGCCCCTTGTCGACGTGGACCATCTTGGCGGCCCGCTCCAGCATGCCCGCGGCGATCGACCGATCGGCCTCCGTCAGGCCGCGAAACATCGTCAGATCCGAGATCTCCCGCTTGAGCGTGTGCGCCCGGTAGGCGGTGTCGAGGATGGTGCGGGAGGCCTCGCTCCGCTGCAGCATGTGGAGCACGTTCTTGCCGATCTCGAGCAGTTCCGTCTCCTCGAGCGCCACGATCGTGGCCGATCGCGGATAGTGATTGAGGCAGCTCATGACCCCGAAGATCACGTCGGCGGACGTGATCTCATCCACCCAGCGGCCGCCGGCGAGCGTGAGCGCTCTGCCACCGTCGACATGCACCTTGTCTTGTTTCTTTTGTCTCTTGCTGGGGCGGGCTTGGGCGGTGCCCTGCAGCCAACTGGTGGCGGACCGGACGAAAGCCTTCAGCGGTCCCTCGGCATGGTTCGCGTGATCGCGGTCAGCACCGATCGACACGCCCATGCGGCCACGGATGATCAGAAACGCCGTCGATCCGTATTCCCCCTCGCGGCAGATGACATCTCCGTTTCGATAGATGTGGCGGCGGATGGATCCGCTGTCCCACTCCAGGAATTTCCGCGGAATGCCAGCGAAGATCGGATAGAGCTTGAGTTCTTCGGCCGACATCATGCTGCCGCCGCGGACATCGTCTGCCTGCTCGACGGTCTGCTTGTAGACGAGCGCCCCCGTGGGGCAGTTGATCATGCACTCGCCGCAGGAGACGCAGCTCGACTTCCCCATTGGATCGTCGAGGTCGAAGCTGATGTGGGTGGCATAGCCCTTGCCGGCACGGCCAATGACGTAGTTTTCCTTGACGTCGGTGCATGATCTCACGCAACGGTCGCAAAGGATGCACTGGTCGTGGTCGACGTCGATCCGCGGCGAGGAGTGATCCTGTCCCCGCTCGAGGGCACGCGGTCCGATCGGCTGGCGGCCGGTGAGCGGCCACTTCGCCTCGATTGCGGCCGGGTCGGCCTCGCGGTCGGCCGCACGCTCGAGCGCCCGGGCCTCGAGGGCGAGATCGTCGAACCTCTCCGTGAGCCGGCCAAGTTCGTTGCCTGGCAGCCGGGCCTTCCAATCGGAGGGGAGGTGGTCGGCCGACAGCAGATTGACAAGCGTCCGCACGTTCGAGTCGACCCGCTTCCGGGCCGCGAGGTCGGGAGAGCGGATCGTCTGCACCTCCATCGTCTCCTCGACGCGGTGGTGGCAGGCGGGCAGCAGCTTCCGCTCCCGTTGCATGCTGCCACGTTTCACCTTGGCGATCTCGACGCAGCAGACGCGACAGACTCCCACCGGCTCCAGATGCTCCTGATGGCAGAGCACCGGAATCGGATTACCGTCGGGATCGTCGGCGTAGGCCTTGGTGGCGGCGTCGTAGATCGTGGTGGCGCGGGGAACCGGCCGGCCCTCGGAATCGCGGATGATTTTGCCCTGCGAATCGGTCAATGGCACGGCCTTGGGCACCGTCACCTCGCGGCCGTCCACCTTGATCGTGATCTGCTTCTCGAAGTCAGCGGCGGTGACCTTGTCCATCCGGACGAGCTGGCCGTTGATGTCGCGGGAGAACAGCCCGTCTTCTTCGGGAAGCACGACATGGTGCTGAAAGCTGTCGTCCAACGGCGGAGCCGCGCCGTCCGGGGATGCAGTGCTCATGTCATGCCTTTCGCAGGTGCCGCTTCATGTCGTCAGGGAAGAGGGCCAGTGCCGACTCCAGCGGCTTGGCCGCCACCATTCCCAGGCCACAGATGCTCGTCATTTCCATCGCGCGTGTCAGTTCGTTGACGAGCTGCTGACGCGAGCCGAACGCCTCGGCGTCGAGCCGGCCCGCCACCATCTGCTCACCCATCTCCACGATCTTCTCCGAGCCGATCCGGCACGGCACGCACTTGCCGCACGATTCGTCACGGAAGAACTGGGCGCAGTTGAGACCCTCGACCACCATGTCGCGGGTGTCGTTATAGACTACCATTCCGGCACCTATTGCCAGTCCGACGTCGCGGAACCGCTGCAGGTCGAGCTGCAGGTCGAGAATGTCGACGTGCGTGCCGCCGGCTGCCGCCACCTTCTCGACGAGTTCCGATGGAGCCCGTTTCTCCCAGCCCCGCGGCAGTGTTTTCACCGGCAGGAGCGCCGGCAGAAAACCGCCCGAGGGGCCCGACGGGGCGAAGGCCTTGAGCTTCCCGACCACGCCGCCACAGAGGTCGTTCAGGAGCGCCCGCAGCGTGATGCCGTTGGGCACCTCGTAGACGCCCGGCCGCACGAGGTCGCCCGAGATCGAGAAGAAACGGCGCCCCTTGCAGCCGTTGATGCCGGTTTCGGCATACCATGCCCCCCCCTTGATCATGATCGCCGGCGCCCAGGCGAATGTCTCCACGTTGCTGACCAGCGTGGGCTTGTCATAGAGCCCGTTGGTCTCGAGCTGCGGCGGCTTGTTCCGCGGCTGGCCGCGACGATCCTCCATCGCCTCGATCAGGGCACTCTGTTCGCCGCAGATGTAGCCGCCAGGGCTTGCAAACACCTCCACCGGAAAGCTTCGGCTGCTGCCAAAGATCCCCTGGCCGCAGGCTCCGACCGCCTCGGCCCGGGCGATCTCGCGACGCATGATGGCGATCTGTTCGGCATACTCATGCCGGATGTAGATCCAGCCCCGCGTGGCGCCGGCCACCAGGCCGGCGAGGATCACGCCCTCGAGCACCAGGTGCGGGTGCCGCGTCAGCAGTTCGCGATCCTTGAACGTGCCCGGCTCGCTCTCGTCGGCATTGCAGACGATGTATTTCGCGTCGCCTTTGGCCTTCCAGACGTCGTTCCACTTCTGGTGGGCAGGCACGCCGGCGCCTCCCATGCCGCGCAGGTCGGAGGCCTTGAGTTGCTCGATGACGGCCTGCTGGTCGCCCGAGGCGACGAAGGCCCGCACGGCGTCGTAGGTCGATGCGGCCGGGTAGGGGTCGATCTGCCACGGCTGATTGGCGTGCGGCTGATAGCTGCTGTCGAGATCGGCCGGCGGTTGACGGCCAGCGAGCGCATCACGGGCCAGTTCCACGATGCGGTCGGCCGAGCGGGCCGCGTAGAACTGGTCGTTGACCATGGCGGCCACGGGGCGATCACAGCGGCCCAGGCACGAGGCATATCGGACGGTCACCCGGCCGGCGGCGATGTCGACTGCCAGCGACTGCTCCAGGTCCTGCTTCAGGCGGGCACAGCCATGCTGGTGACAAGCCATGTCGTGGCAGACGTGCACCTCGACCGCGGGCGGCGGCTTGAGTTTGAAGTGCGGAAAGAAGCTGGCCACCTCCTGCAGGCGGTACAGCGGCGTGCCTGTCCGTTCGGCGAGTTTGCGCAGCTCCTCCTCGGGCAGGTAGCGATGCTGGTGCTGGATGTGGTGGAGTTCCTGAACGATCATAGGAAAACGATCATGGGGTTTTGGGGGCTTGCTCGGCTGGAGAGCCCGCGACGGCAATCGTGCGGGCTACGCGGAAACCGAAGTAGTCGGTGGTGTCGTCCATCAGTGAATACGTGGTGCGTGCGGCGGACCTCGACTCCCAGCGGGAGTGCAGGAAGGAGCCGCCCCGCTGGGCGCGGAACAGGTTGTTCAAGGATTGCCCGGCCGTCATCTCCGGTTCGTTCTCGATGTCATCCCGTGCCAGGGCGGCCTGCGCCCGCTGACGCGGATCGGCAAAGTAGATGTTCTGGCTCCATTCGAGCACGTTTCCCATGGTATCAAACAGCCCAAGGTCGTTCGGCTTCAGCATTCCCACGGGCCAGGTCATGCCGTCGGAATTCGAGGCATACCAGGCGTATTTGGCCAGCAGTTCGACCGACTCGCCGTAGTAGCGTTCCGTGACGGTCCCCGCGCGGGTCGAGTATTCGGTCTCCGCCTCCGTGGGCAGTCGGTAGCCGTTGAGGCTCAGCAGGTTTTTCTTCGCCCGCATCTCGGCGCCAGAGTCGCCAGCGGCTGGTTCGTAGCACCACTGCTCGGCCGGGATGCCCTCCTTCCGGCTCAGTTCATTGCAGTAGGCGGCCGCCATGTGCCAACTGATCCGCACCGCGGGAAGATTCGGCAGGCGAGTGAATCGGGCGGGCAACTCGTAGCTCGGATCGAACTCCCGGTATTGCTCGACCGTGACGGGCTTGTTGGCGACCGCGTAGGTTCGCCCGATCCGCTTGGCATGCACGGGATCGCTGAAATTGGAACTGTCGTCGTCCAGTGGCGATCCCATGACAAAATCGATGGGACCCGGAATGACCACCATGGTCTGGCCCGTGCCGTTGACGAACCACTGCGGCAGCCTGCCGGTGGCGGCGCGGGCCAGCGGGGCGACGACCGCGTCAAACCGCTCGCCGCTGCCGCGGCGCCACGTCTCGTTCACCTCCCGAAGCCATTCGTCCTCGTGCCACATCCGCAGCATCCATTCGCTGGTGGAGTGAAGCCCCGGATCGGGGTCTTCCTTGTAGAGTTTCATGACCTTCGGCAGGAGCGACGCGCGCACCGCGTGCGGAATATTCCCTTCCGCAAACGATCCCAGGCTGAGGAGCAACGCGCGGCGGATGCTCACGTCGGGTTCCCGATCGAGCCGATCGGCCAGCGCCGGCGCATCGGCCCCCAGGATGGCCAGGCACTCGATGAGATCGCTGCGGATCCGCGGATCCGGCGAATGGCTCAGCAACGGCCATACGTGTTCCGCTTCCCCGAGCCGCAGCAGTGCCACGGCCGCATTGGCCTTCCGCCTGGCCACGCGCTCCTTGACTTCATCGGTGGCATCGAGGGGGAGCGTGCGGTCGATTTCGGCGACGAGGAGCGGCTTCGCCCTCTCGGCGTGGGCGGCGACCTTCGGAAACAGCAGGGCAAAGGCACTCTCGTAGCCGTCGAGCATGATGTCGGTGAGCTCCGCCGGATCGTCGGCGTAATACCCGCTGAGCAGGCCGGCTGCCCGGATTCGCAGCGGCTGGAGCGGGCTGCGCCGGTAGATCGCCTTGAGCTGCTCGCTGAGTTGGCGACGGACGGGAAAAAAGCACTCAACCCATTCGTGCAGCACCAGCGGATTCTCTTCCGCCATGAGGTCGGCGATCGGAGCAGCCACCGTCTCCCACAAATCAGCGTCCGGATCGTAGGCGGCCAACGCGGCAGCCGCCCGCAGCCGCCGCGCGCTGTGCTGGGGATCGGTATCCTTGGCCTCCCGCCAGAGCCGTTCGAGGATCGCCTCCTTGTGCGGCTTCAGGGCGGCAATGATCACGCCAATGTCCGCGGGCTGGGCAGCAAGCAGCTGCTCGTACAGCGGTTCGATCTGGGAGATATCAACCGGCAGCAGGGCCAGCTGGAGGGCGAGTTGGTGCTGCGGGTCGGCTGCTCTTCCCGCCCTGCTGGCCGCCTCCCGCAGGAGCGGGTCGACCCAGCGGCGGTATGGGGCCATCTCGGCAATGATCACGGGCAGCTCTGCCGTTTTCGCGTCGAGGAGGCGGTCACGAAAGTCGATCGATTTGTTAACGCCACGGACCGTCCAGCGGACGTAGTTCAGCCCAACTGCCAGGCATGTAACCGCGGCCAGGAACGTGGCGTGATACGTCGCCGCCCTCCGCATCATCTTCTGCTGCGGTGCCGTCCAGTCGTGTGGACGCGTCCACCACAGGATCTGCAGGCATTGCCAGAGCGAGGGGAGCTGCCGATTCTCCGGCCGACCGTTCCACACGGCTGCCCGGTCGGCCAGCAGCAGTTCGGCCCGTCCGCGTCGGGTTTCCTTCTGTCCGCGCGTCAACCACTCCCGCAGCGAAGGCACGAGAAAATCGTGCGAGAGCCGATAGGAGCCCTGCGGGTCGGCATCGGCCGGCGCGGTCTCCTCAGACTCCTCGAAACCGCTGGAGGCGGTCGCCGTGATGAGCCGCAGTTCGCCGTCGAGCATGTCCCGCAGGTCGGCGAAATCCTCGGGACGTCTCTCATATCCCGAGGCCGCCTGCAGCTCGCGTAACGTCCGGCGGCGGCTGATGGTCGTGTCGTCGTCGGGAATCATGCTCTTCAGCACGTTGCGGGCCGCCTGCTGGTGGTGCCGATACCGGGCCGACGCGTTGGACGAACTGAACGTCTCCTCGAGGAAGGCGACGCCCACACCGGCCGCACCCCCGAGCTTTCTGAGCACGCCGGGCGTCCACTCCTTGTTCTTCATGATCTCGGCAAAAAGCGTTAGCCGCACCGGCACGACCTTCCCGTCAACGGCCAGACCCGCCACGGCATCCCTGAGAAATTGCCGCTGCTCCCTGCTCGCGGCCTCGGGATCGTCGGGAAGCCGGCCGTAGGCCCGCCCGAACATCGCCAGCACATTGGTGGCATGGTCGATGTCGAAGAGGTCGACCATCGCGGAGTTGACCCGCTCGATCAGCCGGATGTCCAGGTCTCGCATGAACCGGTTCAAGACCACCCAGAAATCATCCCTCACCAGGACGAAACACAGCACGTGCGTGCCATTGCACTGCCGCAAGGCGGTCGCCAGATCGCTGTCGCGGGCCGCTCCCTTCGCCTGCAGCCATTGCTCGAACTGATCGATGATGATCAAAAGCTTGCTGCCCTCCGGAATCACCGAGCCCCGCCTGATCGCCGTCAGCGCGCTGGTGATGGAGCAGCCCTCTGGCAGCTGCGGAAAATGCGACCTGAGACGGTCGATCAGCAACGATTCCGTGTCTTCGGCAGATGCCTCGATGGCGATGGGAATGATCTCGGGAGCCAGCCGCGGCAGCAGGCCGGCCTTCACGAGCGACGATTTGCCGCAGCCGCTGGGGCCGTACACGCACCCCACCGTGAACGTGCCGTCCGGATCGCTCGATTCGATCCGTTCCTTCATGAGCCGCAGGATGTCGGGCACGCCCTGCCGGTTCCGTGGACCGGGCACGAGTTCGAGGAAGAAGTCGCTGTCGTCTGACGAGAATGACCGCAGCCCCCGAGGGACGACGTGGTGTACGACGGCGGCCGACCCGGTGTCGGCGGCTTGCGGCACGGCACGTGGGGCCTGCGGGACAACCTGCACCGAGGCGGCCATGGCAGACAGGGGCCGCCCGAATGCGGTCCGCCGCACGACGTGCGGCGCATCGTTCTTGTCGTGGATCGTCTCCGACGGCCCAAACAGCCCGCGAACCTCCTCGGGCAGATCGCCGTACGTCGCCTCGTCGATGAGAAAGTCGCCGCCCACGCAGGCGGCCTGGTGACGGGAGCAGACGTTGACCACGTTGCCCACCGGCTTGCTGCCGTCCCACGCCACCGCGCCTGTGGCGGCGCCGGTGCGAAACCAGTGCTTGGCGATGTCGTCGGTCACTTCGCGGTTATGGGCCGCCGTGATCTCGTTGAGGGCCGCGGTGAAGCGATACGCGCCTTCCGCCGAATCAAAATGGAAGAAGTAGCCGTCGCCCGCGGTGTCGAGAAGTCGATGGGTCGCCGTCGGAAAGGCGGCGATCTGCCGCAGCGCCTCCTCGACGTAGGTGGCCACCGTGCGTTTCATCTCGGCAGCCGCCCGCGGCCCGGCGGTCTGCTCGAGGATCCGCACCCGGTCGGTGAACCCCTTGAAGTCGGTGAAGAGCACCGTGCAGCGGGACACGCGAGGGCCGTCGGCCTGTGGCGAGATCGCCGCGGCGGGGCCGGCCTCGACGGGCATGTTCCGCAGGTCATCGGCCAGCTCCTGCGCCGATGCGTAGCGTTCCTCGATGCGGCGGCGGATCATTTTGAGGCAGACGCGTTCCAATTCCGGCGGAATCGAGGCATCGATCTGCCGTGGCGGCGTCGGCTCGGCAAGGCTGATCGCCTCCGCCAACTGCTCATACGATGCCGCCGAAAACGGCCGCCGGCCCGTCAGCAGTTCGTAGAACACGACGCCCAGGCTGAAGATGTCGGAGCCGATGCAGATCCGGTGTTCCTCGCCACGGATTTGCTCCGGCGACATGTACTCGGGCGTGCCGGCCAGCCGCTGCCCGCAGATCAGCGTCGGCGAGAAATCGGAGACGAACACGTTGCCTGACGCATCCAACAGGAGATTCCCTGGGTGGATGTCGCCGTGCACGAGCTTGTGCAGATGCGCCGTGTGGAGGGCACCGGCAACGGTGGCAATCAGCCTCGCGCTCTCGGCGTATGACGGCCGGGAGACCCGCAGGATCGCCGCCAGGTTGGTGCCCTCGATGAACCGGCAGACCACGAAGCAGGGCTCCTTGCCGGTCGATCCCACCTCGAACACCGGCACGATGTTTGGATGGGAGAGGGCTGCGGCGTGCCGCGATTCCGCCAGGCAGGCGGCCAACTGCTCGGGCTGGGCCGTCAGTTCCGAATGGGCCACCTTGATGGCCACGGGTCGCTCCATCTGGTCATCGTGGGCCAGGTAGACAGAGCCAAACGCGCCGCTCCCCAGATACTTTTCGATCCGATACCGGCCGATCTGCCGAGGGTGGTCGACAACAGACGGTCCGCTGGTGCGGTGAGGAGCATCCATGGCTGGCGGTCTTCGACGGTGGTGTGCAGGCAGGCCGACGGTATTCTAAACGAAACCACCGTCGCAGGGGTATTTCCCGCTGTGCCCTGGTCGCCACCTCCCGGCGACAGCCCGCTAGTGAACGAGGCCCGACGCCGTATCGAGCGTGCTCATCCCGCGCATCAGCATCGCCACCGCTTCGGGGTTGGTCGCCAGGCGGAGGGCCTCGGTACCGCTGATCTCGCCCGACTTGTAGAGGTCGGAGAGGTGCTGGTCGAACAGCTGCATGCCGTTTTCGCGGTTCGCAATCGCCTGCGGCAGGCTCGCGATCCGCCCCTCAAGGATCGCCTTGGTCACCACCGCCGAGTTTCGCATGATCTCCAGGACGGCGATCCGCCCCTTTTCCTTCTGCTTGGCGGCCGCCAGCCGCTGGCTGATGACCGCGGTGAGGTTCGTCGCCAGCTCCGTCTGCAGCAGCTCCCGTTCGTCGGGCGGAAACATGGCGACGAGTCGCTGCATCGTGAACGACGCATTCGTGGTGTGGACGGTGCTGAACACGAGATGGCCGGTGTCGGCGGCCTGCAGCGCGATCCGCATCGTCTCGGCGTCCCGCAGCTCGCCAACCAGGATCACGTCGGGGTCCTGCCGCAGGGCGCGTCGCAGCGATTCCGCGAAGCTCAGGGTGTCGCGGCCGATCTCACACTGGGCGACGAGGCTCTTTTGCGACACATGCACGAACTCGATCGGATCCTCGACGGTGACGATCCGCAGCCGCCGGTTGCGATTGAGGTGGTCGATCATCGCCGCCAGCGTCGTGCTCTTGCCACTCCCGGTCGTGCCCGTGACCAGCACCAGGCCGCGGTGCTCCTCCGCGATGTCCTGGAGCACCTCCGGCAGTCCGAGTTCGGCGAACGGCTTGATCCGCAGCGGGATGCAGCGGGCCGCGAGGCAGAGATTGCCCTGCTCGTGGAAGACGTTGATGCGGAACCGGGCGACGTCGGGAATGGAATAGGAGAAGTCACAGCTCCGGTCGCTTTCCAAACGCTGCAACTGCGACTCGTTTGCCACCTGCGCGACGAGTTGGCGGAGTTCCTCCGCGGTCACCGGCGGGGCGTTGATGGCGACCATCGTGCCGTCGACACGCACCGTCGGCGGGCTCCCCACCTGCACGTGGAGGTCGCTGCCTTTGAACTGGACGGTGGCCTTCAGCAGCCGCTGCATTTCCATCGTTCGACTCTCCTGGGGTCAGGCCGGTGTCGGTGGGGGCGACGCGGCGGAAGGTGCCGACGCCTTCTCCAGCCACCAGCCTTCCGCGCGGGCCTCGTTCCACTCCGTCGCACACGAGCACGCCCCGAGGGCATCGGCCACCGCCCGGGCGTCGGCGTAGCGATCCTCGGGACGCTTGGCGAGACAGCGGAGAATCACCGCCTCGAGGTCGGCCGGGACGTCCGCGGCAAGTTCCCGTGGCGGCTTCACTGGTTCCGACACGTGGGCCCGTAGCACGTCGGCCGCCGTATCGCGCTCGAACGGCGGGCGGCCCGTGACCATGAAGTAGAGCATCGCGCCGAGTCCGTAGATGTCGGACCTGCCATCGACCTCGCGACCGGCGACGGCCTGTTCGGGCGAAACATACTCCGGCGTGCCGGCGACCATCCCAGAGGCTGCCGGATCATGGTCCGGCAGGGCCGACACACCGCCGACGACGCCGAAGTCGAGCACCTTCGCCACGTCGCAGCGGCCGCCGAGGACCGAGACGAAGACGTTCGAGGGACTGAGGTCACGGTGGACGAAGCCCTGCCGGTGGGCCTCGGCGATCGCACCGCAGATCTGACGGCCCAGGAAGACGGCGCGGCCCGCGGGCATCGGCCCGGACCGGCCGACGATGTCGGCGACGCAGAGCCCCGGCAGAAACTCCATGGCGCAGTACGCCGTGCCGTCGCCCGTGCGGCCGAAATCGAAGACGCTGACGGTGTTGGGGTGCAACAGCCGTGCCGCCGCCTGCACCTCCCGGTCGAACCGGGCCGTCGCCACGCGGTCTCCCGGCCTCACGAGCTTGATCGCGCACGGCCGCTTGAGCTCGTCGTGTTCCGCCAAATAGACGTGGCCTACCCCGCGATCGCCGAGCGAACGCAGCAGGCGATAGGGACCCACGCGGCCGAGTCCGCCCGGACCGGAGTCGCGATCACCGTCCGCGCCGCCCTCGTGGCCCCGCAACACCCAGGCCGCGAGCGTCGCGAGCGCCACGCCCATGATGAGGAACAGCGCGTTGACCATGACGATCTGATGATTCGCCAGGTCGTCCATGTCGAGATTAGCCGTGTCGGCGTGGTGCAGCACGACCCCGTGGCAGAGAATCAGGGCGGCCGCCATCGTCACCACGATCCGCGCCGTCGCCGCCGGGGCTCGCGGCACGAAGACGCCGCAGCAGATCATCAGCACGAGCGTCCGTATCACACCGTTCTTCTGGACGGCGACGGCATCGACCAGGTCGCGTTGGTCGATGAGGTCAGTGACGGACAGGTATTGTGCGGCCAGCATGACCAGCATCTCGAAGCCGAAGAGCCCCCCCTCCATGAACCGCACATGCCGCCGGCTGAGCCGCAGTGGAGACCGGAGGAGGGCGAACGTAACACCTGCCACCGCCGCTCGCAGCAGCAACGACCACGTCGGCGCGTCGGACGAGTTCGTGAGGGCTGACGCAGGCCCGGTCACCTTGAACAAGGCGAACGCCAGGTGGAACAGCGTCAGGAATCCTGCGACGGCTGCAAGCCGCGACCGCGACTGCGTCGTCGCCAAGCCGTCCGCCTCTGGATTCGCATGAACAGCGTCCGCCGCCCATCCCGCGTCGGCGGAGTCGGCGGTGTCTTCCGTCGCCGGCTCGAGATCGATGTCGTCATCGGCGTCGCGGAAGTGCGGATCATCCCGGTGGCCGGGCGCGGCGTTCGCTGCACTCATGGATGTGGTCCTTCCTGCGGGTGTGGCGGCTTGGTGCCTGGCAGCGGCTGATGGGTGCCGGGCAAACCGGGCAGCGATGACGAGTCTGGCAACGGCACCTCTCGGAGCCACGACCGCGCCTTCTTCAGTCCCTCGTCGAGGGCACCCTTCCGGCCGGCCAGTTTTTCCTCGACGGTATCGACCGCACGTTCCACGGACTCGACGGCGGGCACCTCCGCTTTGATGCCACCGCGGAGCCACGGCACATACAGGTAGGCCGCGATGACGAGGGCGAGCGTCACTAGCGGGATCCGCATCCGGACAACCGTGTCTCGGTAGCGATGCCAGTCGGTCCAGAGGTAGTAGAGTGTGAACGGAGGAACGAGGAAGAGCGCACCGCGGAGGGGATTCTTCCGGAACGACAGGGTCACGAGGCTCGTAATGTCGCCCGCCAGGCCGACGAGATTGAGAAACACGACCGCGCCGCACCCCAGCGTGGCGAGCGAATGCCGCCCGATCATCCCGCTCGCGACCGCCAGAATGATGATGATGAACGACACCGTGTAGCTCGTCTCGCTGATCCAGGTCGTCAACCGCCCCAGCAGGCCGAAGAACGTCCGGTAGGCGACGACCGCCGATGTCGCCCCGTTCGGCACGGGTCGCCCGGCCAGCGGTGCGAAAACGGCCGCCAGCGGAGCGAGGACGCCCGCCAGCGGCCCGAAGACCGTCGCCTGCGGCGTGGCAACCGTCGATGGCGATTTGGTGGCGCTCGCCGGCGACGTGGCGGCCCGCGCCGGTGATTTGACGCCCCGCGCCGGCGACTTGGCGCCGCTCGCCGGTGCCGTGAAGACGCTCGCCAGCGACGAATCGACGGCCGGGCCAAGTTCGGCGTTGTCCCATTCCGAAGCGACGAGCGCCGGCACGCCGACCGGCGTGACGGGCCGGAGCTTGTAGCCGCTGCTTGTGTCCGCCGCCGAATTCGCGTCAGCACGACCGGCCGCCGCCGCACCGCGGTCGGCGGGCGTCACCAGTTGGCTCGCAACAGCCGTCTGCCAGTTGGCAGCAGGGGCCCGAGCGGGGGACTCCCGTTGGCCGTCAGGCACGACCGTACGCTGACCGCAATAGCGGCACCGGCCGGTCCGGCCCGCCAGCGCCGAATCCGCCACCAACTGCTTCCCGCAGTGCGGGCAGGCAAAGGCGATCTTCAAGGCGGAACCTCCAGGAGTCAGGGATACAGGCCGCCTGTGAACGTTGTCGCTGCGTGGCGGCCGCGGAGGGAAATACGAGACCGGACGTCATCCCTGATGCGGAACGCGTCTGCGAACCGCGGCACGGGCCTCTGCCATGGCACCGTACACGATCGAACTCCTGTGAGGTTAGTTCGGCCGACGACACTTGTGCAAGTCTCGACGGACCCCCTGGCGTCTGCTTTGCCGGTTGCGGCCGCCATTCTCACCGCCACTCGTCGATGAGATTGGCCACCAGCGCCGTCCAACCCGTCTGATGGCTCGCACCGAGGCCGGCGGCCGTGTCACCGTGGAAGTATTCATAGAAGAGCAGTTCGTCACGCCACCGCGGGTCGTCGCGGAAGCGAGCCTCGTCGCCCCACACGGGCCGGTGGCCGGAGGCATCCCTGAGAAAGATGCCCGTGAGCCGGAGGGCGATGTCGCGGGCCATCTCGCGAAACCCGATCGGTCGGCCGGCCGACGCCGGAGTTTCCAGGCAGACGTCCGGCCCGAAGGCGGTGCCAAGCTTCCGCAGCGACTCGACGATCAGGAACGTCGTCGGAAACCAGATCGGCCCCCGCCAGTTGGAGTTGCCCCCCTTGAGCTTCGTCGCCGATTCCGCCGGCTCGTAGCTCACCCGCCGGCCGTCGAGTTCGAACGGTTCGCGCTCGTGCTTCTTCGAAAGTGAACGCACGCCGTGCGGCGCCAGAAACTCCTCTGCATCGTGGAGTCTGCTCAGCATCCGCGTGAGCTGCGCGAAGTTCATGATCGTGAGCAGGTGCGTGGTCGAGCCGTCGGCCTGTGGCACCTTCTGGATCACCTTCGCCACCATGTCGGCGCGGTTGTTCAGAAACCAGTTGAGGTTGGCAGAGAATTCCTTGAAGGGCTCGATCCACGCCGCCTCCAGCCGCTCGACCGCAAACATGGGAATCAGCCCCACCAGCGACCGCACCCTGAACTTCTGATACCGGCCGTCGGCGTGCCGAAGGACGTCGTAGAAGAAGCCGTCGTCCTCATCGAAGAGGGCGTAGTCGCGGTGGCCCATATGCTTCATCGCGTGCGCGATGTACGCATAGTGCTGCAGAAACTTCGAGGCCATCGCCTCGTAGACCGGATTCTCCCGGGCGAGCTCCAGCGAGATCCGCATCATCGTCAGGGAAAACATCCCCATCCAGCCGGTCGCATCCGACTGCTCGAGTGAGGAGCCATCGTCCGCCTGCTCGCTGCGGTCGAAGATGCTGATGTTGTCGAGGCCGAGAAAGCCCCCCTCGAAGACGTTGTTGCCCTCGCGGTCGACCTTGTTCACCCAACTCGTGAAATTCAGCAGCAGCTTGTGGTAACACCGCTCCAACCAGACCCGATCCTTGTGGCCGTGCAGCCTGTGCTCCATGTTGTAGACCCGCCAGACTGCCCAGGCGTGCACCGGCGGATTGAGATCGTTGAACTCCCACTCGTAGGCCGGCAACTGGCCGCTGGGATGTTGAAACTGCTCGAAGAGCAGAAACCAGAGTTGATCCTTGGCGAACTGCGTGTCGACGAGCGCGAAAGGAATGCACTGGAAGGCGAGGTCCCAGGCGGCAAACCAGGGATACTCCCACTTGTCGGGCATCGAGAGCACCCGTAACGAATTCAAATGCCGCCAGTGCTGGTTGCGGACGGTGCGGCGGGATGCCGGCGGCGGCATGTCGGGGTTGTCGCCATCGAGCCACTTCTCGACGTCGAAGATGTAGTTCTGTTTCGACCACAAGAGGCCCGCCAGCGCCCGCCGCTGCACGTGCCGCTCGTCGGGCGTGGCATCGCGTGGTGCCAGCTGTTCGTGGAACAGGTCGGCCTCGGCCTGCCGGGTGGCGAACGTGGCGTCGACAAAAGCTGCCAGCGTGGAGCCGCCGGCGAAGTCGGCCGCGGCCGCGGCCGTGGCTGGCGGCCTGTCGGTGAGCACGAGATGCATCACGGCCGAGCCGCCCGGCGGCACCATCCAGCGGCGGTGGATGCAGAGTTTCGTGCCGCTGCCCGCTGGATTCACGGCCGTCCGCTGCCGATCACAGAGAAACCGGTGGAAGGCATCTTTCGTGAACCGTGACCTGCTGGCGTGGCCGGGTCCGTAGACGACTGCCCCGTTGGTCTCGTTGTCGGTGGCCAGCACGGAGGCATTGGCGTCGGCGGCAGCCAGCAGCCAGCGTGGACCGAGCCGGCAGGCCGCGGGAATCTTCGGGTCGAGGATCATGTCACGGTCGTCTGCTTCCAGGCAGAGCGTGCCGGCAGGACCGGCCACCGCGCGGATCACCGGCTGCGACTGCGACTGCGGCCCCCATGACCAGGTGTTGCGGAACCAGAGCGTTGGCAGCATGTGCAACGGGGCCGGATCGGGCCCGCAATTGAAGGCCGTGATCCGGATGGCGATCTCCTCGGTCGTGGCCTTGGCGTATTCGACGAGGATGTCGAACCAGCGGTCCTCGGCGAAGACGCCCGTGTCGAGGAGTTCGTATTCCGGCCCCTGCCCCTGCCGCCGCTGGTTTTCTGCCACCAACCGCTCGTAGGGAAACGCCCGCTGCGGATAGCGGTAGCGGAGGCTCATGAAGGAGTGCGTGGGGGTGTTGTCGACGTGAAAGTAATATTCTTTCACGTCCTCGCCGTGGTTGCCCTCGAAGGGGGTGAGACCGAACAACCGCTCCTTGAGGTGCGTATCAACTTCATTCCAGAAGGTTGGCGCGAAGCAGAGCAGCTGAGAACGGTCGCAAATTCCCCCAATCCCATCCTCCCCCCAACGGTAGGCCTTGGACCGTGATAATTCATACGGGAGATGCCGCCAGGCATCGCCGTCCGCGGAATAGTCCTCCCGGACCGTGCCCCAGGCCCGGTCCGAGAGATAGGGGCCCCAGCGACGCCAACCATTGGAGTCGTCGGCCACAGTGCGGAGCCTGTCTGCCTCGGGATTCTGGGAAAACGGCATGGTAAGCAAAGCGTTGGGTAAGAAATGCGGGCAAAGATCGTGCCAAAGATAATAGTTGCACAGGATCCGCGGCGGAAACAGGCGGAGCCCGCTAGTGGCGTCCGATGCATGTCAGCGGTAGGGTGGGGTTCTGAGGACGGAGGTCATCGACAATGATTAGCTGGCTCCGAAAGCAACGATTTTTCCGGCGACGGCCCACGGCGACCGCCCCACGGCGGATTCTTGGCCCCGGAGCGGAGCAGCTCGAAACCCGGTCGATGATGGCGGCGGACCAACCGCAGGACCAACTCACGGCCGTGGAGGTCGGGGCCTTGCTCGACCGCGCATCGGCGGCGACGCCGAGCCAGACCGCGA
This sequence comes from Pirellulales bacterium, assembly GCA_044236455.1. Taxonomy (GTDB): domain Bacteria; phylum Planctomycetota; class Planctomycetia; order Pirellulales; family UBA1268; genus CAMCQY01. Next base: position 31,001 of record JBIIGJ010000026.1, read on the forward strand.
TCTTCGCCGTGGTCGACCGCACCGGCCAGATCCTCGGCGTGCGGACCGAAGCGAACGTCAACACGAGCGATCTGTCCTTTGCGATCAACGGCGCCATCGCGAAAGCCCGCAGCGCGGTGTTTTTCTCCAGCGGCCAGGGCATTCTCACATCCCGAACGGTCGGCTACCTCAGCCAGTCCACGATTACCCAACGCGAAGTGCAGGCCAATCCGACCAGCACCGACGAGCAGATCCGGGGCCCGGGGTTCGTCGCCCCTGTGGGAATCGGCGGCCAGTTTCCTCCCGGCATCATCAACCAGCCGCTCGTTGACCTGTTCTGCATCGAGCACTCCAACCGCGTCCCCACCTATGTCAACGGGCAATTGGTTGCTGATCGCAGATCCTATGGACAGCAGACCGGCCAAAACCCGCTCGAGACCTCCCGCGGAATCGGCACCATGCCCGGCGGGCTGCCGATCTACCGGGCCGGCACGAATTCCTTGATCGCCGGCATCGGCGCGTTCTTCCCCGGCCCCAATGGCTTTGCGTCCTTCGAACAGGGTTTCATTCCGTCGGCGTCGCAGACACGACAGGATCGGTTCAACGCGCCGCTGGCGCTCGAATCGGAACTGATCGTGTTCGAAACGCTGTTCGTGCCGGGCCGATTGAACGGGGTGGCCCGGCCAGCCGTCTCCGGAGCGCCGCAGGGGATCATCAACCTCGCGGGCATCTCGGGGGGCCAGTCGCTGCAGACACAGATCAACCGGATCAACGCCGCGGCGCGGATCAATCTGGGCGGCATCGCCTTGCAGAGCTTCGGACCGCAGGCCGGTCCGCTCGGCGTGCAGACGCTGTTCAACCTGATGGCGGCACTCGGCCCCGGCCGGGTGAACGGCACCAACCAGGTCGTCACTCCAGGTGGAGACACGTTGCTTCCCGGAAAGGCACAGGCTTCCGGCTGGATCGTGCCGGCGACCAGCGGCGAATTCCTCACGGCCGCGGACGTCACGCGGATCGTCAACCAGGGAATCCAGCAGGCCCTCAAGACCAGGGCCCAGATTCGCATTCCCACGACCTACTCACGGCTCATCTTCGTCGTGTCGGACACCAACGGCGCGATCCTCGGCCTCTATCGGATGCCCGACGCGCTCTGCGACGCGCTCGACGTCACGCCCGCCAAGGCCCGCAACTCGTACTACTACGCTTCCAACGACCTCCAGCCGCAGGACCGCGTGCCGGGCATCCCGATCGGCACGGCCTTCACCACCCGCACCTTCAGATTTCTCGCCGCCCCCCGCTATCCGTCGGGCAACAACAACGCTCCCCCCGCGCTGTTCTCGATCCTGAACGAACCGGGCATCAATCCGAAGACCGGTCTCAATATTGGCCCGCCGAAGGCGGCCTCCTCGTTCCAGACCGTGCTTGGCTTTGATTCATTCAATCCGGGCCGCAACTTCCGCTGCCCCCCCAGCGTCTCGCCGCTGGAAAATCAGAACGGCACGATCTTCTTCCCGGGCAGTTCGGCCCTCTACAAGAACGGCCGACTCGCAGGCGGCTTCGGGTCGAGCGGCGACGGCGTCGATCAGGACGACGTGGGGGCCTTCTTTGGGGCGGCAGGATACGCGCCGCCAGCGGCAAAGCGGGTCGACAATTTCATCTTCCGCGGCATCCGGCTGCCGTACATCAAGTTCTCGCGGAACGCCCAGTCGGGCGCCTGATCCAAAGGCCACGCGGGCGATTTCATCGTGTCACGGGCCGTGCCGTGAACACCGGCCCCATGTGATCCGCAAGCGCCTGCACCACCGGCGGTGTCGGATCATCCAGCCCAGCGAGCGACAGATCGCCGCGGTGCGCGGCAAGGGCTTGAGCCACCGGTGTGGGGATCGTCCGCAGACCGTTCAGCGACAGGTCTCCGGCATGCTTCGCCAATGCCGCCGCCGTCTCCGCGGAGAGCGATTCCAGACCGTTGAGAAAGAGCGTGCCGTTGATCTCGGCCAGCACGGCCGCCGCGGGCGGGAAGAGTTCACGCAGCCGGCCAAACTCCCGCCGGCCGTCGCCGGTCAGCTTCCGGGCCAGTTCGGCGGACGACAGCGTTTCCAAATTGTCGAGCACGAGCACACCGCGATGCCTCGCGAGCGTCTCCTCAAGCAACGGTGAGATCCACCGCAGACCGTTGAGATTAAGCGTGCCGCGATGTGCCGAGAACGCCCGCGCCGCGGCGGGCGTGAGCCGGGTGAGTCCGGCCAGCGACAGGTCGCCATCGTGGCCGGCCAGCGCCGCCGCGGCCACGTCTGAAACAGCAGCGAGCCGGTCGAGGTCGAGCGGCCCGGCATGCCTGGCCAGAGCGGCGGCGAGCGGATCGGAGATGGCGGTCTGGGGGCGGGCCGCTGCCGCCAGCCCAGCCAGCCGGAGCGGGCCCGCATGGGCGGCCAGCGGGCCGGCAGCGTCATCAGAAACCTCCGTGATGGCGCCGAAATCGGTCCGCCCAGCGGCCAGCTGCCGAGCCGCGAGCGCCGCGGTGTGGAGCGTGGTCAGGCCGCGGAGATCGAGGGCCTCGGGCCCACGGGCAAACTCCTCCTCCACGGCGGGCGACACCGTACGGAGCTGCGAAAAATTGGTCCGTCCATCGGCCAGCAGCCGTCTGGCGAGCGCG
>JBIIGJ010000228.1:0-2651 GCA_044236455.1 Pirellulales bacterium
ACCGCTGCAATCAAGAACCGCAGCAGCTCGAGCAGGCCGTAGCCCGCCCGGAAACCGCTCCGCCACCAGCCGGCCAGGCAGACGGCGGCCACCACCGCCAACAACACGAGCGAAATGCCGAGCGACCAGGGCGTCCAGTAGAACCGCAGCCCGTTGGCGATCATCACTCCATCAGGTTGCATCGTCATGCGACCGCCTCCCTTCTCCGCTGCGCGGCGGGAAGACCACGGGCAAGCCCGTCGGACTGTCGTCGGGGAAGCCTGTCGGAAGATCGTCGGGGAAGACAGAGCAGCCCCTCCACCACGAGCGCCACCAAAAGCGCGACCAAAAACAGCCGCCACACCTCTTCGACGATGGCGCCGAGCCCGCCGGCCTTCTGCTCGAAGCGGCTGAACGACAGGCCCTGAAAGAGCGTCTCGATCTGCCGGTCGTCCACGACCTCGGCAGCATCCTCCGCGGCGGGCCGATTCACCGCCAGCAGTCTCCCCCGCGACGCATACACGCCGGCATGAAAGCCCGCCTCGGTCGACGCCGATGGTGGCCCGGCGATCTGCCGCCAGTCTTCCTGACCGCGTTGCTGGGAGCTGCGCTCGCCGCCAGCGTCGGTGCCACCGAGCACCATCGAGCCCGCATCGATCTGGCGGGCGTTGCCCACGGTTTCAAGGCCGGCGTCGATGGCCCGCTGCACGACCGCATAGAGCACGACACCATTGGCCGCGAGGTCGGAGTCGCGGACGGCGGGGGTGGTCGCCAGAAAAGAGACGCCGCCCCGATCACCGGCCGCCCGCACGAGTAACGGCCTGCCGTCGGGAAGCACGGCCAGCGACGTGCCCTCCCCGGTGATCCCGCATGTGCGGCGGAGTTCCAGCTCACCGACCGGCAACGCGGCCCCCGTGAGCGTGGCAGCGAGAAGTCCCTCGTCGGCCCGCCACGACGACGGCCGCAGCGGCGGGCTGTGCTCGGTCCACGTCTGCCAGGCGATGCCGTTGAAGGCAGTCGTCGTCGGAGACTCGGGCGGCAGGAAGATCACCTGGCCGCCACGGGCGACGAACCGGTTCACTGCATCGGCGGCGGCCGCCTCCGGCAGCGCCGCCTGCCAGAGGATGAGCGCGACGTCATCGAGCGGCATGTCCGCCACCGCCTCCGCGGCCACGGCCTCGGTCGCCGCCCGCAGGAGTTTGTCGGGCGGAATACCGGCGATGAGTTCGAGCGTCCGCTTGGTCTGCGGCCCTGCCTGTGAATCCTCCGTCACCACGAGCGTGCGGCGGATGGGGGGCGTGCCGAAGGCAACATAAAAATCGTTGTCGGCGGGATTGCTGTCCGTGGGGATCGAGACGCGGCCCCAGCCGTTGGCCTGTGCGGACTCGCGGTCGCCCTCGGCGCCGCCCGCCATCGTTGCCGTCTGTGTGAGGGCCGCGGCGTCGATCGGGATCGCATGCCGCGCGAGCACGGACTCGGTGCCGGTCAGTTCGACCTCGACCGTCGATCGTGCCGGCCCCAGTTCGATCTGCACCGGCACGCGGGCGGGGCCGCCGTCGGCCTGCCGACGGATCGCGATGTCGAGCAGGAGTTCCCAGGCCTTCCCGCGCGGCTCGAGCGCCGCCCTGGTGACGCGGACCGCCAGATTGTCGGCCGCGGGTTCCGCGTAGCCCAGCAGCGTAAGCCGCACCGACTGCGGCACCTTCGCCACCGCCTCGCGGATCGCCGACCAGGCGCCATCCGACACCTTCCAGTCGTTGGCCCGCTGGTCGGAGCAGATCCAGATCGTGCTGGCAGCCGACTTCGACGCCCCGATCTGATCGCAGGCCGCCTGCAGCAAGAGCGGCAGATCGGCCGCGGCGGCAGCGGGGGCCGCTTGGGGCACCTCACGAATCGCCCGTGGTGAGGCGAGCTCCTGCGGCGTGCCCGAGACACTGTCGACGAGCACCACCCGGCTTGCGCCGAGCGTCTCGAGCGCCGCGGCAACCTGCCGCGTCGCCGTGGTCAGCTTCGACTCGCCACCGGCCGTGGAGGCCTGCGACATGCTCGGGGAACGGTCGAGGAGCACGATCGCGGCAGATGTGCGATCGCCGCCAACCACCGCCAGCCAACCCTGCGACAGCGGCCGGCTGATCGCCAGGATCGCAGCCGCCACGGCCGCCATCCGCAGGAGCATGATCAGCCATTGCCGCAGCCGGGTGTAGCCGCGGGAGAGCGCCTTGGCCGAGAGCAGAAACATCATCGCCGCCCACTGCACCGACTGGAACCGCTGCTGGTTGATCAGGTGGATGATCACCGGCAGTGCGACCAGCGGCAGGCTGAGGAGCAGCCAGGGTTGCAGGAAGGTCATCGCATCCCCTTCCCTGAGGCCCGGCTCACGAGGAACCGAGCGAGCACCTTCTCGTAGTCCTCGTCGAGCAGCGTGCGGTGATAGTCGATGCCCTGCTCCAGCACGATCTTCTTGAGCGACCCAAGATAGGTCTCCAGCGCCTGCTGGTAGCGGTCGGCGATGTCGAGCGGATCGGCAAACAGCGGGCTGCCCCCCTCCATGTCGAGAAACCGCGTCGGCCGGCGGAAGTCGAACGCCAGTTCCTGCGGATCGAGCAGATGGAACACCGCCACGTCGTGCTTGCGGAACCTGAGATGGCCGAAGCAACTGGCCAACTCCTCGG
>JBIIGJ010000108.1:0-10375 GCA_044236455.1 Pirellulales bacterium
AGTGGATCACGCGGCGGCGGACCCGCTCGGTGAGCGCGGCCAGATCGGCCTGGTTGATCGGTCGGGCCGGCAGGAACGCCGGTGAGGCGTCGCACCCTGCTCCGTCAGCAGCCGGCACGAAGACGCCATCGGTCGCACACACATGCAGGTGCACGTGGTGGTTGAGCGCCGAGCCGAAGCGGTGCAGGAAGGAGACGGCTCCGAGTCGCGGGTGGGCGGGGGCGCAGGCGGCAATCGTTACGCCTGCCGCAGCGCACAGCAGTCGCTCGATCTCGGCAAGAAAGATCTTCGTGAGGGCCCTGACGGCCGCAGGCCGGTCGGCGAGAAAACATCGCAGCCGCTTCGGCACGGAGATCACCCACTGCCGCACGGGCACCGGGGGAATGACGCGGTCGACGAGATGCGCAGCTGTCTGTGCCATCCGGCGGCCATTGCAGGAGGGACAGACACCGCGGCCCTTGCAGCTAGCCATAGGCAGTGCGGGCCATCCATGGCCCCGTCCTGCCGGGCAGCCGACGGGAACGCCAAGGGTTCCCATGGCTGCCGAACCCGGCTCAGCCGGGAGGCCACGACAAAGCCCTGCCCGCACGACGCACAGCGTGCCCTGCCGAATCCGAAGCAGAGGATGCCGCAGGTGAGGTACGACCGCAGTTCCCGTTCGATGTGCGCCGAAACGGGCTGCTCAGCGACCGCCCGATTCTCGAGCCAGCCTTCAAGGTGCTCTGCGACGATCTTGTAGAGCGGCGTCTTCTCCGGTCGGCGTCGCTCGTAGCGGCGGGAACTCGCAGTGCCGACGTGCGGGCGGACTTTGGACCGCGTCGGCGACGCAGTCAGGACGGCGACCATGGGCGTACCGGGGCATGGACGAGAGGAGTGTGCGCACGTACACTAGTGCGGCGACAAGGCCGACGCGAGCGACTCTCACCAGAGCCCCCTGCTCAACTGCTGCCTCAATCCACGCGACGTCTCGGTTCAGGAGGCCTGTGGCGCACGCTGCTGCGGGCGCCAGTCGAAGGCGGTTCGCGCAGCCGTCACCGCGGCGGCCACATCCTCGGCCGAGGCCGCGGCGAACTCCGCGAACGGCTCCTCGGTTGCCGGATTGATGCTCGGGAAATACGCGCGTGACTCGCGCCACTGCCCGTCGATGAAGAGTCCGTGCCGATGCATGATCATGCGTCCTGGTGGGTGTTGCCTTCGTGGGGCAGCGGAATTGGTTTCGTCATCCGGAGCGAAGCGTTCATGTGCCGGTGTTCATGTGCCTGTGTTCATGTGGCTGTGTTCATGTGGCTGTGTTCATGTGGCTGTGTTCATGTGGCTGTGTTCATGTGGCTGTGTTCATGTGGCTGTGTTCATGTGGCTGGTTGCTTCCACCGCACCTGTGGCCAGACCTCGGGGTTGGCGAGCACCTTCGGCCGCTCGCCGCGGAGCGCCCGGGCCACCTCCTCGGCGGCCAGTCGCTGCAGGTCGGTGAGCGCCGTGGTGGACATCCATGCCGAGTGCGGCGCGAGGATGACGTTGTCGCACTGCATCAAGGGATGATTGACGGCCAGGGGCGGAGCGCTCTCGATGACGTCCAGGCCGGCCCCCGAGATGTGGCCGGTCTCCAAGGCCCGGACGAGCGCGGCGGTGTCGATCAGTTCGCCCCGCGCGCAGTTCACGATCACCGGCCGGCGGCCCATCGCGGCGAAGGCGGCGTCGTTGAGCATGTGCTTCGTGTCTGCGGTGAGCGGTGTCTGCAGGATGATGGCATCGCTCTCGGCAAACAGTTCCTCGAGGCCGACGGCCTGGGCAGAAGGCACCGGCGGCTCGCCCGTGAAGAACGGATCGTGGAAGACGATCCGAAAGCCGAAGGGCTCGAGTTTCGCGGCGATCATCCGGCCGATCCTTCCCATGCCGACGATCCCTGCGGTGAGCGTGCTCAATCGCTTGAGGGGCGCGATCGGCTTCAGGTCCCAGTCGCCCGCCCGCACGCGGCGGTCGGAGAGCGGCAGTTTCCGCAGCAGCGACAGCGTCATCGCGACGGCGTGGTCAGAGACCTCCGCGATGCAGTAGTCGGGCACGTTGGCCACGGCGATACCGCGGGCTGTGGCGGCAGGGATGTCGACCGAATCGAGGCCGATGCCGTAGCGGACGATGATCCGGCAGTCGGGCATCGCGTCCATCACTTCGGGGCCCACCGGCTTAAAATAGCCGTTGAGCAACGCGTGGGCGCCTTGGACCAGGGCCACGGCGTCGGCGACCGACCGGCACTGCGACGCGGCGATTTCAGCCCCTTCCCGGGCGAGAATGGCCCGCTCGGTGTCGAGATTGGGAAACACCGAATCGGTCACGGCAACCTTGAAAACAGCCATTCTTTCCCTCGCCAGATTCCGACACATGCCTATAAATTGACGTAATGCAGCATTGTGGTATAAAAATATAGAACTTTCGTCAACCGGTTGGCCGACGTTTCAATCTGGTTGGGTTTCGGGCAGCCGCTGCCCTTGGCCACCGTTTTCCATCTAGTGAAGCCGATGAGATCGTCTTGTCCTTTGCAGCAGACGGTGACGCGGAGCCGTCGGCCAGCACTCATTCGGTGGCGCATGGCGCGTTACGCAGCCATCACGGCAGTCGGCTGTCTGATGCTGTCTTGCCGTGCCGCCGCGGCTGCAGCGGTTGACGGCTCTGCGTTTTTCGAATCACGGATCCGGCCGGTGCTCGTCGAGCACTGTCACGAGTGCCACGCCGGCGATGCGGCGGAAGGGGGCCTGCGGCTCGACTCCCGCGTGGGGTTCGATGCGGGTGGCAAAAGCGGCCGGCTCATCGACGAGAAGCAGCCCTCCGCCAGCCTGCTCTTGAGGCTGATCCGCCATGAGATCAAAGACCGGGAGATGCCGCAGGGCGTTGACAAGCTGCCCGACACGGTGATTGCGGATTTCGATCGCTGGATCGCGAGCGGACTGCCTGGTCTGCCCGATGCGCCGCCGACACCGCAGGCGTCCAGCAGCGAGGCGTGGGCGGCGAAACTCGCCGCGCGGCGAACGCACTGGGCGTGGACGTTCACGGCAGGATCACACGCCGGTCGTCGCCTGACATTTCGTATCAACACTGTTCGTTTCAGCACCGCTTCTTTCCACCACCGCTTCGAGGCACCGATTCTCCACCCATGAAAAGCTCCCGCCGCCGTTCCGCGTCCGCCGCTCGGTCATCTGTCAAGCCTCCCATCCAGCCGTCCATCTCCTTGGCCGGCCAGCCGGTCGTCGTCCGCGACTCGGGCCACCAGACGCCCGCCCTCGACCGGGCGCTGGCGGTGCTCGAATTCGTCAGCGCCCACCCGGAAGGCGTCACGCGGCAGGAGATCAAGGAGGGCCTCGGCTTCACGACAAACCTCGTCTTCCGCCTCACGCGGGCGCTGCTGGCCCATGGCTACGTGGAGATCCAGGAGCCGGGTCGCCGGCTCGTGCTCACCCGCAAGATGCTGGCGATGTCGCAGCCCAAGCGGGATGAGCGAAGCCTCGTGCAGATGGCGCATGAGCCGATGCGGTGGCTGCGGGATTTCACAGGTGAATCGGCTCACGTGGGCGTCCGCGTGGAGCAGAACTGCCTCGTGCTCGACCGCGTCATCGGCACGCAGGCCTACAAGTGCTACGTCGAAGCGGGGACGATGGGGCCGCTCCATGCCGCCGCCCCGGGCAAGGTGATGCTCGCCTGGCTGCCGCAGAAGGAACTCGATGCCTTTCTCGAGGACTATCCCTTCCGGGCCCTCACGGCCACGACGATCACATCGCGTCGCGGCTTCGCCGACCACCTGCGGCTCGTGCGGCAGCGGGGCTACGCGATGGATCTGGGCGAGACGATGGAGGGCCACCACTGCCTCGGCGCTCCGATCTTCGACGCCAATGAAATGCCGATCGCGTCGCTCTGGATCACCGCACCCGCGCCGCGGCTCTCCGAGGCCGACGGCGAACGGCTCGCACCGGCGGTGATCCGCGCAGCCCACATGGTGACGGAGGTCCTGCGGTGAACGGTAGCGGGGCGTGGCAACGTGTGGTGGTGTTGGCAGCGGCGCTGGCCGCATGCCCGGCCCCGGCGTTGCCCGGCGAAGCTCCCGTGCCCGCCACGCACGTGCTCTCGCACCTCGAATCCTCCTGCCTCGACTGCCACGACGCCGACACGGCCGAGGGCAAACTCGCGATCCCCGCCCTCGGCACCGATCTCTCCGATACGAGCGTCCGCGAGAAGTTCGCCCTCATGCATGACCGCGTGGCGAAGCGGCAGATGCCGCCCGATGCCGACGACCTGCCAGACGACAAGCGTGCCGTGCTGCTTGCCGCGCTCTCGGCTTTCGTCGAGCAGGCCGACCGGGCCGATGTGCAGGCCAACGGACGCGTGCCGCTCCGCCGGCTCAACCGTCGCGAATACGAGCACACGCTCCGCGACATTCTCCTCCTGCCGAATCTCGACATCGGCGACCGGCTGCCCGAAGATCGCACCCGCGACGGCTTCAACAAGTCGGCTGAAGGGCTCGACTTCTCGCGGATCCAGCTCGAGGCGGCGCTCGACGCCGCCGAGGTCGCCCTCCGCGCGGCGGTTGCCGACGGCGTCGCACCGCAGCCGCCCGACACATTCACGGCGATCTCGAAGAACCTCTTCGGCGGCCAGGCCTACGGCGAGCCGGTGGCACAGTTCTTCGCCAAGGATTCACAGAAGGTCGATAAGCCAGAGGCCGACGACGCCGACATCGAGTGCGCGATCTTCCGCTCCGCCTATTGGCCGTATCACGGCTATCCGCGCGGATTCGTGGCCAAGCGGAGCGGCGTCTACCGCGTGCGGTTCAAGGCCCGCGCTGTGCACCAAATGGAAAACTTCACGCTCGTGCCGGCGCCGCAGCCGGTGCCGATGACGTTCCGGGCCCGCGCGCCTTCCGGGCCCGACGTCTCAGGCGACGTGCAGGCCGTGGGCGGGCTCTTCGACATCGCGGCCGAAGGGGGCGACTACGAGACGACCGTGCTCCTGAAGAGAGGCCAGACGATCGAATACAGCCTGCTCGGCCTGGCCGTGCCGCTCGCGCGAAACGTCAACGGCGGCGAGCCTACCTATCGCTTCCCGCCGCTGCCGCCGGGCGGCCATCCCGGCATCGCCTTCAAGTCGCTCGAGATCACCGGCCCGCTTCCGCCCGATGCGTGGCCGCCCGCATCCCACCGGGTGCTCTTCGACGACCTTCCGTTTCGCGCCGCCCCCGCGGGAGCGGCGCCCGCCGTCGAGGTGCTCGCGAGCGACCCTGAGGCCGACGCGCGGCGGCTCTTCCGTCGGTTCGCCGCGGCGGCGCTCGTGAAGCCGTTGTACGAGGAAGACATCGCGGCCTACGAAGCCCTCATCATCACCGCGATCCGCGGTGGCACCGGGTTTACGCAGGCGATGCTCGCCGGGTATCGGGCGCTGCTCTGCAGCCCGGAGTTTCTCTATCTCGAAGATCCCCGCAGCCCCGCTGACCTCGTGCCGCTCGCCCAGCGGCTCTCCTATTTCCTCTGGGACACGCGTCCCGACTCGGCCCTGCTCGCTAAGGCCACCGGTGGCCAGATCGGCAGCCCCGAGGTGCTCCGCGCGGAGGTCGACCGGCTCGTCGATGATCCGAGGTTTTCGCGGTTCATCACCAACTTCACCGACTACTGGCTCGACCTGCGGAATCTTCGCCGCGATGAGCCCGATATCCGCCTCTATCCCGAATACCGCTTCGACGACTATCTGGTGGAGAGCATGGGGATGGAGACCCGTGCCTTCGTGACGGCGATGGTCCGCGAGAACATGCCGGCGGCGGCGATCGTCGACACCGATTTTCTGTTTGCCAACGACCGGCTTGCGCGGCACTATTCTTTAGAACCGCTCTCCGGCCATGCTGTCCGCAAGGTGCCCGTGCCGCCCGGCAGCCCGCTCGGTGGCCTCCTCACGCAGGCCGCGATTCAGAAGGTGACGGCTAACGGCACGAACACGTCGCCGGTGATCCGCGGCGCCTGGGTGATGACGCGGCTGCTCGGCCAGCCGCCGCCGAAGCCGCCCGAGAGCGTGCCGGCGGTCGAGCCCGACATCCGCGGCGCGAAGACGATCCGCGACCTGCTCAGCCTGCACACGAAAGACGTATCGTGCGCCTCCTGCCACAAGCTCTTCGATCCGGTCGGGTTTGCGCTCGAAAACTTCGACATCTGCGGCGGCTGGCGGGAGCGGTATCGCGGCCTCGAAGAAGGAGAGCCGGTCACAGGCATCGACCGGGCCGGCCACGATTTTTCCTATCGGCTCGCGCATCCGGTCGACCCGCAGGGCAGCCTGCCCGATGGCCGGACGTTTTCCGACATCAAGTCGCTGAAGGCGTTGCTCGCCGACTCGCCGCGGCAGCTGGCCAGCAATCTCCTCCATCAGTTCACGGCCTACGCCACCGGCGGCCCGGTGCGGTTCTCCGACCGCCGCGACATCGAGGCGATCCTCGATGCCTGCGCCGCCGACGGCTATCGCGCGGGCGATCTCTTGCAGGGGTTCGTAGCCAGCGGCATCTTCCGCGGCAGGGGAGGGGAGCAGCCATGACGCATCATGAGAATCGAGTGGATGGAGATCGAGTGCATGGCCGACACGGGCTCTCCCGGCGAACGCTGCTGCGCGGGGCCGGCGCCGCGGTCGCCCTGCCGATGCTCGAGGCGCTTGGGCCTACGTGCACGGCGCGGGCCGCCCTCGACTCGCCGCCGCAGCGGGCGATCCTGATCTCGAACAACCTCGGCGTGCTGCCGAAGCCGTTTTTTCCTGTCGGCACCGGCCGCGACTACCAGCTCTCGCCGTATCTTGAAACGCTCGCCGCGCACCGGGGCGATTTCACGGTGATCAGCGGCCTCTCGCATCCGAATGTCCGCGGCGGCCACTCGACCGAGAACTGCTTCCTCACCGCCGCCCGCAACCCCACGGCCAGCGGCTTTCGCAACACGATCTCGCTCGACCAGTTCGCGGCCGAGCGGATCGGCCACCTCACGCGGTTTCCCACGCTCAATCTCGGTGTCAACATCGACAAGGGCAACCGCAGCCTGGCCTGGACCCGCGACGGCGTGCTGATCCCCGCCGAGGACAAGCCCTCGCGGCTCTACGAAAAAATGTTCGTGGGCGGTTCGCCGGCCGAGGTGGCCGCACAGCTGGAGCGGCTGAAGGAGCGGGGCAGCATTCTCGATGTGCTCGACGACGACGCCCGCCGGCTCTCGCGGCGGATCAGTGCCGCCGACCGCCGCCGGCTCGAACAGTATTTTACGTCGATCCGGGAGCTGGAGGAGCGGCTGCAGGAGGCGGGTGCCTGGGAGCAGCGTCCCAAGCCGTCGGCTCCGGCCGCGGCGCCGGATGACGTGACCGACCGGGCCTACTTCTTCAAGGGCTTCGAGGCGATGCTTACGATGGCCCGCCTGGCGATCGAGAGCGATTCGACGCGGGTCGTGACGCTGATGATCGATGCCTTCGCCACGCCCGCCTTCAAGCTCGACGACACCGAGACCACGACTGACGGCTACCACAACCTCTCGCACCACGGGCAGTCGGCAGAAAAGGTCCGCCAGTTGGAAGAGGCTGACCGCCGGCAGATGGAACTGCTCGGTGGCCTGTTCACGGCGCTCGGGGAGCGACGGGAAGGGGAGCGGCGATTGCTCGACAGCACGATGGTGCTCTACGGCAGCAACATGGGCGATGCTAACACCCACGACAACACGAACCTGCCGATTCTCGTGGCCGGCGGCGGCTTCCGCCACGGGTCGCATCTGGCCTTCAAGCACGACGACAACACGCCGCTTTCGAACCTGTTCGTGACGGTTTTGCGGCGGCTGGGCGTGGCCGCCGACGCCTTCGGGTCGAGCACCGGCCCGCTCGCGGGGCTCGAGACCTGATTTTTATCCGAAAAGACATCGCCGATAGCTTGCAGACCAGAGAGTCTATATGTAGAATTTAGGCGGCGGGTGGGACCGTTGTCAAAAGTTGTTCTCGGAGTACCGTTCCATGCATTCCATATCTTCGACGAGCCTGATGCGGCCAAGGCCTCCGTTCCGGGCTCGGCAGCGAATGGCCTTTACGCTGGTCGAGCTGTTGGTGGTGATCGCGATCATCGGCACGCTCGTCGGCCTGCTCCTGCCGGCAGTGCAGGCAGCCCGCGAGGCAGCACGGCGGTCGAGCTGCCAAAACAACCTCAAGCAGCTCTCCCTCGGTACGCTCAACTACGAATCTGCCTACCGGCAGTTTCCGGTCGGCGTGTATCAAGGAGGGGCGCCAACATATTACAACTGGCCTGGCACAGGCCAGGGGCGTAGAACGCCATTCTGCCTTTTCATCTATCCCTTCATCGAGATGCAGGCCGCGTATGACCTCTATGACAAGACATCCCAAGCCCAGGGGTTCTGGCGCGGTTACCTCAGTGACGCGAACTCAATCAAAGCGAGGAAGACGCCCTGTCCGCAGTGGCAATGCCCGAGCGACCGCGAGGCAGTGATCGACGATTCTCTGTGGGGGGCAGGCGCGGGGTCCATCAAGGGCAACTACGGACTGAATTGGGGCCGCAATACCTGGTCCAGCCAAGGCTCTGCCTCGCCCTTTCGCCATGCCTTCGGCGCGAAGCCGAAAGACATTCTCGATGGCACCGGCAAGACGCTGATGATGATGGAGATGCTCAAGCCGGCAAACTCAGCGCAGGAATACCGTGCCTGGCTCTGGAACGACGAGAGCGACGCCTACATGCTGATGACCCGCGTGCAGCCCAACAGTAGTGATGCGGATCGCACGAATCTCTGCGTAAACGAGCCGGGCCGGCTGCCGTGCACGAGCGTAGCGGCAGGCAGCCAGAGCGTCGCCTCCCGCAGCATGCACACGGGCGGCGTGAACGTCAGCCTCTGTGACGGCGCCGTGCGGTTCGTCACCGACACCGTGGAGCTCACAACCTGGCAGAGTCTCTCCGGCATGGCCGACGGCTCGACGGTCGGGGAGTACTGACATGAAGCACAAGAAAAGGTGCCAGCCACCAAATTTGGGCAATCTGCCAGCACAACTTTCCCATGCTGCCTGTTTTTGGTGGCTGGCACCTTTTTTGCTTCTCGCCGTCGCGGGGTGTGGTTCCGGTGGGCCGTCCCGGCTGCGTGTCGTGGGAGCCGTCACTCTCGATGGCAAACCGCTCGCCGACGGAGCGATCAGCTTTCTGCCCGCGGGCAAGGGCGTCGCAGCCGGGGCGACGATCGCCGGCGGCCGCTATGTCGTCGACGGAGCGAGAGGTCCGACGCCCGGGGAGTATCGCGTGGAAATCCGCGCGTCGGCCCCGAGCAGGAAGCAGGTGACGGATACGTTTGGACAAGCGTCGACCGCCGAGATGGAAAGCATCATTCCGGACCGCTACAACGACAAAACGACGCTGCGGGCCGAGATCACGGCCGCCGGCCCCAACCAGTTTGACTACAGCCTGTCGACCTCACCCGAGTGAAAAGGTGACAGTCCCAGTCCTATGCGGCAGGACATGTGCTGCCCCCAGTGGCGACAAGTTTTTAACTTGTCCGTGTCCCTGGAATCGATTCCACAAGTTAAAAACTCGTGGCCACAGATCGAACTCCTTCGGTCTCGTCCTTCATGCCGAAGTGAAAAAGTCGACAGCCATCTTTTTCTGATCTGTTCCCCCACATTCCCTTGCTTGCGCTGCGGGCTTGGATAGAGAGGGATGAAGAGTGAAAAAGGCGACTGCCACCTTTTATTGGCGCATGTGGTCTTGGCGCAGCGGAGTGTGTAGTCTGATGGGAATCCACGAGTCCACGCCACGAGTCCATGCGAAAAGGATAGGTCGGCCAATGGCACTTCGGCAAGCGTCGGCCGAGCGGGGCGGATCACGAGGAGCAACAGCCGGAACCGGTCGGGCTGGATGCGGACCGATTGTGGAGGTTCCGAGGAGCGTCCTATCCACGCTCAAGGCCAGATTTGTCTCGTCAGCGCAGACCGGTCTTGAAACCGCCCTTCTCACGGGCCGTCCGCACCGTGGCATGGGATCCCGTCAGAGGCTGCGGATGTCGATCACGGGCAGTTCGTCGGGCGACGCCTGAAAGATTGCCCGGTCGAAAGTGGACCTGCACGAGCTCTCCCCAGTCGGCGGGTGGCCCGCGGGCGGAAGACACGGGCGGCGGCTCGAGCGGTTCGCCCAAGTGTGTCAGGATCTTCCGGATCGGCCCCGGCTCGGTGATGAACGCGATGAGCCGAATGTCGCCACCACACCCCGGGCACGCAAAAGGAAACTCCTCCCCCACCCGGGCCATCAGTTTCGCCCAGGCAATCCGTGACGTGTCGTGGGAGCGGGGCTTTTGATTCGGATTCGCGTCACAGCAGCCCGCCGTGGCTCGACCGCCGGCCGCATGCC
>JBIIGJ010000027.1:0-33201 GCA_044236455.1 Pirellulales bacterium
GACATCATCGTCGCCCGCTGCCGGCGCGCCCCTGCTGGGCGTGTCCGGCTCACCCCTGCTCGATCTCGACCGGGTGACGGTGCGGTTTGGCGGACTGGTGGCGGTATCGGAACTCGATCTGGCGGTTTCGCCGGGAAGCATCGTTTCGGTCATCGGCCCCAACGGTGCCGGCAAGACGACCGCCTTCAACACAATCAGCGGCATCTACTCGCCCACGAGCGGCTCGGTGCGGTTCGAGGGCCATCGGCTGGAGCGGTCGTTCACGGCGGGCACGTTCTGGTCGGCGTTCGGCATCGGCCTGCTCACCGGGTTGCTCTTCGCCGCCGCTGCCGTCGACGTCGACAGGCTCTGGCTGGCGGTCGTGAAGCGAGGCATGATCACGGGCGATCGCTTCACGCTCTCGGGCGCCGCGGAACGGCTGCGAGGCTACTTTCGTGCCGAGTTGGCGATCGATCAGATGGCGGGCAAGTGGCGGGTGGTCAGCGCCGACGGCACCGACGTGCTGGCGATCAAGCGTGACCTCGCGGAAGCGAAGGCGGTCCGCGACGCCCTGCAGGCGGAGGTGACCGCCCGGCGGGCCGGCCCCGGCACCGTGCCCGACAAGACCGATCTGGCGGGCGTGGCGGATGCGGTGGCTGACAGGCTCCATGTGAAGGAGGAAGTGCTCGATCGGCTCGCCGCCGGCAAGGCGAAGGTCCGCCGCCGGGGGTGGACAGGGCTCATCGCCGGCTGGCTGCTTGGCACCGCCGGCACGATCGCGGTTTGGAATCGTGGCCGACGCTCGCCGCACGTCGTCGCCCGTGCCGGCATCTCCCGAACGTTTCAGAACATCCGTCTCTTCTCCAACATGACGGTGCTTGAAAACGTGCTCGTCGGCCTCGACCGTACGATTCCCGGTGGCGTGCCGGCGATGCTCTTCCGTTCCCCCGCGAATCGACGGGCCGAGGCGGCGGCCCAGCGGCAGGCCATCGAGAGCCTGGAGTTCGTGGGCCTTGCCGGCGACGCCAATCGGATCGCGGGCGAGCTGCCCTACGGCGACCAGCGGCGGCTGGAGATCGCGCGGGCCGTCGCCACCGGTGCAAAGCTGATCCTGCTCGACGAGCCGGCGGCCGGCATGAATCCCTCCGAAACCGACGAACTGGCGCGGCTGGTGGAGCGGATCCGCGACCGTGGCGTGACGGTGGTGCTCATCGAGCACCACATGAACGTGGTGATGCGGATCAGCGACCGCGTGGCCGTGCTCGACCACGGCGTGAAGATCGCCGAGGGCACGCCCGCCGAGGTGCGGCGGGACGAGAAGGTGATCGAGGCCTACCTGGGCACCGAGTCATGAGCACTGCAGGAGCACCAAGCACGCCGCCGCCGATGCTCGAGGTCGAAAACCTCGAGGCGGGCTACGGCCCGATCCGGGCGCTCGACAGGGTGTCGCTCGAGGTGGCCGCGGGGGAACTCGTGGCGATCATCGGCGCCAACGGCGCCGGGAAGACGACGCTCTTGATGGCGATTTCGGGCATCGTGCCGGTGCGCGGTGGGCAGGTGCGGTTCGAAGGCCGCCCGGTCACGGGGCTCGAGCCCCACGAGATCGTCCGGCTTGGCATCGGCCATTCGCCGGAGGGGCGGCGGATCTTTCCGCGGCTCTCCGTGCGTGAGAATCTCGAACTCGGCGGCTTCACACGATCCGACCGGGCGGAGATGCGTCGCGACATCGACGAGGTCTGCGGCCTGTTTCCCGTGCTCGGCAGCCGCATGGGGCAGATGGGGGGCACGCTCTCGGGCGGCGAGCAGCAGATGCTCGCGCTCGGGCGGGCGCTCGTGGGCCGGCCGCGGCTGCTCCTGCTCGACGAGCCGTCGCTGGGGCTTGCGCCGCTTGTCGTCGCGAAGATCTTCGAGGTGATCGCGGGGCTGTCAGCCCGTGGCATCGCCGTGGTGCTCGTGGAGCAGAACGCCCGCGCGGCCTTGAAGCTCGCCTCGCGGGGCTACGTGCTCGAAACCGGCCGCATCACGCTCACCGGCAGCGGCACGGAGCTGGCCCACGATCGCCGCGTCCGCGACGCGTATCTCGGCGAGGGGTGAGGCGATCCCGGCGCTTACGCTTCGGGCTTGTATGGCCCATGCAAGCCCCTGGCGTGAGCCGGGGGATTCTGGCTGGCTTCTCGCGCGAACCGCTCACGCCGGCTCGCGGCCGGCGACGAGGTCGAGCACCGCGGCGCCGAAGTCGGCCAGCCGCTTCTCGCCGATGCCCTTGCACCGCAAGAGGGCGGCGGGCGACGCCGGCTTCTCGCGGGCGATCGCCCGCAGCGACTTGTCGTCGAGGATCGTCCAGGCGGGCTTGCCGCGGGCGTCGGCCACCCGCCGCCGCCACTTGCGAAGCCGTTCGAAGCAATCGCGGTCGACGCCCTGCCAGTCGTCGACGTCGGCCTTTGCCTTGCGGGTGGTGCCCGCCCGCGGCTCGACGAGCACGACGGGGCGTTCGCCCCGCATCACCTCCCACGAGCGGGCGTTGAGCGCGATCACCGGCCGGTCGCCGCCGCTCCGTGAGAGCAGATCCTGGTCGAGCAGTTGGTGCACGAGGTTCTCGGCGGCCCGCTGGTCGAGCGTGGAGAGAAGTCCGAAGGTGCTGAGCCGCTCGTGGCCGTGCCGCTGGATGCCCTCCGTCTTCGCGCCCCGCAGCACCTCACAGACGTGCCGCACGCCAAACCGTTCGCCGACTCTCGCCACGCAGGAGAGAATTTTCTGGGCGGTGACCGTCGAATCAGGCAGACTCTCCGTCTCGTCGAGGCAGACATCGCAGGCGCCGCAGGGCTCGGTGCCGTAGGCCTGGCCAAAATATTCGGAGAGCGCGGCGTGGCGGCAGCGGGCGGCCTGCGCATACCGTCGCATGGCGTGGAGGTGGCCAACCTGGCCGGCGATCAGCTTCTCGGCCTCGTCTGGCTCCAGTTCCGACTCCTCGGCGCTCTTCCGCACGAGTGACTCCCAGCTGAAGACGTCGGCCGAGGAATAGAGCAGCACGCACTCAGCGGCGAGGCCGTCGCGGCCGGCCCGGCCCGTCTCCTGCTGGTAGGCCTCGAGGCTCTTGGGAAGCGAGGTGTGGAGCACGAGGCGGACGTCGGAGCGATCGATGCCCATACCGAAGGCGACGGTGGCCACGACGACGTCGATCGTCTCCCGCGAGAAAGCCTCTTGCGTCTTGTGCCGCTCCTTGGTGTCGAGTCCCGCATGGTATGGCCGGGCGAGAATCCCCTCGGCTGCCAGGCGGGCCGCGAGGCGTTCCGTCTCCTTCCGCGAGATGCAGTAGACGATCGAGGCCTCGCCCGCATGGCGGCCGAGCACCTGCAGCGTCTGGGCCATGCGGTCGGTCCGGGGCACGACGCGGTAGACGAGATTGGGCCGATCAAAGATACCGACCAGCACCTCGGGCTCGCGGAGCTGGAGCTGGTTGACGATGTCGTCACGAACGCGGGGCGTGGCGGTGGCGGTGAAGGCGTGGATGCTGGCTGATGGAAACCGCTCGCGGAGCAGGGCCAGCTGCCGGTATTCGGGTCGGAAGTCGTGGCCCCACTGGCTGATGCAATGCGCCTCGTCGATCGCGAACCGCTTCACGCCCACCTGCGCGAGCAGGTCGAGCAGGCCGGAGTTCACCAGTCGCTCGGGCGCCGTGAAGAGCAGCCGGAGTTCACCGGCGGCCAGCCGGTCGCGGATCTGCCGCCGTTCGTCCGCCGAGAGACCCGAGTGGATGGCGGCGGCGGGATAGCCGATCGCCTCCAGGGCATCGACCTGGTCCTTCATGAGCGCCACCAGCGGTGAGACGACGACGTCGGTCGTCTCGCTCACCAGCGGCGGCAGCTGGTAGCAGAGGCTCTTTCCACCACCCGTCGGCATCACCACGAGCGAATCGCGGCCGGCGAGCGCCGCCCGGATGGCGTCGGCCTGGAGCGGCCGCAGCGTCTCGAAGCCCCACCAGCGGGAGAGGATCTCGCGGATGCGGATGTCGTCGATCGGCTCTGCGGCAGTGTCGGCCGGCCCTGGCACGGGTGCACCTGCTTGTGATGGCTGGGAATGCCACAAGATAGCAGATGAATGCGGGTCGAACCCTCCGGCGTAGGCTATTTGCCGTCTCTGGTCGCACGCGGCGCAACTGCCCAAGCCGCCGAAATCACGGCTTCGTGGGGATCACCGACGCGTGGCCGCTCACGCACCGCCAGGCTCCGTCCTTGAGCACCCACACATTCGTGAACCGCGACGCGCGCTCGAAGGGCTTGCCGTCCTTGTCTGTGCCGGCCTCTTTGTAGTCGCCGATGTCGACGGCCACCGTGCCGCCGCCATACACCCGCACGTCGATCGAACTGGCTTCGGAGACGGTGTGCTTCTCGCCGCCCTTCTTGAGCGAGGCGATCCCCTCCGCCTTCGTGAAGCGGTGGCCCGAGGGCTCGACGTAGACGAAGTCCGGCGCCCAGATACGTTCGAGGATCGAAATGTCATTCTTCAGGTATGCGGTCGACCACTGCGAGGAGAGATCCTTGATGCCCGCCTCGATGGCGGCTTCCTGGGCCGGGGTGACGGCCGTTGCCGACTGGGCGAGGGCCACGCTGCCGCAGGCAAAGGCGATCGACAGGAACAGGAAACTGCGGGTGATAGTCCGTGAATGCACCATGGTGGTCGACTCCTTTGCGAGGGGACGGGGATGCGAACCAAGCGTCGCTGTCTCGGATGGGATGGCGGCAATCGCGCAGCCCCCGACGGCGAAGTTGACGGAAGTGTAGCAGGATCAAGGTCCCTGCTTGGCCAGAAACGCCACGGTCTTTTTCTGGATCGCCTCGAGGGTTTCCTCCACGCCCTGCTTGCCTGTCGTCAGCCGGCCGAGTTCGGCCGCGTTGACCTCGGCAGCAAGCGTCACCCAGGCGGGCAGGTGGGGCGACGTGCCCATGCGGTTTTCGATCGCCCGCCGCGTGACGTCGAAGTGGCGGGTCGTTCCCCGCACCGGCCGCTTCTTGGCCAGCACGCGGGGGTCGGCGTAATTGCTGCGGCGAATCGGCGTGTCGGCGCCGTCGGCGTTGGCTCGGGCGGTCACGTCGGGGCTCGTGGCCCACTGCATGAAGACCCAGGCCGCGTCGGCACTGGGGGCGTGCCTGCTCAGCGCCAGGCACGACCCACCCTGCCGACTGATCCCCGGCGTTTCGTGGAAGCCGCACTGATCCGGCGAGAGCTTCGCATCCTCGAGCGGGCAATCAGCCGCTTCCACGAGACCGACGACCCGGCTGTTGTCGGGATCGTCGCAGGCGGGGAAGAACTCGCTCCACGAGATGACGATCCCGGCCCGGCCCTGCGTGAAGGCGGCGGCCTGTCCGTCCCAGTCCCAGTTGCGGACGTCCGGGCTCATGTGCTTGCCCAGCTCCAGCATGTAGCGCAGCCCCTTCGCATTTCCCTCCGTGACGTAGTCGGGGCGATTCTCGGCGCTAAAGTGGTGGCCGCCGTGCGCCCAGATCCACGCCGAGGCATCGCACTGCAAGGAGAAGTGGCCGGTCTTCCACTGGCCGACGGTGCCATGGACGCCCTGGCCGCGTTTGGCCTCGTCGATCGCGCGGACCGTATCGAGATACTCGCCCATGGTCTTCGGCACCGCCAGCCGGAGTTCATCGAGGATGTCCTTGCGGTACATCATGATGAAGATCGGGATGTCGAACGGCACCCCGACGATCCGGCCGGCGTGGCTCGCGGTTCCTTCCACCAACTGCGGGAGGAAGTCGCCGAAATCGTAGCCGGGATAGGCCAGCTCCTTGCGGTCGAGCAGCTCCTCGACCCCGATGCTCTCGTTTGCGAATCGCGCGAGCCAGGCCTGGTCCCAGTAGAAGATGTCGTAGTGTCCCTTGTTGCCGTCGGCACCGGCGATCGTGTCCTGCACGGTTTTGGCCAGCACCTGGTCGAGCGGTACCATCGGCCAGTCGACCTCGATGCCGGTCAGCGGCGTGAACTCCTCGCGAATCATCCTGCCGATCGACAGGCCCGGCGGCGTGTTCTCCGAGACGACCTTGATGCGGGTTCCCTTGAACCGTTTCCCGGCATCGATGAGGAACTGTCGCTGGTCGTTCGTGAGTCCGCTTTCGGCAGCCGCCTGCTCTGCGGCATGGAGCCGTGTTCCGGCCGGGGTGGAGCCCGCGAGATACCGCGCCGAGGCGAAGCCAAAGCCTGCGCCGGCGGCGGCGCGAAGGAACTCCCGGCGACCGATGCCGCCCAGCCGCAGCTTCTCGGCCATGGAGGCCACGAAGAGTCTCTGCTGGCGATCAAGATCGTTCATGGTTCCGCTCCCTCGTTTGCATGCTCCCGGGCCGCTGAAGCATGGGCTTCCGGCCTCGGGCCCGTCAACTTAACTATCTCAGCATCCAGCTGTTGACATTGCCATGGCGGCACGACGGGTCTGCCCATGCCCCGTCGCCGGACGTTCGCTTCGGACATCCTGTCCTTCGCTCACTCGATGCTGACTGCGCTCCGGCATCCTGCCTGCGCCGGTCAGCAACGACGGCTCTCGAGGCATGGGCAGCCCCACGGGAGCAGAAAAGAGGTGCATCGCCTTTTTCGGTACAATCCCGACATGCTCTGGGTTGCCTGGAAAATGCTGATCGGAAACCGGGTGAAATACCTCGGCATCGTGTTCGGCGTGATGTTCGCCGCGCTCCTGATCGCGCAGCAGTCGTCGATCTTCTGCGGGCTCATGTCGCTCACCGTCAGTCAGATCCGCGACGTCGAGGGGCCCGGCATCTGGGTGATGGACAAGAACGTCCAGTTCATCGACGACATCAAGCCGTTGGCCGACACCTGCCTGTTTCGCGTCAAAGGGGTGCCCGGCGTCGAGTGGGCGGTGCGGTTCTACAAGGGGCTCGCCCGGGCGCGGATGGAGGAGGGGGACTATCACCAGATGATCCTCCTGGGCATGGACGACGCGACGCTCGTCGGCGCGCCGGAGGGAGTCTTCATGGGATCGATCGCCGACCTCCGCAAGCCCGACGCCGTGATCATGGACGACGCCGGCTACCAGTTGATCTGGCCGGGCGAACCCTACCGGCTCGGCCGCGTGTTCGAGATGAACGACCGGCGTGCCGTGCTCGTTGGCCTCACCAAGGCGCTCCGCACGTTCCAGAGCTTCCCGATCATCTACACGCGATACAGCCAGGCCGTGCTCTACGCGCCGCCCGAGCGGAAGGTGCTTTCCTTCGTGCTCGCGCAGCCGCAGCCCGGCGTGCCGGCGACGGAGGTCTGCCGGCGGATCGAGGAGCAGACCGGCCTGCAGGCCCTCACCCGTAACCAGTTCATCTGGAAGACGATCCGTCACTTCCTGGCGAAGACGGGCATCCCCGTCAACTTTGCGATCACCGTGTTCCTCGGGTTTCTCGTCGGCACTGCGATCGCGGGGCAGACCTTTTATCTCTTCACGGTGGAGAACATCCGCCAGTTCGGGGCGCTCAAGGCGATGGGCACGAGCAACTGGACGATCCTGCTGATGGTGCTCTCCCAGGCTGTGCAGGTGGGCGTGGTGGGCTACGGCATCGGCGTCGGGCTGGCGGCGCTCTTCGGCTGGGGGAGCCGCGGCTTCACCAAGCTCGCGTTCTTCATGCCCTGGCAGGTGCTGGCCATCACCGCCGTGGCGGTGTTTTTCATCGTGCTGCTGGCGAGCCTGCTGTCGATCCGCAAGGTGCTCGTGGTCGACCCGGCGATCGTGTTCCGCGGGTGAACACAGGAGGATTGGAATCCATGTCCATGACAGACCAGACATCCCTGCAGTCCCGCGATGGCATGCCCGCCGCCGATGTGGCCGTGCGGGTGCGGGGCGTGACGAAGGAATTCGGGACCGGCGGTTCGCTGACGCGGGCCTTGCGGGGCGTCGATCTCGACGTCGCCTACGGCGAACTGCTGATCCTTGCGGGCCCCAGCGGCTGCGGGAAAACCACGCTCGTGTCGATCGTGGCGGGCACGCTGGAGCCGTCGGACGGCGAGGTCGTCGTGCTCGGCAAAGACCTCGTGGCGATGAGCAACGGCCGCAAGGTGAAATTCCGTCGCGAGAACGTCGGCTTCGTCTTCCAGTCGTACAACCTGCTGCCGTCGCTCACGGCCGCGGAGAACGCCGCCGTGCCGCTGTTGATCGCCGGCTGGCACCGGGCACGGGCGGTGGAGCTGGCAAGCGAGGTGCTCGACAAACTCGGGCTCGGCGACCGGCTGGCGAACCTGCCGAGCGAACTCTCCGGCGGCCAGCAGCAGCGGGTGGCGATCGCGCGGGCGATCGTGCACGAGCCGCGGCTGCTCGTCTGCGACGAGCCGACCAGTGCCCTCGACGCCGAGAACGGCCGGATCACGATGGAGCTGATCTCGAACATCGCGGTGCAGCCCGACCGGGCGGTGATCGTGGTCACGCACGACTCGCGGGTCTACTCGTTCGCCGACCGGATCGCGAACATGGAGGACGGCAGGATCGAGTTGGTCGAAGTGGGCCCGCGGGCTTGATGGCATGCTGCGGGCCGGGGTTGCCCCTGCCGTATCGCCGGACGTTCGCTACGGACATCCTGTCCTTCGCTCACTCGATGCTGACTACGCTCCGGCATCCTGCCTGCGCTTGTCAGCAACGCCGGCTCCACGACAGGGGCAACCCCTCGCGGAATCAGGAGGAAGACTGCCCGAAGCTCAAGCGAGGATGCGTCTGAGGCTCCTCCGCATCCGCCGATACCGGCTGTGAGCCTGCGGGCATTGCAGTTTCTCCACAGGCGGCGATTTTTGTAGCATGGCCTGATGGCTACGATCCCCACCGACACGTCCGCCGCCCCCGTGGCATCTCCAGCCCCGGCCCGTCGCCGTACCGAACGTCGCCGCACGCTCGCCGACATCCTCACGCAATACCTGCTGCCGCTCGTGGCCATGGCGATGCTCGGCTTCGCCCTCTGGTATGTGGCCAAGACACGGCCCGTCACGAAGAATCCGCCGCCGCCGATCATGCCGGCCCGCAGCCCCTATGCCGACACGCTTGCGGCCGCCGGCATCGTCGAGGCCCAGACGGAAAACATCGCCGTCGGCTCCGCGACGCCCGGTGTCGTGGTGCAGGTGCTCGTGAAGGTGGGCGACGAGGTGAAGGCGGGCCAGCCGCTCTTCCGGCTCGACGATCGGCAGCTGCAGGGCGAGCTGGCCGTGAAGCGGGCGATGGTCTCACAGTCGAAGAGCGAGCTCATTCGGCTGGAGGCCGAGCCGCGCAAGGAGAAGATTCCGGTCATCGCCGCCCAGGTCAACGAGGCGCGGGCAGCGGTGATCCGCGAGAGCGATGCACTCAAGCGAACGGAGGAGACGTTTGCCCGCAAGGTCACCACCGAGCAGGAGCTGATTGCGCGGCGCGAGGCGCTGGCCGGTGCCCAGGCGGCGCTCGACAAGTCGCAGGCCGACCTCGATCTGCTCAAGGCGGGTTCGTGGCAGTATGACCGCGACGTCGCCCGCGAGGCCATCTCTAAGGCCGAGGCGGACGTGGCCAAGATCGAGGTCGAGCTCGACCGGCTCATTGTGCGGGCGCTCGTGGCGGGGCAGGTGCTGCAGGTGAACGTGCGACCGGGTGAGTTCGTGGGTACGCCTGCGAATCAGCCGCTGATCATGCTCGGCAACATCGAGAAACTGCACGTGCGGGTTGACATCGACGAATTCGACATTCCGCGGTTCCGCAGCGATCTGCCGGCCACGGCCGTGCCGCGGGGCAACCTGCAGGTGCGGTATCCGCTGCGGTTCGTCCGCGTGGAACCGTTCGTCGTTCCGAAGAAGTCGCTCACCAACGACAACACCGAGCGGGTCGACACACGCGTGCTGCAGGTGATCTACGAATTTGACCCGGCCGGTCTGCCGCCTCTCTTCGTCGGGCAGCAGGTGGAGGTCTTTATCGATGTTGGGGAACCGCCTGCCCCGGGAGCGTAAGCGGGGCAGGGGGGCAGGAAAGCCGGGGGGGATGGACCGGCCCGGGTGGGAAGTTTTCTTTGCGGCAACGGTGGCAAACCTGCCTTGCCCCAGCCCCGGCGGGTTGGGACATTCCCGCCCCAGCCATGCCAAAAAATCGGCCCCGACCTACCGCTGTCGTGATGCACCGGATCGCGGTGCGCGCCGTCTTGGCGGTTCTCGTGGTCTGGCCACGCCCGGCAGTCTTCGCCGTCGAGTTTGAACTGGTCGACAGCGTGGCTCCCTCCAGATACGGGGCTGGCGATGAGGCGACGGGGTCCACGCCGGCCGGACCCAAGAAGACCGGGGGCATGTTTCTGCCCAGCGATGACGGCACCAAACTCTGGCGGCAGACCCTCGCCACCGTGTCGGCCGACTGGCCGATCGTGCGCACGGTCGAGCCCGACTTCCGCGCGACGCCTCCGCGGGAGGGCCTGATCGAATCGGCGTGGCTCGAGCCACGGGAGTCGGCGCCCGCAGGCCGCGGTCTGCCAACCACGGACAAGTCCTGGCCGCCGCGGCGGCAGCGGGTGGTGGTCCGTGTGGTGCCCGCCGTCAACGGCGCCTGGATCGATGCCATCGTGGAGACGCAGTCGATCGCCGATGCCTACGCCACGTCGGCGCCCGGCGGCGTGGAACTGACGGGCGGCTGGCCTACCGCCAGCGCTGGCGGGGATCGCACCAACATCACCACCACGCTGGCGGCCCGTATGGCCACCGCTCCCGGTGGTGCCGCCGAGCCCGTCTACTCGCTCCCGGCGATCGAGGAAGACGGCTTCGGCAGCGGGCCTGCGGAGCCGCCCTGGGCACGCAGCCAGCATCCCCGCCTGGCCCGCGCGGGCTACAAGGTGCTCGAGGACTATCGCAACTTCTATTCCTGCGAGAGCCTTACCTGCATCACGGCGGCCTTTGGCGCCGGCGCCTTGATGGCCAACACCGGCTTCGACACGACCATGCAGAACGCCTGGCAGCAGGGGGTGAAGCCAACCGATGTGGGCACGTTCTTCTCCGATTGCAAGGTGCTGGGCGAAGGAAAATATGCGCTGCCGATCTTCGGGGCGGCGGCCCTGACGGGGGTGGTGCTCGAAGGCCAACCGGCCGGCGACATCGTCGGCGAGTGGGGCTCGCGGTCGCTCCGCATTTTTGTGGTAGGGGCGCCGCCGCTCTACGTGCTCCAGATGGCCACGGGGGCATCGCGGCCCGGGGAGAGTTCCGACGGCAGCAAGTGGCATTTTTGGAACGACAACAACGGCGTCAGCGGCCATGCCTTCGTGGGAGCGGTTCCCTTCCTGGCCGCGGCCGAGATGGTGGAAAACCCGCTGGCCAAGGGCACGCTCTACGTCTGCTCGACGTTCGTCGGCTTCTCGCGGATGACCGACAACGCCCACTATCCTTCGCAGATATTCCTCGGCTGGTACCTGGCCTGGGCCAGTTCCATGGCCGTGAGCCGCACGGAGACGCACTTCGCCGGGATGGAAGTGCGGGTCGTGCCCCTGCCGATGGCCGACCTGGGCGGGCTGGCGGTCGAGGCCAAGTGGTGAGCGGGTTCGCCAATCGGGCACCTTCTGGCGTATGATTCCGCCTCCCGGCCGTCAGTTCGGCGGCTGCGGTTTGTCGGCAGGCGTCGTCACGCGTTTCCAAACGCACTTTTCCAAGCACAGTCAAGCACACTCTGGAGCAGGTATCCATGGCCAAGTCATCTCGGGGTTCGGTGTCGTCGGTGTCAGCGAATCGGCTGCGGAGCCTGTGCACGCCTGCGGAGCGGAAACTCCTCGACATCAGCGAAAGCCCCGGTCTGTCCAAGGCCGCGCATACCGACGTGCAGGCGTTGCTGACACGGGCCCGTGCGACCCGCGACAAGTGGCGGGCGCTCGTGGGGAAGCAGGCACGCGTGGTGAAGCGTTCGCCGAAGGCCGTGGCCGAGGCCAATGCCCGTAGCCATGCCAAGGCGGATCTGTTCGACGGCGCCGTGAAGCGGTTCGAGGCGCACCTCAAGACAGCCGGATCGGCGGCGACCTCCGCCGCGCAGTCGGCCGTGAAGGCACTGACCGGCCGCGCAAAGACGCCAAAGCGGGCCCGTGTCACCGGCCACCGGAAGGCCCGAGCCGGCCTGCGGGCGGAACTGGCCAGCAAGGTCGCCACGCTGAACAGTGTGATCACGAAACCGGCGGCCAAGCTGGTCGCGTCGAAGCCGGCGGCACCCGTCGTCGCCGCGAAGCCAGCCGTCGCTGCGGCCGCTCCTGCGGCCGTGAAGACAGTCGCTGCGTCGAAGACCGGATCGAAGAAGCGGAAACTGCCGCCGGCCAAGGCTGCGGCTGCCGCTCAGGTGATCCGGTTCGATGGCACGAAGCAGCGGTCGGCGCTGACCTCCGCCAAGAAGGCACGCCTGAAAGTTGGCGGACTATCGACCCGCAGGGGCAGCCACATCATGGCCGCCGGCAAGCGGTCGCAGGCCCGCCGCGACAAGCGGCGGTAGGCGGCCTTCGGATCGCCGCACCGGATCCAAGCCAGCAGGCCGTAACCCGGTTCGGGTTTTTCGTAACGATTCGGGACTACACTATCGGGGCGTGGCGATCGCATGGCACTCATGCACGCCCGAATGTCAGCGAATGCCGAGGTTTTCATGGCATCACGACCCCGATGGTGGAACGTCTGCTGCGCTGCCGGCCTGATCGTGGCCAACTGGTTGTCGTTGCCGGCTTCAGGCGAGCCGCCGGCGGCACCGGCCGCGGCCGGTGCTCCTGCCGCTATCGACTTTGAGCGGCAGATCCGGCCACTGCTCGTCGGCCGCTGCGGCGACTGCCACGGGCCCGACACGCAGGAGAGCCACCTGCGGCTTGATGTGAAACACCGGGCGCTGAAGGGGGGCGACTTCGGGCCGGTGATCGTCGCCGGCAAGGCGGCCGAGAGCGAGCTGATCCGCCGGATCACGAGCACCGACGACAAGAAGATGATGCCGCCCGATGGCGACCGGCTCTCCGCCACCGAGATCGCGCTGCTCCAACAATGGATCGACTCGGGCGCCGCCTGGCCCGAATCCGATGCCGACCGGCGAGCCCGCGAAACCGATCGCGATCCCCGGCTCGACCACTGGGCGTGGCAGCCGGTGGCCCGCCCCGCCGTGCCGCCCGCCCGCCAGTTGCCACCTCCGGACGGAGGCTGGCCGGCCCGCAACGAGATCGATCGGTTCATCCAGTTCAAGCTCGCCGCTAGCAAACTGTCTCCTGCGCCGGAGGCCGATCGCCGCACGCTCATCCGTCGCCTCTCCTTCGACCTCCTCGGCCTGCCGCCCACGCCCGAGGATGTGGCGGCCTTCGTTGCCGACGCCTCTCCCGATGCGTACGAAAAACTCGTCGACCGCCTGCTCGCCTCGTCCCACTACGGCGAACGCTGGGCCCGCCACTGGCTCGACATCGCCCACTACGCCGACACCCACGGCTTCGAACGCGATCAGCTCCGGCCCAACGCCTGGCGGTATCGCGACTGGGTGATCAAGGCACTCAATACCGACCTCCCCTACGACGAGTTTCTTCGAAGACAGATCGCCGGCGACGTGGTCGCGCCCGACGATGCCGACGCGGTGATCGCCACCGGATTCCTCGCGGCAGGCCCGTGGGATTTCGTCGGCCAGGTCGAGACCAAGAGCGACGTGCTCCGGCGGCAGGCCCGCGCCGACGACCTCGACGACATGATCACGCAGGTGATGACGAGCTGCTGTGGCGTGACGATCAACTGCGCCCGCTGCCACGACCACAAGCTCGACCCGATCCCGCAGCGGGAGTATTACGCTCTCACAGCCGTCTTCGCCGGTGTGAAACGGCAGGATCGCGGCACGAGCGACGCGGCTGAGCGACAGTACGCTCAGGCGAAGGCCGACATCACCGCCGCAATCACCAAGGCGCGGGTCGACGTCCACACGCTGGCAGGCAAGCCGATCGATCTGGCCGACATCGTCGGCGGCGGCGACGGCCGCGGTGCAGGGAAAAAGGGGTTTGGGATCGACCCACGCAGCGGCAAGGCCCGCGACACAAAGGCCGAGCGCTTCCTCGGCGACATCAAGGTCAACAAGGTGTCGCCCGGACCGACGCCGCTGGTCAACGCGGTCTTCATCCCGAACGGCCCCGGCGACGTGCCGGTGAGCACGACCGGCCTCGTCGTGAAGGGCATCCCGGAGACGAGCGTCGCGGCCTGGGATGTGATCCGCAACGGACCGGTAAACCAGCAGTTCTCCACGAAGCTTGTCTCCACGAAGCTTGGTGAGGTCGATTATGCGAAGGACTCGCACACGATCCTTGGCCTGCATGCCAACGCGGGAATCACGTTCGACCTCGCCGAGATCGCCAAGCAGGCGAGGCTTGCGAATCCGCGGTTCCGTGGCGTTGTCGGCTACGGCGGCCGGACGGCGGAGGCCGGCGCCGACTTCTTCGTGTTCCTCGATGGCGAGCCGGTGGCCCAGGGACGGATCGGATTCGACGACGGCGGCATCCCGCTCGACATTCCGCTGCCGCCGACGTCGCGGTTTCTCACGCTCGTGGCCACCGACGCCGGCAACAGCATCGGCATGGACCAGATCTTCTTCGGCGACGCCCGGATCGAGGGCGACCCGGCCGCCCTGCCGCCCGATCGACAGGCGGCGCTCGCCGAGGCGACCGGCAGGCTCGAGAAACTGGAGGCGGAACTCACGTCGCTCAAGGAGCCCGACAAGGTCTTCGGACCGGTCGCCGGCCCGCCACCCACGGTGAAGGTCAACATCCGTGGCAATCCCGAGACCACGGGAGACGAGGTCGCGCCCGGCACGATCTCCGCGGTGGCGGGACTCAGGGCGGCGTTTGGCGACGAGGCCGTGTCCGATGGTGATCGCCGCAAGGCCCTCGCCGACTGGATCACGGCACCGGCAAACCCGCTGACGCCCCGCGTGCTCGTCAACCGGCTCTGGCACCACCACTTCGGCGCCGGGCTCGTCGACACGCCGAGCGATTTCGGACTCGGCGGCGGGAAACCGTCGCATCCGGAATTACTCGACTGGCTGGCCGCCGACTTCATCGACCGCGGCTGGTCGCTGAAAGCGATGCACCGGCTGATCTGCACGAGCCACACCTACCGGCAGCGGTGCGTGGACGTGCCGGGCGGCCCGGCGGCCGCCGCAATCGATGCCGACAACCGACTGCTCTGGCGGCAGAACGCCCGCCGGCTCGATGCCGAGAGCCTCCGCGATGCCACGCTCGCCGTCACCGGCTGCCTCAATGCCGAGATGTATGGCCCGGGCTACCGCGACTTCGACTACGAGGAGGCATATGCCCCCGTCTACCGCTACGTGACGCCCGACAAGCCTGAACTCTGGCGGCGGAGCGTCTACCGGTTCATCGTGCGGAGCACGCCGCATGCATTCCTGACCACGCTCGACTGCCCGAATCCGGCAAACCTCACGCCGGCGCGGCTCGAGACCACGACGGCGCTGCAGTCGCTCGCGCTTTTGAACAACGACTTCATGCTCCGGCAGGCGGGGCACTGGGCCGAGCGGCTCGAGAAAGAGGCGGGCGCCGATCCTGCCGCACAGGTCCGCCGCGGCTACTCGCTCGCGCTCGTGCGCGAGCCGGACGAAACGGAACTGGCCGCGGCGGTTGCACTCGTGAAGCGTGCCGGCCTGCCGCAGTTTTGCCGGATGCTCTTCAACGCCAATGAATTCATCTACGTGGACTGACAACGATGATTCCAGACGCATTTCCCTGCCGGCTGCACCGCGGTGACGTGTCGCGGCGAAACTTCCTCTGGGAACTTGGCGGCGGCCTCGGCGGCGTGGCCCTCACGACGCTCCTCGCCGAAGAGGCACGAGCGGCGGCCCGCGCGGCCAATCCGCTGGCCGCGAAGCCATCGATGTTTCCGGCCAAGGCGAAGGCGGTGATCAACATCTTCTGCCCCGGTGGCCTCTCGCACCTCGACACGTTTGACTACAAGCCCGAGCTCGTGAAGCGCGACGGCACGCCGTTCGACACGACCGGCAACGTGCAGTTCTTCGCCTCGAAGCCGGGGAACTGCCAGCAGAGCTACTGGCCCTTCCGGCAGCACGGCCAGTGCGGCCGCTGGGTAAGCGACCTGTTGCCGAAGCTCGCCGTCCACGTCGATGAGATGGCGTTCATCCATTCGATGCAGAGCAAGACCGCGCTCCACGGTCCGGCGATGTTCATGGCCAACAGCGGCTTCATCCTGCCCGGATTCCCGTCGATGGGGGCGTGGGTCACCTACGGTCTCGGCAGCGAATCGGAGGAGCTGCCCGCGTTCGTCGTGCTGCCTGACCACCGCGGCCTGCCGCCAGGCGGACCGGTGAACTGGGGTGCGGGATTCCTGCCGGCGATCCATCAGGGCACCGTGATCGAGACGGCCGAAGGCCGGCCGCCGATCGCCGATCTCTTTGCGGCCGAGGACCACGCCACACTCGTCGCTGGCGAGCCGGCAGGCCGCGAGTTTCTCGCCGCCGTGAATGCCCGCCATCTCGGCCCGCGGAGCGACAACAGCGAACTCGCCGCCCGGATCGCCGCCTACGAACTCGCCGCCCGGCTCCAACTCTCGGCCCCCGAGGTCACGAACCTCTCCGGCGAATCAGATGTCGTGGAGCAACTCTACCAGCTCGACCATCCGGAGATCGGCCCCTTCGGCCGGCAGTGTCTCCTCGCCCGGCGGCTCGTGGAGCGGGGCGTACGGTTCGTGCAGATCTACTGTGGCGCCGAGAACACGGCCGTGAAGAAGATCCGGCCCAACTGGGATTCCCACGAAGACGTCGTCCGCGACCACGGCTACTGGGGCCCGATCCTCGACGGCGGGGCGAGCGCTCTGCTTGCAGACCTCAAGGCCCACGGCCTCCTCGACTCCACGCTCGTGATGTGCCAGACGGAGTTCGGCCGCCAGCCGGCGGCGCAGGGCAAGGGCCGCGACCACAACGCCGGCGCCTTCACCGTCTGGATGGCCGGCGGCGGCATCAAGGGGGGCACGGCCTACGGCACGAGCGACGAACTCGGCTTCAAGGCAGCCGAGAACCCCACGTATTGCTACGACCTCCATGCCACGGCGCTGCGGCTGCTCGGTGTCGACCACACGAAGCTGTCGGTCTACAACAACGGCATCCAGCGCCGGCTCACCGACGTGCACGGCCACGTGATCGAGTCGATCATCGGCTGAAGCGCACCCGGGCCTCCGGGCCTGGCGTCGATCATCCCGTCGTTTGCGCTCAGGGCTTGTATGAATCCATACAAGCCCCCGGACTCAACGCAGCGCGAGTTCCAGTGGCGGCGGAGAGGCGGGATTCACCCATTGAATGACCGCGGCCCAGTTGGCGCTCTCCGCATCGTGCTGCAGGTAGCCGTGGATTGGCCGGACAACCGACCAGCCATCCTTCATGTGGGCCGAGAGCACGGGATCGGTCCGCCGGCCCGCGACGACGTCGCCTACATACTCCTCGGCCGTCACGCTCGCCGCCACGTTGCCATAGCCGGGCAGCCGGCTTGCTCCCACCATCCGCCACAGCGATTCGTCGATCACCAGCTGCCGCGTCGCGTCGGTGAGCGCGTGGGCAAGCCCGTGATGCTGATGGTCGGGCCGCACGAAGACGTCGGCGCCGTAGAGCGTCATGCCATTCACCGGATTGTGGTCGGCGAACGTGCCCCGCGCCGTCAGCACGTCCCAGGAGTCGTCGACGTGGTAGTCGATCAGTCGGAGCCGCAGCGTGAAATGCACGCCCACCGGCTGCCCGCTCGGCACATGCTCCGCGACGAATTGCCCCTGCGGGAAGACGGCATGATGCTTCGCCAATTCCTCGGGCGTGTAGGGCGTTTCGTTCGGGTAGACGATGCGGCAGATCTCGCCGATGGCGACGAAGTCGGACGGCTGCATCAGCCGAATCGCATAGTCGGAGGACGTCATGGAAAAGAGCCTCTGTAAACGGTCGTGAAGTGACTACCTGCGCCAGCGGTTCCGCCAGCGGGGCCGAGTGACCGGGGCGGGCATGGCCGCGGTGGGTGTAGCGGATGGCGTTGCCGTCGCGGTTCCTGCCGCGTCTCCCGCGGGAGCCTGCCAGGCCGAGGGTGCTGCATACCGGCTCGACCGCGGCGCGGGATTCACCTCTTCGCGATACCGGCGGGTCGTCGCCCGATCGTGCGACTTCTCGATCTCCAGGATCCCGAAGTAGGGATCGGGATACTGCCAGTCGTTTTGGGCGTGCGCCGGCCGTGCGATCGATGCCGCAGCGGCACATGCAAAGACTCCGAACGCAACCAAAAACAAACGCTGTTGTCGCACGGCAGTGTTCCTGTTCAGAGGAATGATGGATGTCAGAAGCTGCGAGTCATGAACTCAAAATCGCCCGCACCGCCGCCGGGTCGATCCCATCGACTAGTTCCACGTGGCCGATCCGCGTGGGGAGGACAAACCGGAGCCGACCACCGACTGTTTTTTTGTCGCGGGCCATCGTGGCGAGCAGCGCGTCGGCCGTGAAACCGGCCCCGGTCGGCACGGTCACCGGCAGATCGAAGGCTCGAAGAAGCTGCTTCTGTCGGGCGACGATGTCGGGCCCGATCCGTCCGAGCGACTGAGCGAGCGCGGCGGCCGAGACCATACCGATGGCGACCGCCTCGCCGTGCAGCAGCGTGCCGTAGCCCGCGGCGGTCTCATAGGCATGGGCGAACGTGTGGCCGTAGTTGAGGATCGCCCGCAGACCGGTAATTTCCCGCTCGTCGCGTTCCACGACACCGGCCTTGAGTGCCGCCGACCGGCCGACCACATGCCGAAGCGCCGCGGCATTCCGGCCCAGGATCGCTGCAGTGTTGGCGGCGAGCCAATCGAAAAACTCCGGGTCGAGGATCATGCCGTATTTCACCACCTCGGCCAGGCCGCTCTTGAATTCGCGGTCGGGCAGCGTCGCGAGAGTGTCGACGTCGGCAATTACGCCACGAGGCTGCCAGAAGCTGCCGACCAGATTTTTGCCGGCCGCAAGATTGATCCCTGTCTTGCCGCCGATCGCGCTATCGACCTGGGCCACGAGGGTCGTCGGCACGTGCCAGACCGGCAGCCCGCGGCCGAATGTCGCCGCCGCGAATCCCGCCAGATCGCCCACCACGCCGCCGCCGACGCCGACGACATGCGTGTGGCGATCGACGGCCAGGCGGGCCATCTCGTTCCAGAGCCGCTCGAGGGCGGCGACCGACTTTGAAGCTTCGCCCGACGGCACCGTAAGTGTGGCGACATCCAGTCCGGCGGTCTGGAGGGAGGCGGCCGTGGCCGCGGCGTGGGAGCCGGCCACGGCGGCATCCGTGATGACGACCGCCCGCCTCGCGCCGGTGGCCGCGACCGCGGGACCGATTGAGCCGAGCACGCCGCTGCCCACGACGATGTCGTAGGAGCGATCGGCTTGGCCGGCGTCTGCCGGAAGCTGAAGGCGAATGGTGGCGGTGTCGGTCAACACGGGTGGCACAGCAAGCCGCTCAGGCCACGCTCACGCGGTCGAGGTCGGCGGGAGTGACGGTGATCACGCGGGCGAAGCCGGTGTGCTGCCGGTGGTAATCAAGTTCCGTGGCCTCCTGCGGGGCCGCGTGCAGCAGCGCCTCGACTCGGGCCTTGTCGGCCTCCGACCAGTCTTCGTAGTCGTTGGGCCAGACGGTGTGGTTCTCGACAACGAGGGCTTCGCGATAGGGATCAAACGCGTTGGGCATGCGCGGCGGCTCCGGATGGCAAGGCGGTGCGGGCGGCCTGATCGTCCCGCTGTATTGTCCCGCTGGGCTCTGAGTATACAGTGCAGCGGCGGCTGGTGCGGCGAGCCCGATCGCCCGCCGACAGGACCATGCTTGATGTCGCTACCAACCCCCTCCCAGATAGCTTCTGAAAGAGCCGCCGGCACCCCCCGCGGTACCTGGCTGGTGGCCGGGTTGCTGCTGCTGGGACTCACGGCGGCTATCACCGGGGTCTGGTTTCAGCGGCATCAGACCCGCCGGTGCCTCGCGTTCTACGGCCCGGCGGTGGCCCGGCGGATTGCGGCGGCGCCCACGGTCGAGTTGCTGCTGCTGCAGCCCGGGAAGGGGCCCGGCCGGCTGGCGGCCCAGACGCGGATCGATGTCTCGAAAGCGCCCGGCCTCGTTCACCTCCGGCGTGGGCTCGTTGAGGACGCGAACTTTGGCTGGCAGGGCACCGGCGGGGCGGTGCTGGAGCGACTGCCATCCGAATCATGGGATGTCGCGCTCGTGTTTCGCGAACCCCTCGGCAGCACGACGCTGGCCATCGACTTCGACCCATCGGGTGGGGCCCTCGCGGTGGTCGGGCAGCCTGGGCGAATTGGGTTGGGGAGGATCGGGCCCGGCCTCGAAAAGTGGATCCGGTCCACGCTAGCCGCGTCCCCCTAGTGGCCCGGTTGGGGACGCGCCGCCGGGGAACGACAGAAGTCTCGTCGCAGTGGCTTTTTCTCCCTACACGACCTACGGCAGCGCATTCCCCAGAAGGTCGAAAAATCCAAAAGCTCCTCGAGCTTCTGCCGATTCCCCGGCTTCATCTACGACTGCTTCGCAGGATGCGAAGCGCAGCACCAGCAAACTGCGTTTGCCAAGAAAAAATCGCACGATGCGATGTTTTTCGTGATCTCTGATGCTGAGGAGCCGGTCGGAGGCACGCGCAGAAGCCGGTGAATTCTGCGACTCACGAGCGATTCGCGATTCGTCCAAGAGCCTCCCGTAGCAGAATCCGCCGGCGACGAGCATGCCGCAGCCGGCGAACCAATGCGGCCCGTCAGCACCGGCTCCCGGCATCTGGAGATTTTCGGGCACCCCGGCTTCCCTTGCTTGCGTTGCGGTCTTGGATGTGAGGGTCAAAACGTCGAGGTGGATGTCAAAACCGGCCTTTTTTGGGGTGAGGGTGACGCCTATGCTCCCCGGCCGCCGGTGGACGGTCCGGCACCCATACAGGCACCGAGGTTTCTCATGCGCTCCATCGCCGTGGCCAATCAAAAGGGTGGCGTTGGCAAGACGACCACGTCCGTGAACCTTGCCGTGGCGCTGGCCCGGGCGGGTCGGCGGGTCTGCCTCGTCGATCTCGATCCGCAGGCGCATGCCACGCTGCATGCGGGCGTGATGCCCGGATCGCATCCGCTTTCGGCGTATGACGTGCTCGTGGGGGGCCAGCCGCTGGCGGCGGCAACGGTCGCAGCCGGCGAGAACCTCTGTGTGGTGCCCTCCCACATCGATCTCTCCGCGGTGGAAATGGCGCTGGCAGGCCGTAGCGGCCGCGAACTGATCCTGCGGCAGCGGATGGAGGCTGACGCCAGATGCAATGTCGGGTGTAATCCTGACGGTGGCCACTCCGAACCCTTCGACTATATGGTGATCGACTGCCCGCCCTCGCTGGGCCTGTTGTCGCTCAATGCGATGGCCGCGGTCGACGAGGTGCTCCTGCCGCTGCAGCCGCATTTCCTCGCGCTGCATGGCCTCAGCAAGTTGTTGGAAACGATCGAACTGGTCGCCGAACACGTCAATCCCCGGCTGCGACTGCTGGGGGTAGTGCTCTGCATGTATGAAGCGGGCACCAGGCTGGCCACGGAAGTCGGCCGCGACGTGCAGTCGTTCTTCACGTCATCTGCGGCAAAACATCCGGCCTGGGGTTCGGCCCAGGTGTTCGAGACGCGGGTTCGCCGCAACATCCGCCTTGCCGAGGCGCCCAGCTTCGGTCAGTCGATCTTTGACTACGCGCCAGAATCGCATGGCGCTGCCGACTATGCAGCACTCGCTGCCGAAGTGGATCAGGCAGCTGCCGGGCTTCGCGAGCCCGTTCTCCGGGCGGCTTGACCAACCCGCAGCAGCCGCTCGACCAGACCGGATCGACGCGGTGCGGCGATCGATTCTCCGCCCGTCCCGGCACCTTCGGCCTCGACGGCCGGGGCCCCAGCCGCCAGCGGCGAGGTGTAGAGTTCCGGCATCCACCAGTAGCGAGACTCACAGGGATCGGCACCGGCGAGAATGCCCGTGGCGTCGTAGTCCTCCGCCGATGCAAACAGTCCGCCGCACCCGGCCGTCGGGCCATCGAACCAGCCGGCCGTCTGCGACGGAGCGGATGGGCGGGGAGGTTGCAGTCGGTTCCGTTCCAGCATGGTCGTGTCAGATGCCGAAAGGCGTGATGGGGAGCAAGATCGGTCGTGGTTCGTCAGTTGTTCTTCAGAGGCCAAACCGCCGGAGTGTCTTTCGGAAAGCCGCCCGGGCGTAGGCCAATATTCCGCTGAACAGAGGGTTTTTTCGACCGTCGGGGTCAGCATGAATACCGGTGCCAGTAAGAGATTCTGCTTTGCGAAACATGCGCTATCAAGGGAGTTTGGGCAATTTGTGGAGATTTTGTCGAATTTGGGCCCCTAAGGCCGATTTTCGCTAGGATTCCGCAGAGGCAAACGGCGATGGACGCCATGAAAACGGTTCCAAAAAACATGATTCGCCCCGCTTTTATCCGCTGGGGAGTGGTCTGGGCTCTGGCCGTGGGAGCCGCTGCCTGTCTGCCGGTGCCGGCCGATTTTGGATCGCCTGCAGCGTTGGCCGCCGAAGGGCAGCCCGCCCGCAGCAACGGTTTCCGGCGGCTGGCTCCCGGTGTGCTCACCGTGATTCCGCCCCGGGCCAGCAGCGATTCCCATGTGCTCCGCGGCGACCTGCTGGAGGTGACTCGCGGTCTCAAGGATCAGGCGTGGAAGCCACAGCAGGCTCCGCTCAACACGACCCTCGTCGAACGGGCGAAAAATCGAGAGTTCCAGCGCGATATCTGGTGCCTGGAATTCGCCTTCAAGCCACCGCGGTTTATCGACGTGGATGTGCCCGTGGCCGAACTCCGCATGCAGCGGAAGCGCGTGTGGTATCTCGTCTATCGCGTGCGAAATACGGGCGGCCGCCGCACCGTCATCGACAAGAATGATCCCACGAAGCGGACCGTCGAAGCGGTCGAAATGCCGGTACGGTTCGTGCCGCACTTCGTGCTGGAGAGCCTGGAGGGGCTCTCTGAAACCGAGGAGGAAACCGCCTACCGGAGCTACCTCGACCGCGTCGTTCCCAATGCCATGGGGCCGATCCGGCAGCGTGAGGACCCGGCACGGGAACTCTTCGACAGTGCCAGCATGGCCGCCACCGACATCCCGCCCGGTGGAGAACGGTGGGGCGTGGCCGTCTGGCAGGACGTCGATCCGCGGATCGACTTCTTCACCATTACGGTTCGCGGGCTCACCAACGCCATCCGCTGGCGGGAGCGGGAAGGGGCGACGTTTGCCAGAAAATTGCCGCCGGGCTCCGAAATGGAACATGCCCTGGAGGGTCTGCGACTCGACTTCTGGCGGCCTGGCGACGATCGCGACGAGGTCGACGAGGAGCTGAATGTCGGCTATGCGGGCATGTTTGAGCGGATGACGCTGGGCGGCAAGTTGCTGGAGGCGTTGGGGCGGCCGCAGGTGGTGAAATCGCGGCCCGTGGCCGGGCTCGCCGACCTGGGCCTCTCGTGGCACGATCTGGTCGTTCCCGACAAGAACGGCGAGGCCATCCGCGGCAGCGACCTCGTGCCGCTGGCGAAGGTCGTGCTGGCGGTGGCCGCCATCCCCGAGCCGACGGACCGCGGCCCGCTGGTGCGGGCGGTGTTCGGCGATCTGGGGGTCGAATATTTTGAACAACTGTCGCGGGCGTTGGCGGCACCGGTCGATCCCGACCGGGATGCCGTGCGGCGAAAGGCGTTGGGAGCGATCGGCCTCACGCCGGAAAAGGTGGAGCAAAAACCGCTCGAATCGCTGGCCAAGGTGTTGCAGACGCTCGCCGACACCCCGCCGGGCGGCCCGCGGCAGCAGCGGGCGGAGGCCTTCTTCGGGCCGGCCGCTTCCAGGGTGCCCAGCCTGGCCCGCGAACTCTCGATGGCCCGCACGGTGGCGGCCTTGGAGGAGATCAACGTGAACCGGGAGCGACTCCCGGGCAGCGACGGCCTCACCGCCTTTGAAGTGGTCTGGCCGGCGATCCGGGCACAACAGGATCCGGAGGAGCGGGAACTGCTGCTCGAGGGGCTATTCGGCCCGCGGGGGCCGAACCTCTATGGCAGGGCCACGGAAGTGCCCGAGGGCATTGACCACTCCTGGGTTTTCAAGTACGAAATTGACGGAGAATAGCGGCAAGGCCGGCGTTCCAGCGACGAGTTCCAGGAAGGTCGGCCTGGCATTTTTCCGTACAACTCCCTTTCCGCACACGCTTACGCACACCACGTACGCATACCCAGAGTAGGAGCGTCGTCACGGCGCAGGACATAACATGGCACATAAAAAAGGTCAGGGTTCGAGCCGCAACGGTCGTGATTCCAATGCCCAACGGCGCGGCGTGAAGAAGTTCGGGGGCCAGCAGGTTCGCGCAGGCAACATCCTGGTGCGGCAGGTCGGCTCCAAATTTCACGCTGGCAAGAACGTCGGCACAGGCAGCGACTTCACGCTGTTTGCCCTGGTCGACGGCGTGGTCGGGTTTGACCGCGAGGGCCGGCGCATCAACGTGCTTGCTGGCTGAGCGTGTTTGTAGACCGCGTCCAAATTGAAGTGGCGGCAGGCAACGGCGGACGCGGTTGCAAGAGCTTTCGTCGAGAGAAATACATCCCGCTCGGCGGCCCTGACGGCGGCAACGGCGGTGACGGCGGCAGCGTGATCATGCGGGCTCAGGCGGGAGTTGATTCCCTGGCTCCGCTCGCCCACCGTAAGCAGTGGCGGGGTGCCAGTGGCGAATCTGGCGGCCCCGCCAATTGCCACGGCCGCATGGCGGAGGATCTCGTGCTGCTCGTGCCCCCCGGCACGGTCGTGATCGACGAGACGACCGGTCTCGTGCTCAAGGATCTGGCCACGCCCGGTGAATCGATCGTGGCCGCCAAGGGCGGGGCAGGGGGGTGGGGCAATCTCCACTTCAAGTCGTCCACGAACCGCGCTCCCCGCGAGACCACGCCCGGCGAGAAGGGGGAGGTCCGCCGCCTGCTCCTGGAGTTGAAGGTGATTGCCGACGTGGGGCTCGTGGGCAAGCCAAACGCCGGAAAAAGCACGCTGCTTTCGCGGCTCTCCCGGGCCCGTCCCGAAATCGCCGACTACGCGTTCACCACCAAGAAGCCGATGCTCGGGATCGTGGCAGTGTCGCGTGACCGCAGTTTCGTGCTGGCCGACCTGCCTGGGCTGATCGAGGGGGCACATGCGGGCATCGGCCTCGGACACGAGTTTCTGCGGCATGTGGAACGGGCGGGCATTCTTGTTCACGTGGTCGAGCCGGCCCCGGCCGACGGCAGCGATCCGCTGCTGAATTACAGGGCCATCCGGGATGAACTCGTTCGCTACGACGAGCGTTTGGGCAGGCGGCCGGAGATCGTGATTGTGAGCAAGGCCGAGCTTCCCGGCACGGAAGAGATCCGTGAGGCGCTCTCCGCGCAGATCGGCCGCGACGTCATCGCCGTGAGTGCGGTGACCGGCCAGGGGCTCGACCGGCTGCTGAACGCGATCGTGACGCAGCTCGACGCACCGTAGCGGCTCGCAGCGGCGCACGTATTCGCGTCAAACGGCGAAGCACCGCCGGGACGGCAGAAGTCTCGTCGCGTGGGCTTTTTCTCCTTCCACGACCTACGGCAGCGCATTCCCCAGAAGGTCGAAAAATCCAAAAGCTCCTCGAGCTTCCGCCGATCCCGGCTCCGCCGTTT
Source organism: Pirellulales bacterium (assembly GCA_044236455.1). Classification (GTDB taxonomy): domain Bacteria; phylum Planctomycetota; class Planctomycetia; order Pirellulales; family UBA1268; genus CAMCQY01. The sequence continues at coordinate 25,639 of JBIIGJ010000027.1, forward strand.
CATTGCGGATCGGCAGCCCGGTCGATCCACGGCAGGTCGCTTGCAGTATCATTGGGTTCCCGAGGCGCCCTATGAAAACTCCCACCAAAGCTCCCGTTTGTCTCGGCGACACAGTGCTCCTGGCTGATGTGGGCAACACGCGGATCAAGCTGGCCGTGGTGGCTGATCACGGGATCGACGCCTCGGGAACGCGGCGGTTGCCGACGGTCGCCAAGCGGCAGGACATCGACAGCCACGGCTTTCGGCCCGCTAGCCTGGAAAATTGGCTCAATCAGGCGGCGCCCGCTGCCGCCGTGGTGCTCGTGGCGAGCGTGCATGACGCCGCCGCGGCCAGGCTCGAGGCCGCCATCGCCGAACTCTCCGCCACGCGGCATCGCGCCTTGAGGCAACGGCGGATCAAGCACCTGGATCTGCCGCTGGAGGTGCTCGTTGCCGAGCCTCACAAGGTGGGAATCGACCGTTTGGCGGCCGCTTCGGCTGCCGGCTTCGTCAGGCGGCCCGGGCGAGGCGCGATCATCGTCGATTGCGGCACTGCAGCCACGGTCGATCTCCTGTCGCCTGCCGGGGCTTTTCTGGGGGGGGCCATCCTGCCGGGGCCCTCGCTCATGGCCAGATCGCTTGCGGAAGGCACGAGCCGACTGCCGGCCGTCGCGGCCTTGGAACAGGCATCGCCCCCGGCCATGCCTGGTCGCTCAACGCAGGAGGCGATCGCGGCTGGCATCGGCTGGGGCATCCGTGGGGCGATCGGCCGGCTCGTGGAGGAGGCCCGGGCCTCGCTCGGTGCGGAGGCCGATGTCATCCTCACCGGCGGCTGGCGCGGAGCGGTCCGCGATGCCCTGCCCGGGGCGATCGAGATGCCGGAACTGGTCCTGGCCGGCATCGCGCTGGCGGCTGAACGGGCCTGCTCCCGTTGACGGCCAACGTCTTTGGGCAGGCCCGGAAATTCCGGGTAGAATCCGCCGCATTCTCGTTCTTCCGTCCGTCCAACAACAGGATTCGTGATCTCCGTGAGCACCGCCCGCAATCAGCCAGAGTCAGCACGCTCTGCGGCACAGGCCGGCCCTAAGGCAGCCCGCAAGGCCGCATCGGGGGCCGCATCGGGGGCCGAGTCGAAGGTCGAGTCGAGGCCTGACCACGGCCGCGAACGCGCGCTCGCGGCGGCGCGGGTGGCCGAAGAGACCCGTGGCACCGACGTGCATGTCCTCGACCTCCGTGGGCTCACCGATGTGTTCGACTACTTCGTGGTGGCCACCGGCGCGAGTCGCCGGCAGCTCCACGCCATGGCCGACGATATCGAGCAGTTCATGAAGAAGGAGATGCACGATACCCGCCGCGGGATCGAGGGCTACGAAGAGGGCCGCTGGATCGTGCTCGATTACGGCGATGTGGTCGTGCACCTGTTCGACGCGGAATCGCGGGAATACTGGGACATCGAACAGCTCTGGAGCGGCTGTAAGCTCGTGCCGCCGCCCGCCGCCGCTGCCGGCCCGGGAGCGGCACCGTGACCGCAACGGGCGGCGAAGCGGGCCGCGAGTCGTTGCAGCGGGTCAATTTCCGCGGCGAACTTCGCCGTATGTTTCGGGAGGCTCTCGAACGGTTGGCTGCGGACGGCATCGTCGGCATTGCAACCGAGGAATTGCCGGGGCTCGTCGAACAGGTCCGCGAGACGGCCGATCCGAAATTTGGGGACTATTCCGGCACGATGGCGATGGCGTTGGCCAAGCGGGCCGGCATGAAGCCTCGGGACGTCGCCATCGAGATCATTCGGCGGCTCGACGTGGGGGAGCTGTTTGAGCCGCCGACAGACCCGGTCGGCCCCGGCTTCATCAATCTCCGCGTCCGTCAGGATGCGCTGGCCCGGGCGATCGTCGCGGCCTTGCGCGACCCGCGGATGGGAGTCCCGCCGGTTGCCGAGCCGGACACGATCGTCATCGACTTCGGCGGCCCGAACGTCGCCAAGCCAATGCACGTGGGGCACATCCGCTCGACCGTGATCGGCGACGCCATCGCCCGGATCCTGCGTTTTCGCGGCCACAAGACCATCACCGACGACCACTTGGGCGACTGGGGCACCCAGTTCGGCATGATCCTCTGGGGCTGGAAGCACTGCCGTGACGAGGCCCGGTTCGCCGCCGATCCGACTGCCGAATTAGGCCGGCTCTACCGGCTGGTGCGCAAGATTGCCGACGCCAAGCCGGAGGAACTCGCCCGCGATTCCGAGGCGGCTACCCTTGCGGCCCGGTATCCCGATGCTGGGCGGGAGGTGCTCGCCGAGACGGCCAAGTTGCACGAGGGCGACCCCGAGAACCGGGCGCTCTGGCAGCAGTTCATGCCGTTCTGCCGGGCCGAGATCGACCGCATCTTCGCGCGGCTGCACGTCACGTTTGACCACGCCCTCGGCGAGAGCTTTTATCAGCCCATGTTGGCGGGGGTGGTCGCGGAACTGATGGCCGACCCGGCCGTGGGGGCCAGGGAGAGCCGCGGCGCGATCGGCGTTTTCCTGAACGGCGACGACGCCCCGCCGTTCCTGATCCGCAAGGCGGACGGCGCGTTTCTCTATGCCACGACCGACCTCGCAACGCTCAAGTGGCGGATGGAACACTGGAAGCCCGACCGCATCCTCTACGTGGTCGACAGCCGGCAGAGCCCCCACTTCGAACAGTTGTTCGCGACGGCAAAGCTCTGGGGCTGCGGTGACCGGCAGCGGATCGACGGCGTGGAACTCGTCCACGTCGCCTTCGGCACCGTGCTCGGCGAGGATGGAAAGCCGTTCAAAACGCGGGCCGGCGACACCGTCGGCCTGGAAGCGTTGCTTGACGAGGGGGTGGAGCGGGCGGGCAAAGTGCAGCACGCTGGCGAGCAGCCGCAGCACGCAGCTGAAGAGGGCCGGGCCAGCATGGACGCCACGGAACGCCGCCATGTCGCCGAAACCGTCGGCATCGGTGCGATCAAGTACGCCGATCTCTCGCAGAATCGCACCACCGACTACGTCTTCAGCTTCGACAAGATGCTGCAGCTCACCGGCAACACCGCGGCCTACATGCAGTATGCGGTGGCGCGGGTCGAGGGGATCTTCTCGAAGGGCGGGATTGATCGGGTGGCGCTCCGGCAGTCGGTGCAGGGCGTATCGCTGTCGACGCCGCAGGAGCGCGCGCTGGCGTTGGAAATCGTCCGGTTCGGCGAGGCGCTCGAGGACGTGGAGGTCGACTATCGGCCCAACGTTTTGACGGCCTGGCTCTACGATCTGGCCGGCTGTTACTCGACCCTGTACGACGCCCTGCCGGTGCTCAAGGCCGAGGGGGAGGAGCGGACGAGCCGCCTCGCCCTCTGCGATCTCACGGGCCGGATTCTCCGCCAGGGCCTGGAACTGCTCGGCATCGGCACCGTCGAAAAGATGTGAGGGAGGCAGCGGCATGAGCCGGCAGCTCGAAAAAATTCGCAACATCGGGATCATCGCCCACATCGATGCGGGGAAGACGACGCTCACCGAGCGGCTGCTCTTTTTCACGAAGACGAGCCATCGGCTCGGAGACGTGGACCGTGGCACCACGATCACCGACTTCGATCCCGAGGAGCAGGAGCGGGGGATCACGATCTATTCCGCGGCGGTGACGTTTCGCTGGCAGGACGTGACGGTGAACCTGATCGACACGCCGGGGCATGTCGATTTCACGGCCGAGGTGGAGCGAAGCCTGCGGGTGCTCGACGGCGCCGTCGTGGTGTTTTCCGCCCGGGAAGGGGTCGAGGCGCAGAGCGAAACCGTCTGGCGGCAGGCCGATAAGTATGGCGTGCCGCGGATCGCGCTGATCAACAAGCTCGACCGCGAGGGGGCCGATTTCTTCGGCACCGTCAAGCAGATCGAGGACCGTCTGGCCGCCCGGCCGCTGATTCTGCAGGTGCCGCTGGGCCTTGGGCCGCCGCACGTGAAGGACCCCTTCCGCGGCCTCGTCGATCTCGTGGAGATGCAGCTGCTGACCTTCGCTTCCAAGGAAGACGCCCTAGCTGGGGGCGCCGGCAGCGCCACGGTGACGAAGTCGCCGATCCCGCCCGAACTGGCCGACGTCGCGGCGGAGTGGCGGGAACAGTTGGTTTCCACGCTGTTCGACTTCTCCGAAGAATTGGCTGAGTTGGCCCTCGGCGACGCGCCGATTCCCGTGGAGGTGATCAGGAAGGCGATCCGGCAGGCGACGATTCGTCGACAGGTCGTGCCGGTGCTCTGCGGTTCGGCGCTCGACTGCATCGGCGTGCAACCGGTGCTCGACGCGGTGGCCTGGTATCTGCCCAGTCCGGCCGACGTGCCGCCGGTCGAGGGTGTCGATCCGTCCAAGCTTGGCCCAGGCAAGAAGGCCGTGATGCCGCCGGCGGTCATCACCCGCAAGGCCGATCCGCAGGCGCCGTTTTGCGGGCTGGTCTTCAAGATCGTGGCCGAGAAACACGGCGATCTGTCGTTCGTCAGGGTCTATTCCGGCACGCTCAAGGCGGGCAGCCGCGCGTGGAATCCACTGCGGCAGAAGAAGGAAAACATCGCTCAGCTCTGGCACGTGCAGGCCGATCGGCGGGAACAGATCGAGCAGGCGGAGGCGGGTGACATCGTGGGCGTGATCGGCCCCCGCGCCAGCATCACCGGCGACACGCTCTGCGATGCGAACGACCCGATTCTTCTCGAGCAGATCGAGTTTCCGGAGACGGTCATCTCGATGGCCATCGAGCCGGAAACCAGCCTGGAACGTAAGAAACTGGCCGACGTGCTCGAGATGATGAAACGGCAGGATCCGACGTTCCGGGCCATCGAGAGCGAGGAAACCGGCCAGACGCTGATCTCCGGCATGGGCGAACTGCATCTGGAGGTCATCCGCCACAGGCTCGAGCGGGATTTCAACCTGCGTTGCCGCGTGCACAAACCACGTGTCAGCTACAAGGAGACGCTCGCCCGGGCGGTGACGGTGACCGGGCAGGTTAACCGGCAAGTTGCCGGCCAGACCCTCGTGGCGGCGGTCACAATCCGCGCCGAGCCGACAAGCGATCAGGCCGTCACCGTCGTCGAGCAGGGTTGGTTTCCGCAGGCTGAGGCGGCAGCCGCCGCGGCCGCGATGATGACGCAGTCGGTGCGAGAGAGCGCCGAGCGAGGGGGGCTGAAGGGCTGCCCGCTGTGGGCCGTGCGGATCGTGGTGTTGGAGAGTTCTTTGCCGGATCCGTTGCCCTCCGACGTGGCCATCCGCATGGCCGCGGCCGACGCCATCGACCGGATGCTGGCCGAAGCCGGCACGGTGCTTTTGGAGCCGGTCATGCGGGTGGAGGTGAGTGTGCCCGAAGACCATCTGGGCGACGTGATCAACGACCTCCAGCAGCGGCGGGCGATCATCACCAACACGGAAATCCGGGGCGGGGTGAACGTGCTGACGGCCGAGGCGCCGTTGGCGAGCATGTTTGGCTATTCCGCGGCAGTGCGGAGCGTGAGCCAAGGCCGGGCCAGTTTCACGATGGCACCGCTGAAATACGGCCCCGCACCCGCCGAAACGGCGGAAGCGTTCGTCTGAATACACGCGAAACATGGCATCCTGCCATTTTCGCTTGGCCGACCTCCGTCGGCTGGTGCTAACCCGGCCGGCGGTTTCACGAAAAACATCGCATCGTGCGATTTTTTCTTGGCGGGCCTCCGCCCGCGGGTGCTTACCCGGCCCTCCGGGCCTGGCACGTATCATCCCGTTGCTTGCGCTCCGGGCTTTTATGCGACTCTGAGCCATCCGTGAGGGGCTGCCCATGCCTCGAGAGCCGGCGTTGCTGACCAGCGCAGGCAGGATGCCGGAGCGCAGTCAGCATCGAGTGAGCGAAGGGCAGGATGCCCGAAGCGAACGTCCGGCGACGGGGCATGGGCAGCCCCGAACCGCCCCGACCACTCCGCCCCGCCTGCCAGAGGGTTGAAAAACGCATCCAAGGCACGGATTTGGCCGCGGAAAAGCAGTGTGTTGACACGAGCCATGGGCGACCATAGATTTCTTGCTTCATCCGCAGCGACTCCCCGTGGTGCCTTTTGGCCGCAGGAGGAGGACGCAGAAAAAAGCCTTTTCGGAGGCTTTTCTTCAGTCTTGCCGGGCAAAACAGCCTGTGCGGGCGTGCGATGAGCAGCCGCCGAACCGCCCTTGATGCCCGTTTGTTTTTGACCGTTTCTCCGTCTTCGATTTTGGTTACTGGAGTTTTTTCGTGGCTGGTCCGACACAAGAAATCATCAGAATTCGTATGGAGGCGTACGACCACGTGGTGCTCGACCAGAGCGCTGCGGAGATCGTCGACACCGCGAAGCGGACCAATTCCGAGGTGCACGGCCCGATTCCGCTGCCCACGCGAATCGAACGGTACACGGTGCTCTCGAGTCCGCACATCGACAAAAAGGCCCGCCAGCAGTATGAGATTCGCACGCACAAGAGGGTGATCGACATCGTTCAGGCGACTGCCAAGACGATCGAGGCCCTCAACAAGCTGAGTCTGCCTGCCGGCGTTGATATCAAGATCAAGGCCTCGTCTCGGTAGTCAAAGCAGGGCTTTTTTCGTTCGGTTTCTTACGCATTCATCACCGCTAATTTTCACCACTTTTTAGGAGCGCACGACACGGCATGCTTGGAAGGCGTTGCGGGTAAGGCTTGGGCCATCGTGCCTTGGTGCTCCCGCAGCCAACGGCTTCGAGCGTGATCGCGAGATGGACCCGGCGCCGGTTGCAGAAATGCTCCTGGCTGCATGGAATGCTGTCTCGATGGCGATGCATATGGCTGCAGAAACAAAGGCTGGTTCCGCCGGGCGAAAGGGCCTCTTGGGTCGCAAGGTCGGGATGACGCAGGTGTTTGATGCCAGCGGCGCCGTGGTGCCGGTCACTGTGATCGAGGCTGGTCCGTGTGCGGTGACGCAGGTGCGTTCGGCGGATCGTGACGGCTACGATGCCGTTCAGGTAGGGTTTCTCGACAAGCCCCGCCGGCTGGCGAGTCGGTCTGTTCGCGGCCATGTCGCGAAGCTCGACAGTCGCCGTGCGAAGCGGGCTGCCGAGGCTGGCGTCGCGGTCGTTGCCAAGGCCGACTGCGAGCCGAAGCGGTTCGTGCGTGAGTTGCGCGGAGCCTACGAGGGGGTCGAGGTTGGCCACGTGCTGACTGTCGGTCTCTTCGAAGGTGTTGATGCCGTCGACATCGTCGGCACCACCAAGGGCCGCGGCACAGCCGGAGTCATGAAGCGGCATGGCTTCAAGGGGCAGCGTGCCAGTCACGGCGTGAAGAAAGTTCATCGCCATCAGGGTGGTACGAGCATGAACACCTCGCCTGCTCGCGTCTTCAAGGGCAAGCGGATGGCGGGTCGGTTTGGCAACGAGCGATCCACGATGCGGAATGTCAAGCTCGTGCGAATCGATCTCGAAAACAATCTCCTGCTCGTTCGTGGGGCGGTGCCAGGCCCCAATGGCGGGTATGTGGTGGTGCGGCAGACCAACAAGGTCAAGCGTCGCGGTGGGCCGGCTCCCGCTGGTGGCGCCAAGAAGAAGGCGGGTGCCAAGTGAATCTTGCCGTGTATGACATTTCGGGGAAG
>JBIIGJ010000110.1:0-10198 GCA_044236455.1 Pirellulales bacterium
GATCTGCCGCCAGCTCGCCTTCATCCGCGCCCGGCAGGGTGACCTCGTCGCCGTGCAGGTCCATGATCCGCGGGAGGCCGACCTCGACTTCAATTCCCTCACCCGCTTTCACGATCCGGAGACAGGCGGCGTGGTCGTCGTCGATCCGGTCGTCGTCCGCCAGGAATACCGGCGGGCCTTCGCCGAGCACTGCGAGGCCTTGCGGGACGGCTGCCGGCGGCACGGCTTCGACCACACGCTCGTCGCGGTCGGCGACGACTATGCCGCGCCGCTCGAGGCCTACCTGCGGGCCCGCCTCGCTGCGACCTCCTGAACTTCCTCCCAGAGCACCACACGATGGAATTCACGTCGGCGGCCATGCTTCGGGCCCTTCCGGTGGCGGCGATCCCGGTCATCATCTATCTCCTCTTTCGCTGGCGGCGGCGGGAGATCGAGTGGGGATCGATGTACGTGCTCCGCCGCGTGCTCGAGACCAAGAGCCGACTGCGAGCCTGGCTGCAATATCTCGTGGTGGCCCTCCGCACGCTCGCGCTGGCGGCGGTAGTGGTCGCGGTGGCCGGCCCCGCCGGCCGGAAGGTTCCCGTCGGGGCCGACGCCTTCCCGTCGCCGCCGCCGGCGACGCATCGCGTGGTGTTGCTCGACACCTCCGCCAGCATGGCCGCACGGCACGAGGCGTCGACCCGCCTGGAAGCGGCCCTCGGACTGTGCCGCACGATGCTCCGTTCGGGTATTTCGCCGGGACGAGTCGACATCGTGCCGCTGGCCGGAGGCCATGAGCCGATCATGTTCGATGCCTTTCCGGTCAACGCCACCCGCATCGAGGAGGCGCTCAGCGCGGTGGCCGTGCCGCAGGGTGTGGCCGATCTGGCGGCGGGCCTCCGCCAGACGGAGAAGCTGTTCCGCGCCACGGCCAGCGACCGCCGCGAACTCCTCGTCGTCTCCGACTTTGCATTGGGCAACTTCGCCGACTCGGCCGCGACCGACGAGGTGGTCGCCACGCTTGCGCGGCTGAAGACCGAAGGCATCGCCATCCATGCGCTCCGCACCCAGTCGGCCGACACGCGGAACTTCACGCTCCTGGAGTTCACCCCGCATGCCGACACGTTGCTCGCCGGCCAGCAGACGCTCTTCCACGCGACCGTCGGCTTTTCAGGGAACGCGGCGGAGGGGGAGACCGTGCTCACGATCGAGGCCGACCCGGATACCCCACGGGCTCGCGTGCTCCAGGAGATGCCGCTTTCGATGACGCGGGGCGAGACCGAGGTCGATCTGACCGTCGCGCTCCCCGCCGGCCGCCATGCGCTCCGCGCCTCCCTACGCCCCGACGACCTCCCGGCCGACGACGCGCAGACGAGGGTCTTCACCGCGGCGGGAAGCGTGCGGGTGATCTTCGTGCAGGATCTCGACACCGGCCGCGGCTTCGACGATCCGCGGAGTTGGATCGACCTCGCGCTGGCGGGCGGCGCGACGAAGCCCGGTGCGGACGGTAAGGCCGAAGGGAGCGACGGCGTCGAGATTTTCGTCGAAGGCAAGATCCCCGAGCAGCTCAGCCCTGCGATCCTGGAGGGAGCCGACGCGGCAATCATCACGGGCGTGGGGGGCATCGAGGCTGCGGCCGTGGAGGCGCTGCGTCGTTTCGCCCTCCGCGGCGGGCTCGTGCTCCTTGCGCCGAAGCCCGGTCAGGATCCCGCAGCGTTCAATGCCGCCTGGAAGACGATCGCTCCGGCTGCGCTTGCCGGTCCGCGGTGGCCCGACGTCGATCCGGAGCGCTACGAGTCGTGCGCCGCGGAAGACACCGACTCGCCGCTCTGGCGGGAGCTCGAGTCGCCAGCGCATGGCAACCTCGCCAATCCCCGGTTCTACAACCACTTCACGCTTACCCCTGGGCCGTTGCCTGAGGGCTCCGAGACGCTGCTCGCGTTCACCGACGGCGATGCTCTTCTCGTCGAGCGAAGAATCGGCCGCGGCGGCGTGATGCTCTGGACCGCGGGCCTCACCCACCAGTGGCATTCGCTCGTCGTCCATCCGGGGTTTCCCGTCATGCTGATGCGGCTCGTGGGCCTGGCGGCCGACCGTCTCCGATTCGAGACGAACGTCGCCCTGGGCGAGCCGCTCGTCATGCCGACTGCCGTGCCACAGGCGAAGGTGGTCCGGCCCGACGGCAGCAGCGAACTCGTCGCCACGGTGGCCCGCGGGGAGTCGCGGTTCGTCCGCTACTCCCGCACCGATCTGCCCGGCACCTACGACATTCGCGAAGACGTGGCGAGCGACCTGCCCGGCGTGCTCTTCACCGTTTCGGCCGATGGTCGTTCGGAAAGCGACCTCGCGGCCGCGACCGCCGAGGTCGAGGCGCGGCTGGAAGTGGCGGCCGGCGAGGAGTGGTGTGATTCCGATGCGGCGGTGGCCGCGAAGACGGCCGCCGGCTATCCCGGACCGTCGTGGGCTTTGCCGGTGGCACTCGCGATGCTCGCGGCGCTTGTCGGCGAGGCGGCGATCTCGAGGTGGTTCCTTTCATGACACCGATCGCGACCGAATGGAGCGTGTACAGCGAGACGGGCGTGCCCGCCTGGGCGGTAGCGTGCGCGCTGGCCGCAACGTTCGCGGTGCTCCTCGTGTGGCTTCGCTCTGAATGCCGCCGTCGGCCGTCACGGCTGGCGGCGCTCCTTCCCTGGACACTCCTGCTCGCGATCGTGCCCGCCATCGCGATCCTCTGGCGTCCGGTCGTCACCCGCGTGCAGACGTTTCGTCATCCGGTGAGGCGGGTGGCGGTGATCGACGGCACCCGCAGTATGAACACACCCCTTGCGGCTGTCGGCCTCGCACGGCGGCTCGACCTGGTCGCCGCCTGGGACGGTGGGCCGATCGACGGCCGGTCGGTCGCCGCACGGGCGCTGGCCGACGCGCTGGCACGATTCGCCGCGTCGGCACGCGAAGTGGCGGCGTCGCTCGACCGCTCGACGGCGGAGGCCGAGCAGGGCCTGCCCCCGGGGCCCGCCATGGAGACCGCGGTCGCCGGGATGGCCGCGCTCACGGAAGAGATTCGCGGGACACTGGGCGGACTCGTCGCCGGCGTGCAGAACGCCGTGGCCGGCTTGCCAGATGCCGCCGCGGTTGTGGCGTTGCCTGAGCCGCTCGCGGCTGTCGAAGCGGCCGCGTCGGGGCTGACCGCCGCGGAAAAGGCCACGGATGGGCTCGACGCCGCCGCGACCGCGTCACGGTTCGCCGATTTTGTCGCCGCAGCCGCGAGGATGGCCCCGCTGCTCGACGCCGCGCAGAACACCCTCGACGAGGCGTTCATGAAGACCGAAGGCGGTGCGGCGATCAGTTCCCGTCTTGCCGAGGCCGATGGACGGGCGCGGCGTGATCTCGCGACGCTCGCGGCACGGGCGCTGCCCAGCGACGTGACCTCGATCACCGCCGCGGATGGGGAGCGGTCCAGCGACCTCTATAGAATGGTCGCCGATGCGGTTGCCGAGGGCGACGAGACGAGCGATGTCGTGCTCCTCTCCGACGGTGCCCATAACGGCGACGACGGCGACGCTTTCCTGGGCCGCCTGCGGGAGCGTGGCGTGCGGCTCACCACCGTCCCCGCGGGACTGTCGGGCCCAGCCGTGATCGATGGAGCACTCGTCGATTGGCGTCTGCCGCGGGTGCTCGTCGCTGGCAAGCCGGCGGTGCTGCAAGCAGTCATCAAGGCGACCCCCGGTGCGGCATGCCGGCTCACCGTGCGTGCCGATGGGGCAACCGGCACGCTCGCCGCAGTGGACTGCACCGTCGCTGCCGACGGCCGAGGCATCGCGGCGATTCCCTTCAAGCCGCCTGCCGAGGGGCGGCTGCTCCTGCGGCTCGCGCTTGACTGCCCCGGTGACTCGATCCCTGGCAACAACTCCGCGATCCTCGCGGTGGACGTGGTACCGCGTTCGCAGCCGTTCCTTCTCATCGACGATGTGCCGTCGTGGGATGGCGTCTGGCTCGCGGCGGCCGCCGGCCGGCAGGGGATCGACGTGACGCAGGTGCATGCCGCCGGCACCGAGCCCAAGCGGGGCGGCCTGTCACGATCCGTGCCGCAGTCGCTCATGCAATGGAGCCGGTACCGCGGCGTGGTCCTCGATGGCCCGGCGTTTGCGGGATTCTCCGACGCCGACGCCACCGCCCTGCGGGCATTCGTCACGGAGAAAGGGGGCACGCTGCTCCTGTTGGCAGGGAGCGCGGGTGGCTACGCCGAGCGGCTTGGCAAGGTCTTCTCGTTCGATGCTCCTGCTGCCGAGCCGCTCTCCGCCGCGGGGGTCCGGATCGCGAAAGCGGCGGCGGAAGAGCCGATCCTGCAGCTGGCAAGCGACGGCCCGCAGGCGGCGCGGCGCTTCGATGCGCTGCCGTCGGCGGGGGCGGCCTACCGCGTTCCCCCAGGTGACATCGTGCTGTTAGAAACGGCCGACGGCATGCCGGTCTGCTCGCTAGCGTTCCATGGCCGTGGCAAGCTCATCCATTGGGGCCTGCGGGGCATGGGGCGGATGCGGGAGTTTGCCACCGCGGCCGTCGTCGATCGGCTGCTCGAAGGGCTCGTGGGCGAAGTGGCGGCGCCGCTCTTTGCGGAGCCAGGGGGCGAGGCGATCGCCTTCCATCCGCCGCTGCCCCGGATCGGCAACTTCTCCCTCCTCATCACGGCCGACGACTCCTCGCCGCGCAGGAACGTCCGCGCCGTGGCGGCTTCGACCCCGGTCGAGTTGAATGGCCGCACGGTCACGCTCGTCGCCCACGACAACCCCGGCGTCGAGACGTCGCTGGCCGATGTCGACGAGCCGTTTCTCAAGCTTATGGCGAACGAGGCAAAGGGTCGGCTCGTGCCGCCCGACAGGCTCGCCGCCACGCTCGCTGCCGAGGAGCCGCGCACCTACACCACGCAGACGAGTGACTCCTGGCCGATCGGACGCTCGCCGGCACTCATCGCCTGGCTCGCCGTCGCTGCCGCCGCACACTGGGTGCTCCGCAAACTCGCCGGGCTCGCCATCTGAACGTGAAAACGCGTGTCGCCATGAACGCCACGAACGCCATGCAATCCAAATCCTTCCGCTCGATTCCCGCCGGGTATCCGCCGCTGCTCCGCGCGCGGCTGCGGTCCTTCGGCCGCCTCGTGCGGCTTCGCGACGTGGTCGCCGCCGCCGGGCTTGCCGTGCTCGTGGTGGCCGCGATGGTCGCGGCCGGCTGCTGCTTCGACCGGTTCGTGGACGTGCCCGGCACGTGGCGGCTCCCCTGGACGGTCCTCACCGCCGTGGCGGCGGCCGTGCTCGCCGGCCGACTACTCCTGCGGCTCGTCTGGCCCAGCAACTACGACACACTCGCGGCAACGCTCGACGGTGCGGCCGGCGACACGCGGCAGCACCTCCGGTCGCTGCTCGACTTCGTGCGCCGCGGCCTACCGGCCTCGTCGTTCGCCGGCATCTCGGCCGAGCGGGGCGAGGCGTTTTGGAAGCCACGCCGCGTCGGTGGCCTTGTCGATCGCAGGCCGCTCGTGATCCCGCTGGTCGCGGGCCTGCTCGTGGCGGCTCTTGTCGCCGTGTCGCAGATCGAGGCGGTCCGCGCCGGGCTGCTCTGGCAGCGGTTCATCGACCCGCTGGGCAACCACATGCGGCCCACGGCGACGTGGCTCGAGGTGGAGCCGCCCCCGGCCAACGGGTTCGACGGCGGCGACGACTACGTGATCCGCGCGCGGCTCCGCGGCCGGCCGGTCGTCGATCCCGTGCCGCTGGCCCGCGTCGAGATGCCGGGCCGACCGGCCACGGTGGCGCGGCTGAAGCCCCGGGGTGATGCCTGGGAACTGCCGGTTGGCGACGTGCAGCGAGATTTTTCGTTCGTTGCCTCGCTCGGGCCCGCTCGCTCCGCCGAATACCGGGTAGCCGTGCGGCCACGACCGCACATCGAACGGATCACGGTGAGCTATCGGCCGCCCGGCTACACGGGTCTGCCTCGACGCGACGAAGTGCTGACGGGCAGGACCATCACCGCGCTCGAGGAGACAAAACTCCGCATCGAACTCACCGCCGACGTGCCGCTCACTGCAGCCACCGGCCGGATCGGCGCCGACGAGATCCGCTTCACGGTCGATCCCAGAGATTCACGAAAGGCCTCCTGTTTCGTCTTCCTCTCCGCCAACGCGCGGATGGATATGTCGCTCGTGGCGGAGAGCGGCCTCGACAATCCACGCGAACTGCCGCTGCATCTCCGCGTCATCCCTGATGCGGCGCCCGTGATCCTGGCCACCAACGACCCGTCGTCCCGCCCCTGCTTCCCGGGAGACACGCTGCGGTTCGATTACAAGGCACAGGATGATATCGGTCTGGCGGACGTGGCGCTCGTCTCGGTCAGCGGCGGGTTCACGCAGGAGGCCGAGCTCGCGAAGATCGGCCTCCGCGAAGCGTCAGGCTCGATTGCCGTGCCGGTCTCAGCGCTCGCCACGCCAGGATCGGGATCGGTGCAGGTGCGGCTGACCGCCCTCGACGGCAAGGGGCAGCGGGGCAATTCGCCGGTGATGACGCTGCAGATCGCGTCCGCTTCCTACGAGCAGCAACTGCGAGCCGTCCTTCGCAGCCTCTATGGCCGGCAGACCGGCGGCCCGCCGCACATGCGTGAGCAGTTCGGCTTCCCATCCCGGGAGCGACATGCAGCGCGTCTCATGTCGCTTCGCGGCCTGCAGGCGAAGATCGCGATCCTCCGCGAGCTCGGCGGCGATCCGGCCGATCCGAAGGTGGCCCCGCTGGTGGCCGAGGCCCGGAAGCTGATGGCCTTCGACTTAGGGTTCGATTATCTGATGCCCTACCAGACGGTGGGGCACGGTGGCCTGAGGGCCCTCGACGTGATCGGCCGCATGCCGATGACGGTGCGGCTGCAGGCGATCGTGCGCGACGCCACCTGCGGAGCCGAAATCGCCGTGCCACTCGCCACGATCCAGCCCGCCTTCGAGACCGCGCTCACGGCAGCCGATCGGCCCGCGGCGCTCGAAGGCTTCGCCACTGCGATAGGCGGGTTCGTCACGCGGCAGGAGGCCGTGGTGGCCAGGCTCGACGACTTTGCCCGCATGACGCAGGTGGAACTGTCCGGCCTTCTCGCCACGCGGCTCGCACGTGGCCTTCCAGCGGAGGCAGACCGCGATCAGATCGTGGCGACGACCGCGCAGCTCGAGGAACTCGCCCGCCTCGTCGCGGGGCCCCTGTCTGCCGCTCCGGAGGGACAGTCGCCGGTGGTGCCGGCCGAGCAGGCCAAGGCCCTCGCCGCCGTCATGGGGACCGCCGACGAGCGCGCCGTGCTCGACGCGGCCGTTTAACCCTGTGCGGCGCTCGTGCGTGTGTTCGAGGCGGAGGCCGCGCGGCTCGCCGTCGATCCTGCGATTCAGGAGATCGGGTTGGACGCGTTCGTCGCAGATCTGGGGCCCGGGCCCGAGCAGCAGGGCCGCCGCGACATCTACGCTCTGTGGATCGACCTGCAGACCGACGACACCGACATCGACGAGACTCGCCTGCTCGCTCACGCAGCGGCCCTCCAGCGACTCGCCGCCGGCGGAGCCTTTGCCTCGCTGCCCGCCACCGCCGACGATCCCGCGGCCATCGGCCTGCGGATGGCAACCTGCCTGTCGCGGTTCGCCGATCAGGCCGCGGTGGTTCGCGGCGCGATCGTGAGCGGCGCCAGCGAAGATCCCACGCTTCGCGAAGCGTCGTGGGTGAGGCTGCGGGAGCTCGCCTTCATGCTCGCACGTGAGTCTTCGGTCGGAGGCGGGCTGCCGCCCGAGTTTCTTGCGAGCCTCGAGCCCGCGCGGCCCTGGCTGCCGGCGGCCGACGCGCTCGCGGCGCTCGTGCCCACGCTGACGGCGTGGGAGACCCAGGCCCGCGGGCTCTCGAACGGATTCATGGAGCCTGCGCGGCAGCGGCTGGCGAATGTCGCCAGCGAGATCGCCACCTGGCCCGCCGCGGATGCAGCGTCGCTCGATGCTTACGGCCGCGACATCGAAGCTCTCGTCGCCGCGCTCGAAGCAGGGCTCACCTCAGACGATCTTTACCGTCGGCTGCCGCAGTTCGACGCCCGGCTGGCGGTCACCGCCGCGGCGATGCTCGAGCGGCTCGCGGTCGCGGAGGCGGCACGGCTGCAGGGAGTCGGTCCCGACGTCGGCATCGACGCGATCGCGACCGCGAGGGTCGCCGTCGGCAAGCTCCGCGAGCACCTCGGCCGTCGCGTGGGGGCGGTCTCCTCGCTCGCCCAAGCGACGTCAAAGGCTGTTCCCGTCAATCCGCAGGATGCGGTTCGCACGCTGGCGCTTGGCAAAGCGAAGGTCTGCACCGAGCACCGCGGCCTCGTGGCGGAGGTCCGCCGGCTGTGCGATCCAGCCACCACGCCCGAGGCCAGGCAGGCGGTGCTCGAGTCGCTCGGGGTCGGGCACATCGTCGAGAAGGAGCAGAAGGCGATCGGGGCGGCGATCGGGATCGCGACGGCTGCACCTGTGCCGGCCGCAGCCTTGCTCGGGCTGCCGTCGGCCGAAGGCGTCGGGGTGGCGATGTTTTGGGAGCGGGTGCTCTTCGGCGTGGCCGAGTTCCGCGCGGCGGTGGAACGGGAAGACGCGACCGCGGCAAGCATGGCCCGCGAGGCGATCGCAGCGCAGATGAAGGCCGTGGCAACGCCGCCGCAGCAGGCCCGCGGCCTGGCCGACTGGCTCGCGCAGCCTCCGGAGACAGCCCTTGCCGACAAGGCCCGCGCCGCCAAGGAGCTTGCCGAGATAGCGACCGAATTGGCGACCCTCGCCCGGCCGCCGGCCGTCTATCCCGCCGAACTACGGCTCGCGCAGCAGTGGCAGGCGGTCTGGCGGCAGCGGTTCGTGTTGGCCGACGATGCCACGGCACGCGGGCCTCTCAGCTGGGCCGTCACCGACGTCGAATGGCTGCGTCGCAAACGGGAGGCGGCGGCCGCCAACGTCGGCATCGGCAGCCTGCAGGTTGGGGCGGAAGACGACCTCGCCGCGCTCAAGCTGCCCAAGCACATCATCCAGGAGCTGCGGCGGGCCCGCGAGGGCACGATCCCCGAGCTCTACCGGGACCGCAGCCATACGTATATGTCCACGATCTTGGAGAAGGCACGATGACTCGCACACGATTCGTGACATCGACCCTTGCGCTGCTGATGCTCGCAGGATGCGCGGCCCGTGTCGGCCGTGCCGCGGAGCCGGCGGCCACTCGCGATCGCGAGGTCCGCGCGGAGATGACGACGCGGGGGCTTTCCTATCTCGCGTCGATCCAGCGGACGGATGGCGGACTCGGCGATACGCGGCAGAAGGGGGTGACGTCGCTCTTTATCCTGGCCTGCCTCGCGGCGGGGCACGGGCCCGACGATCCCGTATTCGGTGAGCCGGTGCGGCGGGCCGCCGACTGGATTCTGGCCAACAGTCCGCAGTCGTTTCTCGGGGGGAGCGAGGAGCCCAACGAGGACCACGCGCTGGCCGCGACTGCGCTCTGCGAACTGGCGGGCACCGACACCGATGCCGCCCGCAACCTCGCGGTCTACAGCAAGGCCAGAGCCGCGCTCGAGGTGTCGCTGCAGTTGCAGGACAAACAGCCAAACCCCGCGACCGGCGGCGGCTGGCGTCCGGACGATCGCACGCGGACCAACGACCGCCTGCTCACCGCATGGTTTCTGCTCCACCTGCACGGGGCACGGCTTCGCGACGAGCCGATCCCGAAGGGCAGTTTCGATCGCGGCTGCGGGTTCGTGACGCACAGTCAGAACACGACGGGCAAGGGAGAAGGTCGCGGCGGGTTTTCGGTCGATGCAGCTGGTCTGCCGGTGCGGAGCGTCACTGCGGCTGGCGCCTGGGTGCTCATGGTGCAGGGCGACCCGGCGGCCGCCGAACGGCTTGCCCTTGCCCGCCAGTGGCTCGCAGCCCATCCGCCCCGCTGGCAGGGGCCGCACTTCTACGAGACCAACTTCTTCGCGGTGCGGGCGCTGGCCGGAAGCCGTCCGCTGCCCGACGACGGCATCTATGCGGCCTCCTTCACACGGCTCGTGCGTCTGCTGCGGGAACGTCAGGAGGCCGACGGCGGCTTCCCGTTTCCGCCGGGCCATGCCCAGGCCCGTCTGGCGATGGGCCGCGGCTATTCGACGGCGCTGGCGATCCTCGCGCTCAATGTCGACCGCGGGCAGTTGCCGCTCGACGCAGTGGCCG
>JBIIGJ010000229.1:0-2565 GCA_044236455.1 Pirellulales bacterium
CGCTCGAAACTGCCCGATTTCCACCAGTTCTTCGCCTCGGGCAACTGGCTCTATCTTGCCGTCGCGTTGGCCGTCACGAAGATCCTCCATGAGTTTGGCCACGGCCTCTCCTGCAAGCACTACGGCGGCGAGTGCCACGAGATGGGGATGATGCTGCTGGTCTTCACGCCCTGCCTCTATTGCGACGTCACGGACAGCTGGATGCTGCCGAGCAAGTGGAAGCGGGCAGCGATCGGCGCGGCGGGCATGTATGTCGAGGTGATCATCGCCTCGATTGCCACATATCTCTGGTGGAATTCGCACGCCGGCATCTTCAACCAGCTTTGCCTCGACGTGATGTTCGTGTCGAGCGTGTCGACGATCCTGTTCAACGCCAATCCGCTCATGCGGTACGACGGCTACTACATCCTCTCCGACATCCTCGAGATCCCGAACCTGCGGCAAAAGGCGACCTCCATCCTGGGCCGTGCCGCCACCAAGTGGTGCCTGGGGATCAAGCAGCCGGAGGACCCCTTTCTGCCGCAGCGTAACCGGGCGCTCTTCGCGCTCTATGCGGTGGCGTCGAGCCTCTACATGTGGATGGTGTCGGCGTCGATCTTCATCTTCATGTGGAGCGTGTTCAAACCTTACCGGCTCCAGGTGCTGGGCCAGATCCTGGCCGCCGGCGCCCTGTGGGGCTTGGTGATCCGCCCAATGCAGGGGATGATCAAGTTTCTCAACGTTCCAGGGAGGCGAGACGAAGTGAAGGCTCTCAATGTGACGGTGTCGGGCCTCGTGGCGGCGGCGGTGCTGGCGTCGGTCGCCCTGATTCCGCTGCCGCAGCGGGTCTGGTGTGCCGCTGAGCTGCGGCCGCGGGGGGAGGAACTGGTCTATGTGACGGTGGCCGGTCGGCTCGAGAGCCTGGCGGTAAAGTCCGGGGAGATCGTCACGAAGGGGCAGGAACTGGCCAGGCTGTCGAGCATCGATCTGGAGCTCGCGATCGCCGATCTCGAGGGGAAGGCCTCGCAGTCGCGGGCCCGCCTCAACAGTCTCGAGCGGGAGCGGTTCACCGATCCGGCCGCGGGCCTGGAGATCGGCACCGTGGAGGAGTCGCTCAAGAGCGTCGAGGATCAGCT
This sequence comes from Pirellulales bacterium, assembly GCA_044236455.1. Taxonomy (GTDB): domain Bacteria; phylum Planctomycetota; class Planctomycetia; order Pirellulales; family UBA1268; genus CAMCQY01. The sequence continues at coordinate 1,116 of JBIIGJ010000229.1, forward strand.
GGCGAAGAAGCGGAAGGATCGCGAGGAACTCGTGCTCGTGGCGCCCCGTGGCGGTATCGTTTTGCCGCCGACGAGCGTACCGCCTTCGAAGGAGGCGGCAGCCACGGGCAAGCTGCCGGGCTGGTCGGGCAATGCGCTCGATGACAAAAACTTGGGCGCGACCTTCCCCGAGGGCACGGTGCTGTGCATGGTGGGGGATGCAGACAAGCTCGAGGGGGTGATGGTGGTGGACCAGTCGGAGGTGGAGTTCATCACCCGCGGGCAGCCGATCGACCTGAAGCTCGACGCCTTTCCGTGGCAGACGTTCACGGGCAAGGTGGACGAGCTGGCGGAGACGCACATCGAGACAGGTTCCGAGCGGCTCAGTGTGAAGGCTGGTGGCCAGGTGCCGACCAAGACCGACGAATCGGGCCGGGAATCGCCGATTTCGACGAGCTACGAGGCGATGATGTCGCTCGAAGATCCCGACGGCCTGCTGACGCCCGGCATGCGGGGCACCGCCCGGATCAAGGTGGGCAGCCGCACGGTGGGCCAGTGGCTCCTGCGGCTCGTCTGGCAGACGTTCAATTTCCGTATGTAGGCAAAACATCGACATCGTGTCGATTTTTGCCTGGCGGGCCTCCGCCCGCTGGTGCTAACCCGGGCCTCCGGCCCTGACGCTTTTTGCTGCCATGCCCACGCTCGATCGGATCACGATCTATCCGGTGAAAAGCCTCGATGGGCTCGATGTGGCCGAGGCCTTGGTGCTCGAGTCTGGGGCGCTCGAGCACGACCGCCGCTGGCGGCTTGTGGACATGGACGGCCGCGTGCTCAACGCCAAGCGATCGCCCGTTTTTCATGCGATCCGGGCCGAATTCGACCTCGACGAGCGGCTGGTCACGCTCTGGATTGATCCGGCGGCAGTCGGGGCGGCGGCGTTGCCTGCGGGCGATCTGGCCCGCCTGCGGGGGCTGGCCGGGAACCCCGGTGGCCCGGAGGTTCGCGACTCGTTTCATCTGGTGCCGGGGCAGGGGGGGCCGTGCGAGTGGCTGTCGGAAGCGTTTAATGTCGGCATCCTGCTGCAGGAACGCGTCGACGGCGGGTTTCCGGACGACCGCGATGCCCCGGGGCCCACGCTCGTCTCGACGGCGACGCTTGTGGAAGTGGGCCGCTGGTTTGGCTTCGATCTGGCGGAGTCGCGGGGGCGGTTTCGGGCGAATCTCGAAGTCGGCGACTGCGATGCCTTCTGGGAAGACACGCTGGCGAGCCCCGCCCGGCCGGAGCTGCAGCCATCGCTCTTGGACCTGCCGCCCGACCTGCCGGTCGATCCGTATGCCGATCTGCCGCCGCCTGAGCCGCGGGAATTTTCGATTGGCGAGGCACGATTTATCGCCACGAACGTCTGCCGGCGGTGCGTTGTGCCCAGTCGTGACAGCCGGACGGGAGCGGTGACGGCCCACTTCCGCGACGC
>JBIIGJ010000112.1:0-9996 GCA_044236455.1 Pirellulales bacterium
TTTCGGCTCGTCGAGGTCTTGCTGCCGCGCTTTGCGGGCAGTCTTCACGTGCGCGATGTCGATCTCACGGGCGATGACGATGAACGAATCTGGGCACTCGCCAAGCACGAGAGTTTCGTCATCGTCACGAAAGACAACGACTTTCTTGCCCGTGCTCTAGTGCGCGGTCATCCGCCCCAAGTCGTGCAGATCTGTCTTGGCAATGCGTCGACCCGGCAGATAGCACATGTCTTAAAGGCTCGCATGGATGATATCGAGCGATTCGTTGCGGAGAACAAGGAGTCGGTGTTCTTGCTGCGGGAATAATCGCCCCGGGCTGCCGATGTGTTGCCGCTTCAAAACTCGCCGGACTTGAGTTCGGCTTTTTGTGACGAGTAAAAAATCGTCATGATCGCCGCTTGAATCTCGGGCGATAGCAGATGCCATTTCGCGGTCAGGACTTCAACGGCCGTGGCCGCTGAGGTATGTGCCAGCGAGTTACCCCGGCTAGTACCCCGCCGTGTTGCGGCAACATCTGTTTCACGCGACGTTTCTGGGTTTTGCGTCCCGATTGCAAATCCGCCATCGTCGGTTCGACTCCGACCAGAGCCTCTGCTTCTGAAGCCCCAGCGATGTGACGACAACAGCGGCCTTCGCACGAGTTTTTTGTTTTCTGGTCGATAGTAAAGAGGATCACTCTGCTTTTTGCTTCAGCGCTGGTCACGGGATGAAGATGCTTAGAGACTGCTCCAGCATCAGTGCATAAAAAAGGCACCCCGCACGGCGAACCGTACGGGGTGCTGAATCAAAGAAGTCGAGAAATCCTACAGATCACTCGCAGGCAGGATCACGGCATCGATCACGTGGATGACACCATTGCTGGCCTTGATGTCGGTCTTGGTGACGTTGGACATGCCCTTGGCAGTGCCCACCTTCACCCCACCTTCCGTGGAGATCTTCACGGTCGATCCGCCGGCGGTCTTGGCTTCCTTGAGTTTCACAACGTCCGCGGCCATGACGGAACCGGGAACGACATGAAGCAGGAGAATCGCCTTGAGCTTGCCCTTGTTTTCCGGCTTCAGCAGGGATTCGACCGTCCCTTTGGGCAGCTTCTCGAATGCCTCATCCGTTGGCGCGAACACCGTGAACGGACCGGCTCCCTTGAGCGTATCGACGAGTTCAGCGGCTCCAAGAGCAGCCGCGAGAGTCTTGAAAGTACCGGCTCCAACGGCCGTTTCAACGATGTCAGCGGCCTTCACGCCTGCCGTACCAACAAGCATGAGGGCAGCCGCAAAGAACGCAGTGGCAATTCGGGTGTGCAACATAATCTCTCTCCGGGGAACAGGGGGAAACCGACCAACTGTAGGGCGGTCCACCAGCTTGTGGCAAACACGGTTCGGGAACCGACGCAATTACGGCCCGAATCATTGATTTGTGGCCGTGAAGATGCTCGCGAGACCGGCGGCCAGAATGAACGTGAAGGTGCCCCAAACACCTTCGCTCTTGTTCTAGCTCACCATAAGGCGCACGCCGGCAAGCACTTACGGCCGAAGAATTAGGGAGTTAGGACAATTTCCTGGTTTGGGCGGCTGAAGAGAAATCATTTGTTTCCTCTTCGTCCCCTTGGTAGCGAAGCCTTCAGTTCGGGGCGGGCCTCGATGAGTCGGGGGATGTCGCCCAAGTCCTTGATCGCCTTGCTCGGCCGCCCAATGGTTCACCGCAATGCCCCGGCGGAATCGAACGGGAAAAGGTGCCACCTTTTTCAGAGCCCAAAAAGACGCGGGGCCGGGCGCTTTGGGATGCCCAGCCCGGTTGTAAGTCGTCTATTGACCAACCTGCTCGTCCGTTGACTCGCATCCTGAACGTGCGTATATTCGCTGCGTTGCGGACTTCATCTCTCCGTTGGCGTGTGATGACCACGTCGACGATGCCACGATGATGTTATGTCGAGACCATGTCATTTCACATTTGCTTCTGCCGTGATTCGTTGACGGTACCCCTTCATGACTGCCCGCGAGACACATGAGGCACAGTATCGGCTGAGGATCGGGTTTGCGCTCGATCGGCTGTGGTGCGAAACGATGGGTTTAATCGAAGGCGACTCGAAGGAGCGGCCGCTGCGGCTGGTGGCGGAGGTTCTCGAAAAGGAAGGTGTGCCGTACGCGTTGATTGGTGGCGTGGCAGTGCAGCTGCACACGGTAGAGCCTCGCAGTACGCTCGATATCGACTTCGCAGTGCCCTGCTTCGACGACGTGCCGCGGGGGGCACTGTTGGCGGCGGGCTTCGAACACACCGGCCGCCATGCCCATAGTGATAATTGGCGGGCACCTGGCGACGGACCTCTTGCAACGCGGATCGCCGTGCAATTTTCGGCGGAAGACGTTGGGATCGCGGAGGCGGTCGCGCACGCACAGAGCTTGGTGCTCGGCGAAGGGTTGCGTTTGCGGGTGGCGACAGCGGAAGACCTGATCGTGCTGAAACTAGCCGCCGCCGCGGAGCCGCAGCGACGGGCAAGCAAGCGAGAGCATGATCTCGCCGACGTTCTCGCTCTGCTGGAAGAGCACCCACAGCTCCGGTCGCCGCAACTTGCCTCGCGTGTACGGGAGATCCGTGAGCAGATCTTCGACGCCGGGCTCGACGGCTGAGCCGGCCATTATGTATCGGGCGCCCGGCTGAGCTCGCAACTGCGACGGGGCGATGTTCGCGACAGAAATCGCGCCCGTCCCCAAAACACCTTGAGTCGGAACTCTGTCGCCGCTCACCGATTAAGCGGCCTCTCGTTCACCCAGTGGAATCCGCGATTGATCAGCAGGAACTCTTGCGGCTGCACGCGGTCGCAGACCGCCTCGATCCGTGCGCCGTCGAAGTCGCCGCTGAGACGCAAAACGCCGTCGCCATCCTGCGATGCCACCAGCGTGCCGGCGGTTTTCGCCTTCGAGAGATCGCTGCCGAAGGCTGCATCCCAGTCATGGAGCACCAGCGTTTCATCCTGAACGACCACCCTCCAGCGCCGATTGCCCCCTGTCATGTCGCTCACGGCCCCAAGCTTCCACGTGATCCCCGGACTGCGCGGACTCGCAAGGCTGAAGAACCGCCAGCGGGTCTTGTCGGTCACCAGGGGATGGATTTCCTGGCCGTCGCGGCGGAACTCCCTGACTCGCCACGTGCCGTCCAGGCTGCCCTCCGCCGGGGCCGGGGCGAGCATCGCCGCGTATTGTGCGTTTCCCCAGACCGAAAACGACACCATGGTCACCAGCCACGCGATCTTCACACCGCAGGCGATCCGTCGCAGCCTCGGATTCGTCCACGGCCCTTGCAGGTTCCCCGATTCAACGGGTCGATTCAGGAAAAATAGCCGTCCGAGACGCGGCAGGTCGGGCGCGGCGATCACCAGTGCGGTCGCCAGGAGGTGAAACGAATAGAGCTTGACGGGCACGTCGTAGCAGAGGTTCAGCAGAAACACGTTCGCCATGACAGCGGCCGTCCAGAGCGCCCCGAGCAGCTGCGTGTGACGGAAGCACAGCAGGATTCCCCCAATCACTTCCGCCCAGCCGGCGGCCATCTCGTAGGGCCCGCTGGCGCCCATGAACGTCCACAGCAGTCCCATCGGTGATGATTCGCCATACGTGTGCAGTAGCCTGGCCGTTTCCTGTGTTCCGAACTGCAGCCTGAACACCTTGTTGAACCCGTATCCGAACATCGCTTTTGCCAGCACGAACCGCATCGCGATCCACAGCCCGTCCCGAAGCCAAGGATAGGCGGTGCGGCGCCAATCGACGGCGGTCCACACGGCGGCGGCGATCGCCGCGAACGCGAGGTGCGCGGCGACCTGCACCCAGTTGTAGGTCGTGTCGCCCGAACCGCCCGGGAACACCGTGATCTCGACGCCGAATAGCGCGCGGCCGAGCCACACGTAGAGCGGCCGCACCTGCTGGTCATACCAGTACCCGACCATGCCGAGCATTGGCACCAGCTGCAGGATCGCCGAGTAGAACGAGAGGCAGAAGTAGACGAAGAGAAAGCGAAAAGCCACCCGAAGCGGCCATGGCCACCCGTGGGCCCGTTCAGGGTCGATCATGCATGTTCACTCCTGCCCTATTTTTGCGATCAATCAATATGTCCGGGATTTGGCGGGAATTTAGCCGTCGGACGCGGGTTCTGAGCTGCCCGCCCCGGTGTTTGGGCGAAATACCTACGCCACGGCATTGTTGTGGTATCCGTTCGACTTCGACCGGAGCTTCTGCTTCTGAAACCCCGTTCGTCGCCTGTTGAAACGCCGGCCATCCCCTCCGCGGCCTGCTAGCCGCGGGCCTGGCGATACCACCGAATGAGCGCGTTCGTGGAGCCGTCGTGGCCGAGCGATGGCTCCGCCTTGGACTCCAGCTCCGGAGTGATCCGGTTGGCGAGCACCTTGCCCAACTCCACGCCCCACTGGTCGAACGGGTTGATGCCCCAGAGGCAGCCCTGCGTGAAGACGCTGTGTTCGTAGAGGGCCACGAGGCTGCCGAGCACGCGGGGGGTGAGCCGCTCGGCAAGGATCGTGGTGCTCGGCCGGTTGCCCGGAAACGTCTTGTGCGGCACAAGAGCCTCCGGCACGCCCTCGGCCCGCACCTCGTCGGCGGTCTTGCCGAAGGCGAGCGCCTCCGCCTGCGCGAAGACATTGGACATCAGCAGGTCGTGGTGCCGGCCTATGGGATTGGCCGACTTGGCAAAGCCGATGAAGTCGCAGGGGATCGTCCGCGTGCCCTGGTGGATCAGCTGATAGAAGGAGTGCTGGCCATTGGTGCCGGGCTCGCCCCAGAAGATCGGGCTGGTCTGGTAGTCGTCGACCACCCGGCCGTCGAGCGTCACCCGCTTGCCGTTGGACTCCATCGTGAGCTGCTGGAGATAGGCCGGGAACCGCTTCAGATACTGGTCGTAGGGCAGCACGGCGATCGTGTGGGCGCCGAGGAACGTCGTGTTCCACACGGTGAGCAGGCCGTGCAGCACGGGCAGATTGCGGGCGAACGGTGCGGTGCGGAAGTGCTCGTCGACCGCGTGGAAGCCGGCGAGCATTTCGGCGAACGCTTCCGGCCCGATGGCCAGCATCGTGGAGAGGCCGATCGCCGCATCCATCGAGTAGCGGCCGCCCACCCAGTCCCAGAAGCCGAACATATTGGCCGTGTCGATGCCGAAGGCCGACACCTCGGCGGCGCTGGTGGAGACGGCGACGAAGTGCCGCGCCACGGCGGCCGGATCCACGAGCTTCGCCAGCAGCCACTCCCGCGCCGACCGCGCGTTGGTCATGGTCTCCTGCGTCGTGAACGTCTTCGACGAGATCACGAAGAGCGTTTCGGCGGGATCGAGATCGCGGGTGGCCTCGACGAAGTCGGTGCCGTCGACGTTGGAGACGAACCGGAACGTCAGCTGCCGGTCGGCGATATGCCGCAGTGCCTCGTAGGCCATCACCGGCCCGAGGTCGGAGCCGCCGATCCCCACGTTGACCACCGCGCGGATCGGCTTGCCGGTATGTCCCTTCCAGGTGCCGCCACGGATCTGCCGGCAGAAGTTTGCCATCCGGGCGAGCACTTCGTGCACGTCGGGCACCACGTCGCGGCCGTCGACGAGGATCTTCTCCCCCTGCGGGGCGCGAAGCGCCACGTGGAGCACCGCACGGTGCTCGGTCGAGTTGATCTTCTCCCCCGCAAACATCGCGTCGATCCGCTGCCGCAGGCCGCAGGCCTCCGCGAGCCCGATGAGCAGTGACAGCGTTTCGTCGGTGATCCGCTGCTTCGAGTAGTCGGCATGGAGGCCGCAGGCGTCGATGACGAGCCGCTCGCCCCGGCCGGTGTCGGCCGCGAAGAGGTCGCGGAGGTGCGTGCTGGCCTGGGCCTTGGCGTGCGCGGCCACCTTTTGCCACTCAGGGAGAGAGGCTCGGCTGGGAAGCGATTGGGTGGTCATCGGCTTGTTCCTCCTGCAGCGGCTACCGCCTGCGACTTCTTCACGATCACGTCGAGCAATTCATTCCAGCTCTTCACGAAGGCCTCGGCCCCGTCCTTCTGAAGCTTCGCACCGAGGGCCTCCGTGTCGACGCCGGCACGGCTGATGGCGAAGAGCGTCTCCTCGGCGGACCCGCCGCCGGCCGACACGATCCCCGTGAGCGACCCGTGGTCGGCGAATGCCAGCAGCGTCTGCTCCGGCATCGTATTGACGGTGTTCGGGGAGGCGAGGGCGGAGACATAGAGCGAATCGGAGAGCTTCGGATCCTTGGTGCCGGTGCTCGCGTAGAGCAGCCGCTGCGGCAGGGCGCCGAAGTTGGCAAGCCGTTGGAAACGGTCGGAGGCGAGCAGGTCGCGGTAGGCCTTGTAGCACTGCTGGCCGATGGCGATGCCCAGCGTGTTGGCCAGCTCCGGCGGCAACTGTGCCGCCGTCGCGCCGTCCCAGCGACTGATGAAGAGCGAGGCCACCGAGCAGACCCGCGGTGACAGGCCAGCCTCGATCCGCCGTTCGATGCCCCGCAGGTAGGCCTGGGCAGCGGCGAGGTAGTGCGCGGTCGTGAAGAGGAGCGTGACGTTCACGGGCACGCCGGCGAAGATGGCCTCCTCGATCGCCGGCAGTCCCTCCGGCGTGCCGGGTATCTTGATATAGAGGTTCGGGCGGTCGGCGCGGGCATGCAGGTCGCGGGCCGCGGCGAGCGTGCTGGCGGTGTCATAGGCCAGCGTGGGCGAGACCTCGAGCGACACCCAGCCGTCGAGGCCGCCGGTGCGGTCGAACACGGGCCTGAAGAGATCGGCCGCGCGGCGGAGGTCTTCGATTGCCAGTTCGAAAAACAGTTTCTCGCCTGCCAGCCCCTGTTTCACTTTCGCGGCGATGGCGGCGTCGTAGAAGGGAGTGTTCTTGACTGCCGCGTTGTAGATCGACGGATTGCTGGTCAGGCCCGTCGCCGACAGGTCGCGGATGTAGCGGGCGAGCGTGCCGTCGTCGAGCATGCCGCGGGTGATGTTGTCGAGCCAGAGGCTCTGGCCGAGTCGATGGAGTTGCTGGGTAATGGTGGCCATGGGTTGTGCTCGAGAGTGGGGCAGGGGAGACGGTCTGGTTGTAGGACGTTGGGCTGCGACGGAGTTATACTCGTTCCGCACAGGGGATGCGACGGCCGTTGTCGCGGCCGTATCCCATCCGAAGCCTTTTGACTTTGCCGGAAGCCCGTCCGTCATGCCCGCATCGCCACTTCGTGCACGCTTACGCCTCAGCGGTCTGGCAGTGGCCATCCTTACCACGGTGGCAGCCGCCAGGCCGGCGCAGGCCTTCGAGTCTTTCGATCGCACTGAGATCACCGTCGCGGAAGCCACGAAGATCGTCCGCGGCCGCGAGGATTGGGAGATCTGCCTTCCCGATCTGACGACCCTCTCGCCGGAGGTCGCCACGGCACTGGCCGGCGGGCCGGGCTATTACCGGCTGTCGCTGCCGTCACTGACCACGCTCACGCCCGAAACGGCACGGGCGCTCGCCTGCTGCACGGGCGATCTCGATCTGCAGGGCGTGACGGTGCTCTCCGCAGCCACCGCCACGGCCCTTGCCACCCATCGCGGCACCTTGGAACTCGGCGGCATCATCGAACTCGATCTCGACGCCGCCGCGGCTCTGGCCGAGCACGCCGGCCAACTCTGTCTTCCCGGCCTTGCCGTTCTCGATCCCGCGGTGGCGGATCGCCTCTGCCGCCACTCCCGGCAACTCGCTCTGCCGGGAGTGACCTCGCTCTCGCCCGGGGCCGCCCGGGCCATCGGCCGCCATCGTGGCGAGAGCCTGGTGTTTGGAGGCATCGCTTCGCTGCCCTCCGAGGTCGCCTCGGAACTCGAGCCGCACGAGGGCTGCCTGATGCTGCCGCGGTTGGCAGGGCTGTCCGTCGAGACGGCCACGCGGCTCGCCGGGCATCGCGGACCCCTGTCGCTCGACGGTTTTGGAGAACTCTCCGCCGAGGTCGCCGCGGCGCTGGCCAGCCACAGTGGCATGCTCACGCTCGGCGGTGGATCGATCCTGCCGGCCGACGTGGCCGCCGCCCTCGCCGCTCACGCCGGCACGCTCTCCCTGCCGGCCGTGAATCTCCTCACGCCCGAGGCGGCGCTGGCGTTGGCCCCCCACCGCGGCGTGCTCTGCCTGCCGTCTGTGTCGACGCTCTCGACCGAGACCGCCGAGGCGCTTGCGTTGCATCAGGGGTCGCTCGTGCTTTCCGGCCTCGTCACGCTCGAGCCGGCCGCCGCCAGGGCACTCTCCGGGCACGGCGGGGATATCGACCTCTTCAAGCTCACCCAGACGCCGCGGCTCGACTCGGCCGACGTCGCCGGCCTGCTGGCGGACAAGACGCCTCTCCTCAGCCTTCCCAATGTCAATCGCATGGATGGCCAGGAGTCGATTGCGGTGGCGCAGGCCCTCGCGGGTGGCGGCGGATCGGTGTCGATCCCCAATCTGCGGGTGGCCTCGCCGCGGACCGTGGCGGCGCTGCTGGCCAACGGCAACGTCAGCCTCCCGCCGATCCAGGCGATCGAGTTCATCGCCGAGCCAGTCGCCGATTCCAACGCTGCGCGGCCGTAGCCAGCCGCGCAAAATAGGCGGGGTGCATCCGCGGGCATCCGGGGTGCGAATCCATGATCGGGCGATCCCCGCGCCGGAAGGGCCGGCGGCTGGTTATGATCGCCCGGCGTCTTTCTGCGACACGACACGATGCACGGGCCGATGCATGATCCTCGCCAGGGTGGCCGACCGGCGACACGATGCGATGGAGGAATGCCTGTCCGTCTACGGCGGGCTGGTCTGGTCGCTGGCGCTCAAGATGACCGCCACGCGGGAGGATGCGGAAGAGGCGGTCCAGGAGATCTTCATCGATGTCTGGAAGTACGCCAGCCGGTTCGATCCGGCACGCTCGTCCGAGGCGACGTTCATCGCGATGATTGCGCGGCGGCGGCTCGTCGACAGGCACCGCCGTCAGGCCTGGCGGCCCCCATGCTCGAGCCTCGAGGAAAACGCTGAGATGCCGATGACCGCGACCGCCAATCCGATCGACGTGCATGACGAGGCTGAGCACGTGCGCCGGCTCATGGGCCTGCTGCGGCCCGAGGAGCGGCAGGTGCTCGAGATGGCGCTCGGAGAGGGCCTTTCGCAGGCGGCTGTCAGTGAGCGGTTGGGTATGCCGCTGGGCACCGTCAAGTCGCACGCCCGACGCGGGCTCCTCCGGCTCAGAGAACTGGCTACGCAGACTACGGCATCAGCTGCGACATCAGCCGTGGTATCAAAGGGGGGCAAGACAACATGACCGACGCATCGTCCGCCGCCGAGCAGCGGCTTCTCGATCTGCTCGCCGACCGTGCCGTGTTTGGGCTCGAGCCGGCAGAGGAACAGGAACTCGCGGCCTTGTTGGCGGCTCATCCGAACCGTGACCCTGATGCGCTCGACCGGCTGGCTGCCGCCGTAGCGGTCACCACGGCCGCCGCTGCTCCCAGTCTGCCCCACAGTCTGAAGACGCGGCTCGGCGAAGATGCGGTCCGCTTCGCACCGCGGCGAAGCGATCCTGCCATCGAGCCCGCCGGTCGGCGGACCGGCGGACCGTCGTCTGGCCGTTCTTCTGGCCGTTCTTCTGGCCGTTCTTCTGCCCAGAGGATGATGGTGGCCGGTCTGCTCTGTGCGCTCGCGACGCTCGCCTGCGTCGTGGTGGCCAGCCGCCGCGATCCCGCCGGAGGCGTGGCCCCACGCGACCCAGACCGGCCCACAACGGCGGCCATCCCGACACCGGCCGCCCCTGCGGAGGCCGCGGCACCGCGGACGACGAAGCCGGCGCCGACGCCCGCCATGCTGCGCGACGAAATGCTCGCGGCCGTCGGGGATGCCCTGCGGCTCGACTGCGCCGCGGCGGTCGCCGCCGACGACGCGAAGACCAGCGGCGACGTGGTCTGGAGCGGCTCGCGGCAGCGTGGGTTCCTGAGGATCAGCGGGCTGGCCGCGAACGAGCCGACCGAGAGCCAGTACCAGATCTGGATCGTGGAAGGG
>JBIIGJ010000113.1:0-9967 GCA_044236455.1 Pirellulales bacterium
CGGACGGCCCAGGTCTGGCCGCGATCGGTCGATACGACCATGCGGGCGCTCGAGTCGGTGGTTCGCCAGGTCGACGCCGGCAGCGCCCACTCGCCGGTCGAAAGCACCGTCGGCTTGCACATCATGATGCCGTCGGTGATCCGCGTCGGGCCGGTCCAGCGGGGCGTGGCGTCGTCGGGGTTCGTGATCGTGAGCGTCCAGACGCCCGCGATGGCGCCGTCGTGGCCGACAGCCTGCGCCCAGAAGAGGAGGAGATCGCCCTCGGGAGTGACCCAGAGCTCAGGATCGTAGGCCCGCACCGGCCCGGCCTCGTCGGGATCGACCACGAGCACCTCCTGCCAGCTGACGCCGTCGTCGCCGCGACGGTGACGCGTCGGCGCGGCGTCAGGCGTCGGCGTAGCGTACGACCAGTTCGGCGGCCTCGACCGGCGTGCCCGGCGCGACGAGCACCTCGGCGACCTTGCCGTCCCGCTCGGCGTAGACCGTCGTCTCCATCTTCATCGCCTCGAGACTCAGGAGCTTCTGCCCCTTCGTCACCGTGTCGCCCGGCCGGATGGCCACCGTCACGATCAGGCCAGGCATCGGCGCACCCACTTCGCGGGCGTCGCCCACTGTCGCCTTCGGCCGCCGCTGGATCTTCGCCTCCAGGCTCTTGTCGGCGATCGATACGCTCCGCGGCTGGCCGTTCAATTCGAAGAACACCGTCCGCGTGCCGTCGGCATGCGGCTCGCCCACCGTCAGCAGGCGGACCACCAGCGTCTTGCCCGGCTCGATGTCGATCGGCAGCTCCTCGCCCGGCTTCGGGCCCTCGAGAAACGCCGGCGTCGGCAGCACGCTCACGTTGCCATATTTGTTGGCGTGCTGCACGTAGTCTTGGAACACCCGCGGATAGAGCAGCCACGAGAGCACTTCCCGCGGCGACGCCGTCCGCCCGACGATCTCCGTCACCTTCTTCTCCGCCGCCTTGAAGTCGGCCGGCGGCATCGATTCGCCCGGACGACCCGTGACGATGTCGCCCTTGCGGACGATCCGCTTCACCACCTCCGGCGGGAAGCCGCCCGGCGGCTGGCCCATCCGGCCCGCCAGCAGATCGACCACCGACTCCGGAAACGACATCTCGCGAGAGTCGGACAGCAGTTCCGATGCCTGCATGCCGTTGGTCACGAGCAGAAGCGCGAGATCACCCACCGCCTTGCTCGTGGGCGTCACCTTCACGATGTCGCCGAGCAGTTGGTTGACGTCGGCATAGGCCCGACAGACCTCCTCCCAACGATCGCCCAGCCCAAGCGACTTGGCCTGCTCCAGGAGATTCGTGAACTGGCCGCCCGGCATCTCGTGGAGGTAGAGGTCGGCGTCGGGCGCCTTCATGCCGCACTCGAACGCCGTGTAGTGGTCGCGGACCGCGGCCCAGTAGTGGGAGAGATGCCGCAGCGGCTCGGGATCGAGTTCGGTGTCGAGCGGCGTGTTGCGGACCGCCTCCACGATCGCGTTCAGGTTCGGCTGGCTGGTCAGACCGGCGAAGCTCGCCATCGCCGCATCCACCACGCTCGCTCCCGCCTGGGCCGCCTCCAGGGCGCTGGCCAGCGAGGCGGCGGAGGTGTCGTGGGTGTGGAAGTGGATCGGGATGCCGATCTCGTCTCGCAGGGCCTTTACGAGTTTGCCCGCGGCGAACGGCTTGCAGAGGCCCGCCATGTCCTTGATGGCGAGCATGTGGGCGCCGCGCTTCTCGAGCTCCTTGGCGAGATTCACGTAGTAGTCGAGCGAATACTTCGTCCGCTTGGGATCGAGGACGTCGCCGGTGTAGCAGATCGCCGCCTCGCAGATCGCGCCGCTCTCCAGCACCGCGTCGATCGCCACCTTCATGTTCGGTACCCAGTTGAGCGGGTCGAACACGCGGAACACGTCGATGCCGCTGGCGGCCGATTCCTTCACGAAGGCCTGCACGACATTGTCGGGGTAATTCGTGTAGCCGACGGCGTTGCTCGCGCGCAGGAGCATCTGGAAGAGGACGTTGGGTACGAGCTCACGGAGCTGGATCAGACGGTCCCACGGGCATTCCTTGAGGAACCGCATCGACGTGTCGAACGTCGCTCCACCCCACATCTCCAGCGAGAAGAGGCCCGGCGCCAGGTGGGCGTAGGCATCGGCGATGGCGACCATGTCGAACGACCGCATCCGCGTGGCCAGCAGCGACTGGTGGGCGTCGCGCATCGTCGTGTCGGTGATGAAGAGCCGGTTCTGCTGACGGACCCACGCGGCGAACTTCTGCGGTCCCAGCTCCTTGAGCTTCGTCCGCGTGCCGGCTGGCACCGGGGCCAGACGGTCGAACTCCGGGATCGGAGCAGGGCTGCGGCGGGCGGCGGGTGGCCGGCCCTTCACGAGCGGGTTGCCGTTGACGATCACGTCGGCCAGATATTCGAGCACCCGGGTGGCCCGGTCGCGGCGGACCGGGAAGTCGAAGAGCGCCGGCGTCTCGTCGATGAACCGCGTGGTGCAGAGACCGGCGAGAAAGTCCTGATGGGTGACGAGGTTGATCAGGAACGGAATATTGGTTTTCACACCGCGGATGCGAAATTCCTGCAGGCAGCGTTCGATCCGTCCCGCCGCCTCCTGATGCGTCAGCCCCCGCGCCGTCACCTTCACGAGCAGCGAGTCGAAATAGGGTGTGACGACCGCGCCGGAGAACGCGGTGCCGGCGTCGAGCCGGATGCCCATGCCGCTGGCCGACCGGTAGGCCGTCATCCGGCCGTAGTCAGGGAGGAAGCGATTCTCCGGATCCTCCGTGGTGACACGGCACTGGATCGCCGCCCCCATCGACCTGATCTTCGCCTGTTCCCCGAGCCCAATCTCCGGATCGGAGAGCTTCCAGCCCTCTGCCACGCGGAGCTGGCGGCGGACGATGTCGATGCCGGTGATCTCCTCCGTGACCGTGTGCTCCACCTGGATCCGCGGGTTCACCTCGATGAAATAAAACCGGTTGGCGTCGGCATCGACGAGAAACTCGACCGTGCCGGCGTTTTCATAGCGGGCGGACCGCCCGATCGCCAGCGCCGCCTCGCAGATGGCGTCTCGCATGGCCGGGGCGAGGTTGGGCGCGGGGGCCATCTCCACCACCTTCTGGTGCCGACGCTGCACCGAGCAGTCGCGTTCGAAGAGATGGACCAGGTTGCCATGCATGTCGCCGAGCAGCTGCACCTCGATGTGCCGTGCCCGCTGGATGAACTTCTCGACGAATACGGCCGCGCTGCCGAAGGCGGTCTTGCTCTCCCGTTGCGCGCTTTCGAGCGCCACGGCCAGTTCGTCTTCACCGCGGACGATCCGCATGCCGCGGCCGCCGCCGCCGTGGGCCGCCTTGATCATCACGGGCCAGCCGAGTTCCTTGGCGATCTTGAGCGCGTCTTGAAAGCCGATGACGGGCTTCGAGCTGCCCGCCAGGATCGGCACGCCGGCCTGCTTCGCCAGTTCGCGGGCGGCCGTCTTGTCGCCGAGCGTCTGCAGGAGCTCCACTCGCGGCCCCACGAACACGATCCCCGCCTTCTGGCAGGCCGCGGCAAACTCCGGATTTTCGGAGAGGAAGCCGTAGCCCGGATGGATCGCGTCGACATCATGCTCCTTGGCGATCGCCACGATTCCCTCGATGTCGAGGTAGGAGCGGATCGGCTCGCCGGGCCGGCCGACGAGATAGGATTCGTCGGCCTTGAAGCGGTGGAGCGCGAAGCGGTCTTCGTGGGCATAGATAGCCACGGTCCGCATGCCGAGTTCGTGGGCGGAGCGAAACACGCGGATCGCGATCTCGCTGCGGTTGGCGACCAACAGCTTCTTGATGGGACGCATCGAAAACCTTCCTCCCAGGAACGACTCAGAGCGGGCAAAGAGACCGCTCATTCGGCCCCAATCCTACCGTGCCTCGGAATCGGCAACAGGGCAGCCGCAAGCAGCCGCGGCGTCGACCGGTTTCGGTCGGGCCGAGGTTCTGCAACCGGGGGCGTCCCGAACACCTCCGCTCGCTTCGGCGGCTCCTCGGCAGCGCTCGTGCGCGTGGTCAATCTGTTCCTCGGAGGCGCCTGAGGCTCGCTGCGGCGTCCGGGACGCCCCCTCGATGATCCGCGGATCCTGATGCGTATTCCGCTGGGATTTTCAGAGCGAGGATTCCGGCAGGGCAGGCAACACATCTGTGTGCAAGGGTGAGGTCTCCCCGGACACCGGAACGAGCATCAGGCGCCTCCGAGCGGAGGATGTGCCATACCTTTTGACGTCGTCGAGGAGCCGCCGAGCGAGTGCAGCGTGTTCGGGGAGACCGGCTGGGGCTCCATCGACCGGGGGCGTCCCGAACACCTCCGCTCGCTACGGCGGCTCCTCGGTAGCGCCCGTGCGCGTGGTCAATCTTTTCCTCGGAGGCGCCTGAGGCTCGCTGCGGTGTCCGGGACGCCCCCTCGACACTCATGCGACGCTGGGTCAGCGTGAGTCACCGTTTTTCGTCGGCGTAGCTGGGGCGGATGTAGTCCGGTACGAGTGCCGCGGGATCGTCGGCCTCGCCCGCTGCTGCGCGGAGCAGAGCGATGCGGCCCACGTCGGCGATGGCGGGACTCCACGCTGTCGGCGGCGCGACCACGAGATCGGGCCGGCCCGTGAGGGCGTCGGTCAGCAGGGCGAGGCCGGGCCCGGTCACGATGCTGCCCGGGGCCATGCCAGCCAGCCAATCAGTCGCCGCGACGAGCCTGCCCGCCTCCGTGCGCCAGCCGCTTGGGGAGCCCTCGTCGGGAACGACTGTTGCGGCGAAGACTTCGCCCCGTCCGGCGTCATAGGCGACGGTCACCGGCGCGTCGTGCCGCCCCACGGCTGCCGCAGTGCCCAACGCGATCACCTCGCTCGACGACACGCCCAACAGCCGGCTGCCGGTGGTCCAGCAGAGGGCTTTGGCCGTGGTCACTCCCACCCGCAGGCCGGTAAACGAGCCGGGCCCGCGGACCACGGCCACCAGTTCGGCGGCGGCCGTCGGCCAGCCGAGTTCGGCTGCGACCCCAGCGATCGCGGCCGCCAGCAGCCGGGCATGCTCGCCCGCGGTGGGCAGCGATCGCACGGCAATCCGTTCGCCGTCGATCGCGGCGACGGCTCCCGTCGCAAGGCTCGTATCGATGGCGAGGGTTTTCATGTGTTGGCAGCAGCGGTGATGGCGTGGCGGAGTGGAGGGCGTGTCGCTTGACCATGGGGTGGGGCGTTCGTAGGCTCCACTGTATAGAGATCGTGCGTCAAGGCCCGGCGGAGCGGGTTTGATACCAGTGAAGCGGGCCATTATCAGCGACGTGCACGGCAATCTCGAGGCGCTCCGCGCCGTTCTCGAGGATATCGACCGGCAGCAGGTCGACGCCATCTACTGCCTGGGCGACATCGTCGGCTACGGTCCGAATCCCTGCGAGTGCGTGAAACTCATCCGCGACCGCTGCAGCATGGTGCTGCTGGGCAACCACGACCAGGGGGCCCTCTTCGACCCGGACGGATTCAACGTGGGCGCCGAGAAGGCCATCCGTTGGACCCGCGCCCAGCTCGAGCAGCACGACCGGATTCCGCGGAATTCCGCCGACCGCCTCACCGACTTCCTCGGCGAGCTGCCGCGAACCCACTCTGAGGGCGAGCTGCTGTTCGTGCACGGCTCCGCCCGGCGTCCGCTCGACGAATATGTCTTCCCGGAAGACATCTACAATCCGCTCAAGATGGAGCACATCTTCGAACTGTTCGGAAGATTCTGCTTCCAGGGGCACACCCACATCCCCGGCATCTTCACGACCGCCCCCGACTTCATCTCGCCGGCGATTGCGAAATCGGTTCAAGAGCAGCGGCTGTCGCTCCCGCACGGCAAGGCGATGGTGAACTGCGGGAGCGTGGGGCAGCCGCGAGACGGAGACTGCCGAGCCTGCTACCTGATCCTGGAGGATGATGCGGTGCGGTATCGCCGCATCGAGTATCCCTGGGACGTCACCTGCCAGAAAATCCACGCGATCCCCGATCTCGACAATTTTCTCGGGGATCGGCTGACGCAGGGCAGATAGCCAGAGCCGGAACCGATATACTCCGCAGAGAGCCCCCCAACATCAGGCCTGTGTCCGGGCCTGGGTTCATCCGGAGTCATTCGTGGAACGTCGCTACGCCCAGTTCATTGCCATTTCGCTGGCCATCGTGCTGGCAGGTCAGCTGCTGCAACTCTGGCTCTTTCCCAAGCCCATCCGCGACAGGCAGGCCCCGCCGGCGGGCGAGGCGGCAGCCCTCAATGCCGTTGAAAATCCCGGGGCCGGCGCCGACGCTCCGGGCGGTGCCGCGGCCGCTGGCGACAAGGCCGCAAGCGAGACCAACGCAGAGCCAGAGACCGGCGACTTGTCGGCGAAGCGGGAACGCCGCACCCTCGGTTCGCTTGACCCGAACGGCCCGGCGGGCATGCTCGTCACGCTCACCAGCCGCGGTGCGGCCGTGGAGCGGATCGAACTCGCCAGCGAGAGCTTCCACGATCAGGACGATCGGTCCGGCTACATGGGCCACCTGGCTCTTGAAGCGGTGCCAGACGAGGGCTGCCGGATCGGGGTCGTCGGTCCCGGCACGCCTGCCGATAGGTCCGGCCTCCGCGTTGGCGACATCATCACCAGTCTCGGCGGCACGCCCACGCCCAATCCCCGCAGCCTGCACACCGCCCTGGCGGCCACACACCCCGGCCACTCCGTCGCCGTGGCGATCCGCCGCGACGGCCAGACGGTCACCCGCGATGTCGTGCTGGAGCGCCGGCCGCTTGAGGTGGTGCGGCCGGAGTATCGCACGCAGCCCGTGGTCGATCCCGATGCCGAACCGTGTGACCCGTTTTCATTCCGGCTGTCACTGGAGGCACGCGACGGCGGCAAACGAAGCGAACCGCTGCTGGAGATCCCGGGACAGGAACTGGCTGACCGCGACTGGCAGACCGAGGCGGCAGCCGATGGGAGCCGGGTGCGGTTCTCGCGACGACTGCCCGGCGGACTGACGGTCGCCAAGGAATACCGGCTCGTGGCGGCTCCTGCCGATGGCGACGCCCGCGCCGGCGCGGCGAACGGGCCAGCCCAGCGGCTTGAACTCGTGGTTGAACTGACCGGCGGCGAGCGGCCAACTCGCGTGGCCTATGCCCTCGACGGCCCCACCGGGCTGCCGACCGAGGGCTGGTGGTATGCCTCGCGGATCGCCCGCGACTGGGGCACGCTCGCGGTCCGCGACGTGGCCATGCGGTTTACGGGCGAGCAGAGCACACTGGTGAGTGGTCTGAAGATGGCCGACGGCACGCTCGACCACCCGGCCTCGGCCGTCCGCGACGGCAAGCCGCTGTCGTTCGCCGGCGTCGACGCCCTCTACTTCGCCTCGGCGTTGATCCCGGCAGCCGCGGGAGCCGACGTGCCCGTCCTCGACGAGGTGCGGCCGCTGGTGGTGGGAGAGATCCCGGCTGCGGCCCGCCGCAAGCTCGTCGACGTCACCTGTCGGCTCGTCTCGAAGGAACAGACGGTCGAGCCCGGCACGACCGTGGCCCACCGCTATGAGATCTTCGCCGGCCCCAAGAAGCCCGAACTGCTGGCGCGGTATGGCGCAAAGACGGCGGCGATGGACGACCTCGTCTACTACGGCTGGTTCGGCTGGGTTGCCCGCCCGATGATCGCCGTGCTGCATGCACTCCATGCCGTGATCGGCAACTACGGCATCGCGATCCTGCTGCTGACCGTGCTCGTCCGTGGGGCGATGTTTCCCGTCAGCCGGAAGCAGGCGCTCTCGTCGCAGAAGATGCAGGTGCTGCAGCCGGAGATGAAGGCGATCGCCGAGAAGTATAAGAACGAGCCGGAGAAGCGGACGAAGGCGACGCAGGATCTCTGGCGGAAGCACGACTACAACCCGATGGGCGGCTGTCTGCTCGTCTTCATCCAGATCCCCATCTTCATGGGTCTCTACCGGTCTCTGGCCACCGACGTGGAGCTGCGGCAGGCGCCCCTCTTCAGCTCGGCGATGCGTTGGTGCTCGAATCTCGCGGCGCCCGACATGTTTTACGACTGGTCGAAGCTGCTGCCGCCGTTCCTGTCGGCGCCTGAGGCGTGGCTCGGTCCGTATTTGAATCTCTTTCCGCTGGCGACGATCGGCCTGTTTCTCTGGCAGCAGCAGCTCTTCATGCCGCCGGCGGTGGACGAGCAGGCGAAGGTGCAGCAGCAGGTGATGAAATACATGATGTTTTTCATGGCGCTGATGTTCTTCAAGGTGCCGTGCGGCCTCTGCCTCTACTTCATCGCGTCGAGCCTCTGGGGCATTGCGGAACGCCTCTGGCTGCCGCAGACGCTTCCCGCCACGGCCGCTGCCGGCGTGGCCTCGGGCGGTGGGGCGGGTGGCAACGGCCGCGTGATCAACGTGCCTTTCGCCAAGCTCGGCGGCAAGGAGCCACCCGTGCCGGCGGGCGATGCGGCGAGGCAGAAGCGGGAGTCGCGGAAGAAGCAGCGCTGACCCTCAAAAAGGGGACGCAGCTCATTTCGACCCATGATCCTCTCCGCCGGCATCATCGCGTCGTGTGTGCTGTTCGTGCTCTGGCATGAGCCGTGGTTTGGGCGGCGGCTGCGGCCCGGGGAGGCGGTCTCGCTGCTCGGCGGCAAGTACGACGATCTGAGTCCTGCCGAGCGGGCGCGTTTTCAGGCTTTCATGGATGCCGACGACGGCCGGCCGTTCTACATGGTCAACCTGATGGCGTATCGCGAGCGGGCCGACTATCGCCCCGGCACGGCGCTCAACGGGTCGACGCCCACCGGCATCATCAGCGGCCGCGATGCCGGCTGGCTCTACTCGCGGGCCGTGCTGCCGGAGCTGCTCAAACGGGGCTGCTATCCCGTCTTCGTTGCGGACAAGATCACGAATCTGCTGACCGCGGGCGGCGACACCGACTTCTTCGAAGATGTGGCCATCGTGCGGTATCGCAGCCGCCGCGACATGCTCTCGATGGTGGCTTGCCCAGCCTTTCTCCACGCGGTGCCGCACAAGTGGGCCTCGCTCGAGAAGACGGTCGCCGTGCCATGCCGGCGGCTCCTGCTCATCGACCCGGGCGTGATCGTGCCGCTGGTGCTCCTGGCTTTCTGGCTGCTGTTTCGGCATGGATAACAGGCTCCGGCGCGTGCCCTATGTGGTCCGTTCATGAACTGATCGTCGCCCCCGCCACCGTCACGGGCTCCGGCGCACGCGCCATCGTGCGGCTCTCTGGCGACGGGCTCGATCGGCTGCTCTCCGACCTGTTCGCACCCTCTGCGGTAGGCTTTCCGCGGCACGGGGAGCGGCCGCGGCTGGTGGCGGCCAGGCTGGCGTCACGTGAAATGACAGCCGAATGGGGTGAACTGCCGGTCGAGATTCTCCACTGGCCGGGGCCGCAAGGGCCCACGGGCGGACCGCTCGCCGAGGTGCAACTGCCCGCGTCGGCGCCGCTCGTCGATGCGGTGGTGGCCGCCGCATGTCGCTCGGGGGCCCGGCTCGCGCGGGGCGGTGAGTTTTCGTTGCGGTCGTTTCTCGCCGGTCGGCTCGATCTCCTTCAGGCCGAGGCAGTGCTGGCCGTGGTGGATGCGAAGACGCCGATGGAACTCTCCGCCGCACTTGATCGGATGGCCGGCGGCGTGGGCGACACGCTCCACCGCCTGCGGGAGACACTGCTCGACCTCACGGCCGACATCGAAGCCACGATCGACTTCGCCGACGAACACACGCCCGATGCGGTGCCGGTGGCCGACGCCGCGGCGTGGGCGGCGATCGAGGCGAGACTCGCGGCAGCCGACGCGGCCCTCGACGCGGTGGTAGCCCGGCTCGCCGACCGCGATGCCAGTGCGGCGGCCGATCTGCCCCGGGTGGTGCTCGTGGGACCACCCAACATCGGCAAGAGCAGCCTCTTCAATGCGCTCGTCGGCCGGGATGCGGCCCTTGTGGCGGATGAGGCAGGCACCACGCG
>JBIIGJ010000114.1:0-9910 GCA_044236455.1 Pirellulales bacterium
TGCCGCCGCCCTTGCGGTCGCCCGCCTCCAGCCAGTGCTGGCTGCACCACTGCGGAACACGGCGCGGCTTTTCTGCCAGCCTGCGGTACGGCTCTGCGAGCCCGGCGGCATCCATGATGCCTGACGACCGCCGTGGGCAGCTCGTCTGCGGTTGGATGGCCCACTCCGGTAGACTCGGGGCGTTTGCCCTCCTCGAGGAAACGCCGATGCCCCGATGCGTCCGCCTTCTTGCCGCCATCGTCGCCCTGACCATCCTGGCGATGCCCGCAGCCCACGCGGCTGACGAACCCGCTGCGCCCGCAGCCGCAAAGGCCGGAGTGAGTGTGTTCGACGCGCCACAGGCACAGCTGATGCAACAACTGCTCATGCAGCAGGTCATCTTGCAAGCGGCCGCCGGGCGAATGGACGTGGCGGAGAAACTGCTGCGTAACGCGGTGGACAAGGCGGACATCCCACCGGCCACGACGCTCTACAACCTCGCCTGCGTGCAATGCGCCCGGGGCAACACCGACGCCGCGTTCAATAGCCTCACCGCCGCGGTCGCCGCAGGTTTCGACGATGCTGACACCCTGGCTCGGGATCCAGATCTCCAGCCGTTGCGGCAGTCGCCGCGGTTCGAGGCGATCGCGAGCAACGTCAAGCAACGGGCCCGAATCGCTCAGGAAAAGCGGCGTCAGGAGGGACCGCTGCCGAAGCCGCGGCGTGTCAAGGATGGCGTGGCCGAGGTGGCCGAGGGCAACACGCTCTGGGTTCCACCCCTGTCGCGGTTCCTCGTGGCCCACGAGTTTCCGCCCGCAGACCCGCAGGTGGAGATCACCACACAGCAAGGGCCTGTGGGCGATCTCTTGCGGCAATGGCGAAAGGAGGGGACAGCCGCAGGGCTGCACGGCATTCTCTACGACAACCACGACGATGATCACAGCAACATGGACTACGGCTGGTTTCCCGAACTCACCCGCGTCGAATACGCCGACGTGGTCAAGCGGACGACGACGTCGATGCACCCGGTGGGTGAGCTGCACCGCGGCCTACAGCTGCTCTTCGTCCACAATGCTCCGCTCATCGGCAACGCCTCCGTCGCGCAGATTCGGGGGGCCTTTTCCTGGAGCATGCCCCGGCTCGCGATGGCGAACGCCAACTCCATGGGGCTGCTGGCCGATCAGTACGCCAACAATCTCCTCTACTTCTATCCGGAACACCGCGACCACGATCCCGAAGCAGACAACGGCTTGGGCGACATCTATCCCGCCAATGTTCCCTACCTGATCACGTCGCAGGGTTCATCCGGCTCCGACCGCGCCTTCATGAACGCCGTCGCCAGCACGATCGCGGCCTTCCGCCCCGACACCCAGAAGTTCCTGGTCGAGAAACGGCTGCTCGTGCCGACCGTGCAGATGATCTTCCGCCGCTCACGGAAGCCCATCGCCGGCCGTGAAGACGAGCTGAGCGGCAAGGCCCACCCGCCCGTCTTCGACGCCGCCACCCTCGACGTCGAGCGGATGGTGAAAATGGCGCACGACCTGAAGGCCGACGAGGTGCCGCCGCTGGTGCGGCTGAAGGTCGAGGAGGAGGATGTCGGACGTCCAGGCATCGACTATTTCGAGGCGGGCCCCACCGAACGGATGTTCGACACGATCTCGGCTGTGGCCCGGACGGCCCGCTCGGCCCGCTTCCGCCGCCGGATGGTGGTGAGCGTGGCGGACACGAAAGACCCCAACGGCCGGCCGCTCTCGTTCACCTGGAGACTCCTGCACGGCGACGAGGCCCGTGTGCAGATCAAGCCGCTCGACCCACAGGGCACCCGCGCCGAGATTTTCATCGACTGGCATCCGCGGGGCGTGTACCCAGGCAGCGACCTGCCAAGCAGTCGCGTCGACGTCGGCGTCTTCGCCGACAACGGCGCCACTTTGTCGGCCCCCGCTTTTCTCACCTGGTATTTCCCGGCGAATGAACAACGAACCTACGAGGATGTCCCGGCGACCGCGGCCCCCGACCGCAAGGATGCCATCAACGGCGACTCCCCCAGGCGGATTGTCTCGATCCAACGGCTGCCGGCCGGAGAGAAGGCGTCATACGTCGATTGGATGATCGTCACGCCCGCGGACTGGACCGACTCCTACCGCTACGACGAGCGGGGCACCCTGCTGGGCTGGACGAGAACAAGAGGCGATACGACGGAGGAATTCACCCCGGACGGCCTCCTCGTCGTGAAGGCCGACGACCAGGGCCAGCCGATCGAGACCCGTGAGGTGGGCTATCGTCGCGAGCAGTTGGAAGCAAATGCGCTGCCCGTCCTGCGGGCCGTGAAAAATTCCTTGCCGCCCGGAGGCGGGTGATGCACACTTTCTTCCATGAAGCAGAGTTCGGACCTGATCCCGATTGACGCTCGTCTGGCCGCCGCCCCGGCGGGCCCGCAGGCTTACCCGGCTGCCACGGCCAGTTCGCTGGCCCGTCCTGCGCTGCCCAAATCGACGACGCTGTCCGCCGACCGCATGCATGCCGTCGATCTCGATGAGCAGATGGATTCGCTAGCGGTCGCAGAGTCGACGGCCGACGAGAGCCGCCCTCTTGCCGCGGCGGCATGGCAACTGATCGTGATCGGCATCGCGGCGGCGGTGATCTGGTGGCTGCTGCCCAAGGGCGTCGCGGTCCGCCCCCCGCTGGAGTTGCCGGCACCGCTGCAGGACGAGGCGGGCCCCCTCACCCCCGCCCAGCGCGACGCGGAAAACGCCGCGATCGGCCTGCTGAAACAGGCCGTGCCCACCAGGGCGCTCTCCGCCTTCCGGCAGTGCGTCGACTCTGCCGACCAGGCCAGCGTGAACGCCTGGCGGTATTACCTCCAGACGCTCATCGACCTCGATGAGCGGGCTGAACTGCGGCAACGCGCCCGGCAGTTACTCGCACAGCATCCCGACCGTCTCGAAGCCGCCCACTTCCAGTGCGAAGCGATCCGCCGCGACGACATCACGGCCCACCGCGAGCGGGGCGGGGCGTGGAACGCCGTCTGGAATGCAGTCGGGGGGGCGAAGATCGCCCCCGCGTATCTGGCCGAGATCGACCGCTGCCAGAATACGATCAGCGATGCCCTCAACCTGCTCCAGCAACACGACGGCGACTGGTCCACTGCCAGCCGCACCGCGTGGGCTGACTTGCTTCATCTTGATCGGGCACGCCTCCACCATCATGCCTGGAAGTGCGGCGACCTCGCCTTCGCCGATCCGCACCGGGAGCAGGCCTTGGAGGCGATCCGACAGATGTCGTCGGCCACCAGCGCCGACGCGCTCAGCCTGCGGCTGGAGATCTACCGCACCTGCCGCGACGCTTGGCCCACGCGTCTCGGATTCGCCCCCGGAAAGCAGCTCGTGAACGGCTTTGATTGGTCGAAGGACGACCTGCAACGGGCGATCGATGCGGATCGCGCGGCACTCGCCCGACTTCCCCCAACGGGACGCCGATGAGCGACACCACTCTCCTCCCCGCTGACGCCCCACCACCAGCCCACGCACGGCCGCCGTCGGCCCTGGCAACCTGGTCCCAGGCGATGCCCGATCTGCTCGGCCTACCCGTCGGAGTCGGCCACCGGCCCTCCGCGCTCGCCCGGCAGCTGCTCGTGATCGTGCTCTATGTCGCCGCCGCCCGGCTGATGATGCTCGACCCGTGGTTCACCGGCGACACCTTCACCTGGCGGCAGTCGAGCGTGATCACGCTGCTGGGCCTCTTGATGGTGTCAGCCATCGCCTTCGAATGGCATCTGCTGGGCGTATCGAAGGGGCTCAACCTCGTGGGGCAGATCGTGCTCGCCTATCCATTCACCCTATTCGTCGCGAGATTGCTGGGGCGTCCATGGCACCAGGCCGACACCGGCGGCGTGCTCGGCGCACTCTTCGCAGCCGTCCGGGCGGCCGGCGGATTCCTCGGCGTGAGCAGCTTCATTCCCGCGTGGATCGCCGACGCGCTCTCCAGCCCCGGCACCGCCATCGTGCTGCTCGCGCTCTGCGTGGTCACTTCGGTCGGCGGCACTGCGGCCACCCGGATGGGGCTGACGGCCGGTCTCTTCTTCATTCCCCTGGCCGTGGCCTTCAGCCAGCCGCCAGTGCCCAGCCTGCCGTTTCTCGGGGGGTTGGCCACGATGCTCGTCGGCATGTTCCTGCAGTTCCGGGACGTGGACAAATACCACCGTGACAAGGAGATTCTCCGTCGGCTGCGGCACGTCACTGACGAACTGGAACGGCGTTCGTGCCTGCGGCTGGTCACCCGCACCTGGGCCGATGGCCGCCTCGGCGAGCAGACCGCGGAAGGGCTGGTCCGGCAGACGTACGAACATGTGCCGGGCGTCGACGCCGCCGGCATCCGAGAGATCACCAGGGTGATCACCCACGACCTCGTCACCACCCACGGCCTTCTGCAGGTGCGCCATGATTCGGAGGGCATTTTTCTCGTGCCGCCACCGGCACTCGAGTTCGAGGCCGACGTGCTCGAGCAGATCGCCCGGCTGCCGCGGATGGTGATCGTGTTCCTGCTGGCGTCGTGCTGGGTCTTGATGCCCTTCGACGTCGTCCCGGATGCGATCCCGCTGGTGGGGGCCGTGGATGACGTGATCGTCATGACGCTGGCCGGCTGGCCGCTGGCCCGTCTGCTCGAACAGCGAATCGACCGCCGCCGCTACCGCTAGGGTCGCCACTCGATCCCGAGGATCGAGACATCGTCGAGCGGGCCCACGGGGCTGCACCAGTCCTCAACCCGCTGGAGCAAGCCCTTCACACTCTCTTCCAGCGGCTGCGACCGGCCGGCCGACAGCACGTTGGCCAGCGCGTCATCGCCGAGCTGCTCACGATCTTTGTCCATTGCCTCCGACACCCCGTCGGAGTAGAGGTAGATCCGATCGCCCGGTGCCAGTTGCAGCGAGTGCTGCTCGTATTCCACGTCGGGCACGAAAGCGATGGGGAATCCCTCCGCGGGATGAAACTCCGCCGCACCACCAACCGGCACCCGCACCAGCGCCGGATGGCCACCCGACACATAGTCGAGCCGGCCAGTCGGCACATGCAGCACGCCGTAGAGGATGGTGAAGTAGAGCCCGGAAAACTCGTCGGCCTGAAAGAGCCGGTTGAGCTGCGTGGCCACCTCGGCGGGCCGAGCGACAACGACCCTGCCGTCAGGTCCCTGCCGCACGAGCAACGACTGCTCCGACACCTTCGGCGTGAGGAACCGGCCCACGGTCACCGCCATGAGCGAGGAGGGCACGCCGTGGCCGCTGACGTCCACCACGAACAGCCCAGTATGCTCGTCGTCGAGCGGGAAAATGTTGAGGAAGTCGCCGGCAAGACTCTGGCAGGGGACATACCGCCACGCCACCTGCGTGGCCGGAATCGTCACGTCGGCGGCGGGCAGGAGCGACCGCTGCACCTTGGCGGCCGCCTCCAGGTCGCGGACCATCTGGGTGTTGATGCGTGAAATGCGGTCGTTGAGATCGGTCAGCTCGGCGTTTGTGCGTTGCAGGTTGTCGCGGGCGACGGAGAGATCCTGATTGGCGACGACCAGCTCCTGGTTCTTGGCGACGGCGTTCTCGAACGTGGAGACAAGCAGGTTGAGCACCTGCTGACGCCCGGCCTTCACACGAAACTGCTGGCCCGCCAGCGTCACCTCGAGCGTGGCCGTCTCGCCCCCGGGCCCATCTTCGTCGAGCGGGCTGGCCAGCAGCGACTGGATGCGGGCGAGCAGGAAGTCGGGCTCGTAGGGTTTCGTGACGTAGTTGTCGGCGCCGGCATCGAGACCGCGGATGATGTCGATCGGGTCGGCTAGCGTCGACAAGAGGATGAACGGCACGGTCTTGAGCGCCGGATCGGTCTTCACGGCCTTGCAAAACTCGTAGCCGGTCATCACCGGCATCTCGATGTCGGAGACGATGATGTCCGGCCGCCGCTCACGGGCCAGCGCCAGGCTGTCGGCACCGGTCTCTCCCCAGCGGACCGTATGGCCCGCCTCGGTCAGCCGCCGCATGAGCATCTTCGCCTGGATGCGGCTGTCTTCCGCGATCAGCACGTCCACGCCAGCCCTGGAAGCCGCCCCAACGGCTGAAACTGCCGGATGGGCCGAAGCGTCTGGGTTCATCGTGCTGCCTTCCCCGATGCTTGCGCGCTCAGGCTTCGAACGCCGCCAGGCCGGCGGGCGCGTCGCTGTAGATCTTGAAGAGTTTGTCGAGGTTCGTGAGTTTGAAGACCTGGAAGATCTCCGGGCGGATGCCGCACATCTTCAGCCGACCCTTGCCCGCACCAATCTTGCGGTGGAGTTGGCCGAGCAGGCCGAGCATGGCGCTCGACATGAACTCGACGTTCGAGAAGTCGAGGAGCATGTCCGGACCGGCAGCGTTGCCCATCAGGCGATTGATCTCGGTCTTGATCTCGTCGAGCACCGTGTCGTCGAGGATCTTCTTGTCCTTAAAGAGCACGATGTGGATGTCGCCCTTCTTGGCGGTCTGGATACGACGGTACTGGTCCATGAGTGGTGTGAGTCCCGGGGGAAACGGACGAAACGGAGCGTGCCGCGACCGAGCCGGCAGTTTATCTGGTTCGGGAACGCCGTGCCAGCGGACGGCCGCGTCCCTGACTCAAACCGGCGGAAGCCGCAGATTTACCGCAATACGCCAGGGCGGGCCCGGGACAAATCTCCCAAATGGTGCGATTGGAACGGCCGGACGCCCGCTCGGACTGGCGTTTTCCAGTGGACGATTCAAAAAGATGGGTTTGTGTACGTCGGTGGGCGGAGGGAATACGAGTGGGGCATTTCTTCGTGACAGCATTAGGCCAGCGCCGGTTCTGGCATGCCGTGGCTCTGGCATGGATCGCAGCCTGCGGGCTCGCGACCGCCGCCGCCGCACATGCTGCCGAGACACCAGCCGCCTGGTCCGATCCGCTCATCGACCAGCCTGCCGCCGACGACGCGTGCATGGAGGAGCTGCGGCAGTGCTGCTGCTGTCCGAATTGGACCCACTACGCGATCTTCGACCTGCTCTTCCTGCAGCGAAACAACCAGGCGGGCAACGCGCCACTCGCGTACGACTCCGACACCGGACTGCCGGTGCTCACGACACAGGACCTCCAGTCCTCGGTCGGGACGGGCTTCCGCACGTTTTACGGAGAACTCGTCACCGACCAATACGGTTGGGAGATTGGCTACACCGGCATCTACGGGATGTTCGGGCAATCGACCGTCACTGGCCCGTCCAACCTCGAACTGCCGCCTCCGCTCGGACTTGCGGTCAATAACTTCAACGACGCCGACCAGGTGCGGGCGACCTACGCATCGACGCTCAACATCGCCGAGTTCAACGTCTTCTGCTACGACTGCTGCCAGGAGTGCGGCCCGAACTGGTGCGGACTCACCCGCTGCAGGCCCAACTGCCACTGCGTGAACTGGCTGGCGGGGTTCGTCTGGGCCGGGCTGAACGAGCAGGCGAGCCTTACCGCCCTCTGCTGCGATCCGCCGGAGCCGGCCAGCTACAACGTCCGCACGAGCACGAACTACTTCGGGCCGCAGATCGGCATGCGTGGCCGCCGCGAGTGGTGCCGCTGGGCGGTCGAGGGCTGGTGGAAGACGGCCCTCTGCGGCACGAGTGCCTACCAGGCCGCCGACCCGATCGCGGGCACGGTCTCGACGACCGAGCGACCGGCCGTGTCGGCTCGTGACTCGGGCGTGGGCTTCATCGGCCAGCTGAACGGCACGCTGATCTACCGGCTCACCAACCACTGGGGACTGCGTGCCGGCTACAACTTCTACTGGCTGACGAGCGCCACCCTGGCGCCTTCGCAGTGGGACTTCAACACGGCCGCCGGTGCCGGCACCGGCATCAACGACAACGGCGGCCTGTTCCTCCACGGCGCCAATCTTGGCACCGAGTACCGCTGGTAAGGACCCACTGCTCGTCGACCTACTTGCGGAGGATGGCGACGCGGAGCGGGGGGTAGCTGGCGGTCGACTGCGCGAGCGTGGAGGAGCCAGTGCCCGAGGTCGAGCGGACCTTCCGCACGCCGTTGGTGCGGCCAAATTGCCCCTCGACGTTGAATATCTGCGTCTCGTTGATCGCCGCGGAGAAGACTTCGGCCCGGCTGCCGGCGTAGGCGGCAAACGCAGCCTCCCTGGTCTTCGTGAGCCCGGAATAGGTCTCGACGAGCGAGCCGCCGCTGGAGCCGGCCGAGACGAGGATCTTGTCGGCGTTGCCCGGCACGCTCGAGGGCAGCCGTGCCACCGAGGCGCCGCGGTTGTAGCCCCGCGCGAATGGGTTGAACGAGTTGATCAGGGCCGGCCTGGCGGGCTGGCCGTTGTAGACGTTCACCGTGGCCCGGATGCCGGGGCCGCTGCCGACGACGAGTTCCATGATGCCGTCCGGTGCCGTGGACGTCAGTGTGCGGCCGCTGAACGTGCCGATGTCGGCCGTATCCACGAAGACGCCGCTGCGGTAGCCCGCGCCGAAGGGTTGAAGCTGGCGAATCGCCGTGCTCGCGACGGGCGTCGCGCTTGTCGGCGTGACGTCGAAGACGCGCACCGTGCCGCCGCGGCTCTGGGCGGCCACGATCTGGATCTTGCCGGCGGCGGTGATCGAGCCGGCCGAAATATTGAGGCCGCCGGTGTACGCCCGGCCGAAGGGGAAGAAGTTGTATTGCGGCAGCGGGGAGCCGGTGTTGGAGAAGACGCGAACCTCCGCTGGCCGACCCGGGCCGGGGGCCGTGATGATCTCCGGGATGCCGTCGCCGGTGACGTCGGCGCCGTAGACGCGGGCGCCGCCGCGGAAGTTCGGCTCGTAGGCGAAGAACGGGATGATCCGGTCGGCGCCGGTGTCGGGATCGATGACGCGGACGAACGGGCCGGTGACGCAGCCGATGTCGGTGCCCACGATCACGCCACTCGGCGGGACGATGATCTCTTCGCTATCGGTGTTGTTCGAGGGATCGGGGTCGTATTCCGTGGCGGAGACGGTGGCCGTGTTCGTCAGCGTGCCGCCCGTCGGGCTGGTGACCTTCGCAAAGATCACGAGCGTCGGTGTGTCCGCCGTGGTCACCGTGCCGACGGTCCAGGTGCCCGTGCCAGCGTCATACCCGCCGACCGACGGCGTGGCCGACACGAACGTGAGCCCCACGGGCAGGATGTCTTGGACGCGCACGTTGGTCGCCGTGTCGGTGCCGAGATTATCGACGGCGATCGTGTACTCGATCGTTTCGCCGATCGACGGTTCCTTGTTGTTGACGGTCTTGAAGATCTCGAGATCGGCCTGCTTCGGCGTGACTGTGGACGTGCCGGTGTTGTTTTCCGGGTAGGGATCGGGGGTCGTGCTCGTGGCGGTAGCCGTGTTCTCTTGCTGCGAGACGGGGCCCGAGGAGGGGGCGAGCACCTTGGCGACGAGCGTGAGCGACGGCGTCGCGCCAGAAGTGACGGTCCCGAGCGTCCAGACGCCGCTAGTGAAACTGCCCGTGCTCGGCGTAGCGCTTACGAACTGCAGGCCCGCGGGGAGCGTGTCGGTCAGGCTCACGTTCAATGCGCTGCTCGGCCCCAGATTCTCGAGCGTGATCGTGAACGTCACGTCGTCGCCCACGTTCGGCGTCGAGTTATCCACCGTCTTCGAGACGATGAGGTCGGCCTCCTGCGGGTCGGTCGGTGTCTTTGCCGTGTTGTTGCGGTTATTCGGATCCCAGACGTCGCTGTGGGTGATCGTGACGGTGTTGAAGGCCACGCTCATGTTCACGGCCTCAACCGTGAGCGTGAGGACGAGCGTCTGCCCCGGCGCGATCGAGGGCACGCTCCAGACGCCCCCTGTCGCCGTCTCCTGGAATCGCGTCCCAGCGGCGGGCGTGGCCGAAATGAACGCCACGTTGGCCGGCAGGGCATCGGTGACCTCGACGTTCGTGGCCACCGCCGT
>JBIIGJ010000230.1:0-2501 GCA_044236455.1 Pirellulales bacterium
TGCCGCTGGCGACGCTCGGCCTCGCGCCGAAGCCGGGCACGAGCCTGCGGGGCGACCTGGGCGTGCTGCGGGGCGACGGCATCGAGACGGCCGCCCGCGTCTATTGGCACAACAAGACGACCACGTTTGTCAGCGACATCCCCGGCGAAGTGGAACTCAACCCCGGCCTCTGGGGCGAGGTGCTCTTCGAGGCCCGCCAGTGACAAAAAAGCGAACGCAGCTCGGGCTCATGCCTTGGTCAATCGCACTTCGATCCGCTGCAGATAGATTCTGGTAAATCCCTCGAAGGCGGAGTCGATTCCGGCGAGGAGCCAAAGCCTTCCCTGCCGGTCCGAACTCACGTTGGCGGTGTGGGTGACCTGCCGGACGATGGAGGCATACGGCGTGGGAACCCCTCCCTGCCCAGGAGCCAGACCGTTGGCGATGTTGCCGGCGACCGTAGCGGCCTTGCCTCCCTGACCTTGGTTGCCCTTGTCGACGTTGAGCCGAACGTTGTTGTATTGGTCGACGACCTTCTGGGGCTCGCTGCTGCTGCCGCCCGCCTTGAGAAAGACACTCTCGCCCGGCGAGCCGCCGACGCCCATGAGCCCGCTCGGAGCGTTCGATGCGAGGGTGAACTCGAAGGCGAGCTGGTAGGAAGTGTTTGGCAGGATTCCGTCTGCCGCGTCGAGCTGCCGCGTCATATACAGGAACAGGTCGTCCGAGCGATTCAGTCCCTGCAGCATGAAACCGTTGCCGGCCCCCAGCTCGGCGGGAAGGGGCCTCAGCCCCCAGTCGAGTTTGTAGTCTACGTCGGGGTTCGACGGTAGGTCCGCCGCGCCCGCCACCCAGCCGTCGGCGCCGGTGTTGAAATCCGTCGTCAGTGTCACCACGCCAGCGGTCTGCGGCGACCGCACGACCGTGATCCGCTGCGGCGGAATGATGCCGATCGACGACGGCAGCGTCGTCTGGGTGCCGCCCGTAGCCGCCGTGTTTCGCCTCACGCCCCGTGTCGTGCCACCGAGGTTCTGAGCCGTGAAGATGTTCGATTCATCCAGCGCGGCGGCCACGACCGCGGCAGGGGAGTTTGGGAAGGCGGCGAACGCCGCCGCGCGGACGAAGGCTCTGCCTGCGGTCGTCGTTGGGGCATACCACCATGTCTCCACCTGTGATCTGCTGATTGGACCACCGGACACGATCACGCGATCTGCGGCGTCGCCCGTGCCCGGCAGCCTGGCCACGAAGACGCCGCGGTTGAAGGAGGCGGCAAGCGGGTTGAAAGCGGCGATCCGAGTGGGGGTCGCTGCCGCTGCATTCTGCACGGCGACCGTGGCTCGGATGCCCGCCCCACTGCTCGCGACGATCTCGAAGACGCCATCGCGAATCTCCGACTCGAGCACGTTGCCTGTGAACGTGCCGAGGTCGGCCGTGGCGAGCCGGACGCCCCCCATGAATCTTGGTCCGAACGGCTGAAACTGCCGGGCGTGAACGTTGGCCACGGGATCGACCGCGCCGGGTGTGACGGTGAACACGCGAACGAGATTGCCGCGTGCCCCCTGCGCAGCCACGATCGCGACCTGCCCGGGGGCCGCCACGGCCCCTGCTGCCACCTCCACGCCGCCAATGAACGCGTTGCCGAATGGCCGCGTACGGTAGGAGTGCAGTTCGACGCCCGCCTGCGTGAACACCCTGATCTCACCCACGCGGCCAGCCCCCGGGCCAGTGATGATCTCTTCGATGCCATCACCGGTGACGTCGCCGGTAGACACCCGCACGCCCCCCCTGAACGACTGCTCGTAGGCCATGAACTGCACTCGCACCGCTCCCGTCACGGAATCGAGCACGCGCACGAGCGGCGTGGATCGCGCGCCCCAGTCGTTGCCGACGATCACGGCGGTGGTGGTGGCCGTGAGCGGGGCGTCGCCGCTAGCAGCATCGAGCGCCAGCCGCGACTCGAGACGCTCGAGGGCGTGCAGGTTTCGGTCGCGGCGCGGGGATTGATCGATATGCACGGTCAAGAGAAGCTGCGTGTGTGGTTATTCGGCCGGGGCACTCAGCAAACAAGGATACGCCCATGTGGTTGAAACACAACGTCGATCGGCCTGCGGCTGCGGGGATCATGCGTGGCCACAGAAAGGACCGCAGTTCGCAGGGTGGGGAAAACAGTGATGGGAGTGAATCTGGCTTCATCCCCTTTTCCCCTTTCATAGAGGTCAGAGGCTCCGGCGTCGGGAGCGAGCACGATCTCGGCAAACAGCTGTGGCTTGCCGAGCCCGTCGGTGATGTTCTTGAAGGAGAACCTCCCGGCGGGTCAGGGCCAGAGAACAAGGTGGTCTTCGATCCAGGCGGGGCGGAGCGGGAGCCGCTCGAGCTCCGTGTAGACCATCGCCGCAGGGTTTACGTCGCCTTCCTCCATGGCGCGAACGTGCCGCTCGATCGGCGGATGACGCCCGACCCAGGGCAGGACGACGAGCCATGCGGCGGCGACGATGCCGGCGCACGCCGCCAGCTGCAGCGGCCCG
>JBIIGJ010000164.1:0-6061 GCA_044236455.1 Pirellulales bacterium
TGTCGCAGTCGCTCTTGTCGCAGTCGCTCCGGGCCGTGCCAGCTCCGCGTCAGACCGGGGCGCCCCAGTTCCAGCAGACCGCGTTTCAGTCCGCCACCGGACCGGATGTCGCTGGCATCAGCAGCATGATGCGGAGCTATCTGCAAGCCTTCAATCGCCATGATCCTGCGGCCCTCGCAGCCCACTGGGCCGCCGCCGGTGAGAATGTCGATCTCGACTCCGGGGAAACCACCTCTGGCCGCGAGGCGGTCCGCCAGGTATTCGCCACGCTCTTCGAACAGGATGCCGGCGCCACGATCGACATCGACATCACATCGATCCGCCCGCTCCGCGACGACGTGGCCGTGGTCGACGGCGTGTCGCGGATTTCCTTCACAGATGCCGAGCCGTCGAGCAGTCGCTTCTCCGCCGTCCTCGTCCGGCAGGATGGCAACTGGGTGCTCGACACGGTGCGGGAATCGACCGCGCCGATCCAGCACGCTGCATCCGAATCTCGCCAGAAGGCGGCCTCGCGGCCGCTCGATGCCCTGGCCTGGCTCGTCGGCTCGTGGGAAGACGTCAGCGAGGGCGTGACGGCCAGCACGCAGTGTTTCTGGTCTGCCAACAAGGCGTTTCTCATTCGCAGTCACATCGTCAGCGCCGACGCCGTGCAGGAGCAGCGGCCCTTGCCGGGCGACAGCCGCATTCCGGGGCTGCTTCCGGCGGGCCCCACAGGGAGCCGGGAGATCACCGAGGTCATCGGCTGGGATCAGGAGCGCGGCCAGATTCGCTCGTGGCTCTTCACGTCCGATGGCCGGTTCGCCGAGGGATCCTGGTCGCAGGAGGGCAACGCCTGGAGCGTGAGGATGGAGAGCGTGTCGGCCGCCACGGCCAATGACTGTCTCTACACGCTGACCCGCACGGGCCCAGACGACATCGCCTGCCGCTGCAATACGGACGGTTTTGCCGACATGATGCCACCCGCCTGCGACTATGTCCGCACGGCCCGGGCCGGCGACGCGGTGACAGCCCGGGAACTTCCCTAGGCCGTCTGGTCCGTGAGCCGGGGGATCGCGTCGCTTCCGCTCAGGGCTTTCATGGCGCATAACCCCGACGAATCGTGCCACAACGCGGGCAGTTATCGCTTGGTCGGGGTCTTCGTAGCGGCCACCTGACGCTTGTTGAAGTAGACCTTCGGGTCGTCGATCACCCAGGGCGTGCTCCAGGTCTTGCCATCGTCCTGCGTGCAGACGTTGTAGAAAAACGTCTTCAGCAGTTCGGTGCGATACCCGTAGGGAAACTGCGAGGTGATGTGGTCGTCCATGGTGAGTTCATCGACACCGGGGCTGGCGAAGTAGTGCACCATGCCGTCGGGTGAGAACGATAGGCCGAGCGTCCACCATCCGGTCTCGTCGATCTTCGGACCACGAATCTCGCCGCCGTTACGGCCACCCCGGATCCGGAGGTAGGCGGAGTTCTCCGTCTTCCGCTTCGCATTTGCCGGCTCGAAGCAGACGAACATGCCGGGCCAGTATTCCTCGAGACCGAAGCGGCCCTTATCCGGGTGGTCTTCGCCCGTGATGATCGCATGGGTGTAGCAGCCGGCCCGGAAACCGAACGAGGGACCGTTGCGCTTTTCCCACTGCTCGAAGGGCGGCATGTAGACGCGGGTCACCACGCTCGGGCTGTCCGCCACCGAGATGCCCCGGCCGGTCACCTTCTGCATGTTGTAGATCAGGTCGTCTTGCTGCATCTGGTAGGTGGTCCGCCCGGGAATGCCCGCGTGGAGCGAGGCGATCAGGAGACCGTGAGTGCTGCCCTCGAGGCCCGGCGACGGGAGTTCGATCCGCTTGACGACGTCGGGCGTGCCGCGCTTGGGTCCCTCGAACCACCGTGCATTGACGCTCCGGCCCATCGGCCCGCGCATCCGCTTGTCCTGCTCTTCGGAACTCTTGGGGTGGTTGTAGTTCCACTTCCAGTTCTCGTCCTCGAAGTCGTCGCCGATCCCTTTCACGAGCGAACCCGTGCCTGGCAAGAGCACCGGTTTCTTTGTTGACGTCACCGCCTTCGGGGCAGGGGCCACAGCCGCCGCTGTCGACTCCTTCGTCGCGTCCTGGGCGGCCTCCTCGGCGACCGGCTTGGCGGCGGACACCTCCTCTTTCGAGGGATCCTCCGCTGGGGTCGAGGAGTCCTTGGACTCCTCGTCGCCGTCTGAAGACTCGGTGGACTCCGCCGTGTCGGTGGACTCCGCCGTGACGGCTGGAGCCTGGTCGTCATCAGCCATGACCAGCGGACCGGAGACCATTCCCCCGAAACAGACGACAACACCGAAGGCGACAACAAACGAGCGTATTGACATGATCTCCCCTCGCATGGAGGACGTGACACGATCCCGTAGCACGGATATCGACGGATTGGAGGCCGCGTACCGAGAACGGTCCCGTACGACCGTGCCAACGGGTTTCTCCTGCCGGTCTGCTCCCGTTTGCCACGTCGGAGCCGACCCCCCACCTCGCGTGTCTTATCCAGCTTTCGCCTGGCCGGCCTTTCTCGCGAAGATCGTCTGGAAACAAACCCGGGAACTTGTCACATACCACG
This sequence comes from Pirellulales bacterium, assembly GCA_044236455.1. GTDB lineage: Bacteria > Planctomycetota > Planctomycetia > Pirellulales > UBA1268 > CAMCQY01. The sequence continues at coordinate 2,578 of JBIIGJ010000164.1, forward strand.
CCTTAAGTGCTCGTTCCGTAGCCACCTCCGATGAAAATCATGATCGCCACACGGCCCGCAATGTTTGTTGTGCTGCGTTTTGTGTTTGCGACGCTGGCAGTCGTCTGTCTGCAGACGGCGGCGGGCCGTGCAGGAGAAACCGGCGATCAGGCCGCCCCCCATACGGCGGCCGACTCTCCCCCTCCACCACGCCGATCGCATATCCAGCCCGTTGGTGAGATTGCAGCGGCATCACGCGATTCCGACACGCTTGGCCTCCGTCTGTCACGAGCATCCGAGGTGCTGAGACAGCAGCTCGCTCTCGCACGGGGTGCCGGACTCGTGGTCGAAGAGGTGATCCCGGGCTCGGTGGCTGAGAGCGCCGGTTTCAAGCGTCACGACGTGCTTGTGCTGCTCGACGACCAGATGCTGCTGCTTCCCGAACAACTCAAGGCGCTCCTGGATGCCTCCGAAGGCAACGCAACCCCGGAGTGCACGCTTCTCCGCGGCGGCGCCAAGGTCACGCTCCCGCTCGGAAATCCCGATCGGAGTGGACGGCCGACGCTGCCCACGCCGTCGAAGCCGGTTGGCCAGCCCACGGTGGCAGCCGTCACGCCAGCTGTTCCAGTGGCCGCGCCGCCGCTGCCGGCCGTACGACAGACGGCGGCAAAGCAGCCGAGCACCAGTTCCCGTCTGCGAACCCCCGCCTCCGCGCTGGCCCTCGTCCAGCCCAACAGGTCAATCAAACCGGGCAAGCCAACCTCGGCGACAGCCCCGGAAGAAGAAACGCTGCTGCGTCAGGACCCTGACTATCAGATCAAGCTGACGCGTGGCAACGAGACGCGGCTCGTCGTTCTCGACCCAAACGGCCGGATCATGTTCAACGACGAGATCGACACGCCCGAACGTCGCAGCCTCGTTCCTCCGGACGTGCGTCAGCGGGTCGAGGAGATGGAGCGATCGCTGGAGCCGGTCACGAAGGCACCCATCGCCGAGATCGGCAGGCTCGACGTGCTTCCCGTCGAGATCCGGTGAGGGAAGCCTCGCCGCTTTCCTACCATCCACTCTGCGCCGTGTTGCTCGACCAGCCGGAATCGGCGGAACGCGACGGGGCATGCGAGATCGTCGGTCCGTGCATCGAACGCCACGGGTCAGGACCGCTGAACGTGCCCCCCGGCAACTGGATCACCCAGGGGCCGAAGCCCCGCGACATCCGCGCGAACGAATCCTCCAGCTGCCGCTGCTGAACCTGCGCGAGCCGCCTACGGCGCCGCCGCTCCGCCTCGGCCGTGGCCTCCGCGTACGACTCGCGAGCAAGACGGTTCGCCTCGGCAGAAGCCTTCAGCGAATCCTCGTACCGCTGCCGAGACAGGAGTGACTTCGCCGTTTCGAGCGCCGTCGCAGCAGGCCGCACGTCGGGCGAAACGCCCTCGCCATACCACGCCGCTACCCGGCGGACGAGGCCGTCGGTCTCCTCGAGATCATCGAACGCCTGCCGCGCAAGCCGGTCGTCCTCGGCCGCCAATTCTTCGCCCCGAGCCGCGGCCGTGTCGGCCGCCTCCAGCACCTGCCCGACCTTCCGCAGGTCGGGCCGCTGGATCTGAAATCCCTGCTCGGCCGCCTCCAGAAGACGGCCTGCCTCGCGAGCTCGTTCATTGGCCCTTACGCGGTCGGTCCGCTGCCGCTCGAGGCCCTGCAGAAGGTTGCCCACGCGGGCCCGCACCGTGTCGTGTCGCTGGGGCAGGCTGGCCCGCAGCTCGTCGAGCTCGGCCCGCCGATCGCTGATGGCCGCATAGAGCCCCTCGATCCAATCCTCCTGCCGAACGGCCTCTTCCACAAGTGCCACCGCGCGGAAGTAGTGCTGGCGGGAATGGTCGGCGGCCACCTGCGTCTCCGCCAACAGCGAGCGGACGCGGGCCAGCCCTTCGTCGGCCTTACCGACATTGTCGCCCACGTCGGCCCACGAGCTGTCGGCATACATGCCCGATACCTGCTCGATGGCGCGAACGGCCTGACTTCGCCGTCCGACAAGCGCCTCCAATCGGGCCACACAGGCAGGCAGCAGGTCGTCGACCTTCGTCTTGGCCGCCACGATGCTCTCGAGCAACGCCATCGCCTCGGCGTTGGCCTTCTCGGCCCGCTCCACGTGGGACCGGGCACCGGCAGTCTCGTCCGCGTCGAGCAGCTGCGCGGCAACCGTCGCATCATGCTGGCTTGCGGCCAGGAGTTCGTCGGGGTTCGCGCCCGGTTCCGCCAGCAGCCAGCCGTCGGCCCGCTTGGCCCGCACCTTCTGGGCGATCTCGTCGGCCTGCGTGAGGGCCTTGCTCCGCCGATCGTCCACGGTCTCCAGTTCCTCGATGCGTGTGACCGAGCGGTCCAACCTCGCGGCAAGTTCCTCCAGCCGCCCGCGGGCGGCGACAGGATCGGCCTCGAGCCCCTGCTTCGCGATCTCCGCGGCACGGGCCACCTCAGCCATCGGGCCTTGGAAGGCGGCATTCGAGCGGCCACGCTTTGCCAGCGAGTCCAACCGTTGGGCCGTGCTGGCGACGGTTGCATCGAGGGTTGCGGACAGTTCGCGGGCCTTCTCGTGCGCCTGTTCCAAGGCATCCAATGGCGCGCTGCACTCGCCGGCCACATCGTTGAGCGGCGGCCGGGCCTCGGCGGAGTCGAGCAGCTTGATCGCCTCCTCGGCCTCGGCAGTGCCGAGGAACGTCTCCTTGCCGATCCGCTCCTCCGCCCTTTCCCAAACGTCCATCAGCCCCAGCCACCGCTCACGATAGCGGCGGAGGGCCGACTGCACGTTGTCGTAGGCCGACCGCGTCAGCCCCTCCATCGGTGTCTTGAAGTCGGGGTCGCTGTGGGGCAGCATACGATGCCGTTCCTGCTGGCTGTCGAGCAGATCGGAGAGCGCCACCACCTCGCTCTTGAAGGCCGCGAGTTTCTGCCGGGCCTCGGCGAGCCGCCGCTCGTGCCGTGATCGCTGCACGAAGAATGTGGTGACCGCCCCGAGGCCAGCGAGTGCCGTCAGCCCCAATGGCAGCGTCCGGGTGCGAAACACGCGGGCGGCCTCGGCCTTCGCCCGCTTGCGGTCCGCCTTGTCCTTCACCCACCGCTCGGTCGCGCCGACCAGGTCGGCCAGCCCCTCGTCGTATTGTCCATCCTTGGCGCGGGGCACGAACACTTTGTCGATCAGCTCCTCCTTGATGGTCCGTGGGTCGAGCCCGCTCGACACCTCGAGCGCCCAGGGCGCCCGCATCGCGATCTGCCGATCCTTGATGTCGAGCACGATCGTCACGTCGCCGGCGGGATCGAACGCGGGCGAGCGGCCACCGCGTTCCGCCGACTCCTGCCGCCACCGCTCGATGAGGCTCTCGAGCAATCGCGACGACGCGTCCCGCTCGCCCCCGGCGTCTCCCACCACGATCACGCGATAGTCTCGACCGCTCTGGAGTTTGGCCGTCTCGATCGCCGCCCGCACCTTCTCGAACGAATCCTGCACCCCCGA
>JBIIGJ010000028.1:0-32077 GCA_044236455.1 Pirellulales bacterium
CACGGAAGCGGCGCCGGAGTTCTGCTCGGCTCTCGATCAGGTTTCGCGACGACGGAGGCTTGTCACGACTGCTGCCCGGTCGGAGCTGCTGCATCGTGGGGCGGTCGTGGGCATCCTCCGCAGCGGGCGGCTCCACGGCGGCGTCTTCGCGGGCGTGTGCCATCGCCATCCATGCCGAGATGGCGATGAAGCTGGCGAGCACGATGGCGATTGAGTGACGCACGGGCTGCTAACGAGCCGACGGATAAAAGTGCGACAGGTCCATGTAGGTCGAGGCATGTCCCGTGGCGCGGATCGTCTGGATGGTCGCACCGCCCGTGGACCGCTGCATGTTCCGCATCTGCCCCTGCATCTGGCTGAGTTGCCGCGATTGTCGCACCGACTGCTGCAGCTGCACATACTGTTGCTGCTGCGGCCGTACGAGGCCCTGCATGGCCCCCAGCGTGCTGCCCGTGTTCGGGTTGCTTCCCTGGAATCCAAGCGCCGTGTAAGGGCTTAGCGAAGGTCGCCGGACGATGTTGGAAAACGGCATGGAGCCGTTGGGCTGGGCCCCGGCCGGCCCCTGGGCCATCCCGTCGTCGGCCATGCCCAGCCAGATGGCCAGTCCGGCGACGGCGGCAGCGATGATCTGGTTTCGTGAGTGGCTTCGCATGGTCAGTCTCCTTCGGCCCGCGAGGGCAGTCTCTCTTCCATCCACATATACCACCGGCTGCGACGTCGCACCATCACTTGGAAAGACGAGAGCCTGCGATGGCCCGATCCATCAGGCACTTCACGACCGCCTTGACCAGCGGCTTGTCATGGATCCAGGCCGCGAATTGCTCGCCGTGGGCCGCGTAGAGGTCACGCAGCCAGGTCGGCGCTTCCGTCAGCAGCCAGGCCCTGAACAGCAGCCACTTCGGGTTCTGATCGCCATAGACCTCGCGAGCCACCCAGCAGAAGTCGTTGGGGTTGAAGCCGAACGGCAGGCGGTTGACCGTCTGGACGGTCTGCGTGCCGAGGAGAGTGAAGCCGAACATCCGCTCGAAGGGACCGGTGACCTTGTCGATGATGCTGTCGAAGGCGATCCACGGATCCTGGGCGATGAACACCCGATCGCCCGGCAGCAGCTGGTAGTTGGTGGCCGTGGAGCCCCCCTTCATGATCGCCTCGATGTCGACGGGCAGCACTTGGTCGCAGCCGACGCCCGACGGGGCCGGACGGGCGATCCAGATATCCTTGCTCGATAACCGCGAGAGGCCGTTGATGCCGGCGATCGCGTCGAGCACGGTCTCGTTGCCCGTCACGGGGAACCGCGCGACGTTGTCACCGAAGCCCGCCCCCTCCGTGATCACGTAGTAGACCTTGGAGTTGTAGCTGAACACATCGACGCTCACGAGCGGCGCATCGAGGTATTTCGAGAGCTGTTCCTCGATGGCCTCCTTTGCCTCGGCGAGCGTCATGCCGGTGATGTACACGTTGCCGTAGGTGCCCAGATTGATCGTGCCATCGGGACCCACGAGGTGTTCACCGGCGATCTGCTGCTGGCCTGCCGCCTGTGCCAGGGTGAGCGACACCTGCGGCTCGCGGAGGATCCGCTTCAGGTGGCGGAAGACCGCGTCCTGTGCCTCCTCCAGCGACTGGCCCCCCACCATCACCTTGCCGTAGGAGGGCCCCAGATCGAGCATGCCGCCGGGCTCCACCACATAGAGGCCGTTGATCGGCTGTTCGAGGAGTGTCCCCTCCACGATCACCTGGAGCGCGTCGAACGACTGGATGCGGAACGGCGGCTTCGGTACGACGCGGAGCGCGTCGATGAGCAGAATATCCGGGGGCTCGATCACGTACGGGGGAAGCGTCACCTTCGCCAGTTCCTTGGCCGGCATCCTGCCGAGTTCGGTAGGACAGTTGGCATCGATCGTGGCCTGACGGGAGCTGGTCCGCTGTGGACGGCCGTAGATGCTGCAGCCGCTTGAAAAGCCCGTGGCGGCGATCAGCAGGCCCACGCAGGCCGTATGCAGCCGTCGGCGAACCAGCCAGCGGCCGGTGTTCGAACGATTTTTTTGGTTGAGATTCGCGGCGTGCATGCAAAGTCCCTGCAACCGGCACAGTCACTTCAATCAGTTTTATCGACACAGGCCGCTGGAAAACTTTGCCCCATTTGTCAGCGTTACCTCCAAATCAGCGACATCGCACAGCCTGCGGCGTAAGATTGCAGAGGAGTTGATTTTTAAGGCTGCTTTCTTTCCGTGGTAGGATCATCACCACCCACGAGAACGGAGTGCGCCCTCGCATTCGGCTATCGGCATTCCCGTTTTTTCCAGGCTTCCAGGCATGCCAATCCTTCCCAGCCAGCGGGACATCTTCCCAGAATCTCTGTTGGATGAATCCGACGCCTTCGCGGCATCGGCATTGCAGGCACCGCTGCCTGGCCATGCGGGAGCGGCTGACCATGACGCCGCCGTCAATGGCCACGGTTGGATCGCTTTCTACACGCTGTCCCGCCGCGAGAAGGATCTCATGCGGAAGCTCGAAGCGGCGTCCATCCCGTTCTATGCGCCGCTGGTCAAGCGGCGGCTGAGGTCGCCGGGCGGGCGAACGCGGATCTCCCATGTGCCGCTTTTCCCAGGCTACGTATTTTCCTTCGTCGACGACGAACAGCGGCGGGCCGCGCTGGCTACCAATACCATCGCCCGCTGGCTGCCGATCCCTGACGCCGCCGCGTTCGTAGATGATCTGCGCAGCATCAAGCGGCTCATCGATACCGATCGACCGCTCACGCCTGAGGCGCTGCTTGAAGCCGGTCAGCCCGTGCGGGTGCGGAGCGGGCCGCTGGTAGGCTTGGAGGGAACGGTGGTGAAACGACGTGGTGAGCAGCGGCTCGTCGTGGCCGTCAGGTTTCTCAACCAGGGCGCTTCGATCGAATTGGAGGACGTCGACCTCGAGCGACTGTAGCCAGGCACGTCATCACCATGAACTCACTCCCGTCCATTCCGGTCGGCCTGCGTCGCTACAACAAGAAGGCGTTGGTGTTGCTCTGCCTGCACGCCGTCATCTTTACGGTGGTCTACTGGTTCGCGTTTTTCATCCGCAACGATTTCAGCGTCGATGCGACGTGGCCGTCGGTCTATCTCGCCACGGTCGGGGGCGTGGTGGCGGTCAAACTGGCCATCTTTTACTGGCTCGGACACTGCCACGTGTCGTGGCGGCGCATCGCATTCAGCGACCTCACGAGCCTCATCTGGGCGGCGACGCTCGCGATGCTGGTGGTGACCTCGATCGAGGGGCTCATCCTTTCGACCGGGCGGCTTGGCATGTTTCCGCGGGTGCCGCGCAGCGTCATCGTGCTCGACTGGGCCGGAACGGTGCTGGCCATCGGCGGCATCCGGGCCCTGTGGCGGAGCGTCCGTGAGGAGTTGCGGCCGATCTTCACGAGCAAGCCGATCCGGACGGCCCTCATCGTGGGCGCCGACGAAGCGGGCGAACTGCTCGCCCGCAATCTCATGTCGGCCGCGAACAGCCAGTATTTCGTGGTGGGCTTTCTCGACGATGATCCCGGCCTCCTTCACAACCGTGTGGCCGGTCTGGAGGTGCTCGGCGGGATCGATAGCGCCAGCCACGAAGTGGGTCGTCGGCGGGTCGACGAGGTGATGGTGCAATCGGGCAGCCTCACCGGGAAGCGGTTCCGAAAACTGCTCGAGGACTGCACGCAGGCCGGTGCGCAGGTGAAGGTGATGCCCGCCATCGACGAACTTCTGGTTGGCCACGACAACCCCTCGCACGTCAAGCCGCGGTCCGTTGAGATCAAGGACCTCCTGCGCCGAGAGCCCGTCAAGCTCGACAATGCCGCGGTGCGGCACCTCATCGAGGGCAACACGGTGCTCGTCACGGGCGCCGGCGGTTCCATCGGATCGGAGATCTGCCGGCAGGTGCTCCGGTTCCATCCCAAAAAACTGCTGCTGGTCGAGCGTGCAGAGAACGCCCTGTTCCTGCTGGAACAGGAGTTCTGCCGATATGACCAGCGGCCGCCGTTCGAGCCGCTCATCGCCGATATCACTGACGAAGCCCGGATGGATCAGATCATGATCGCACACCGTCCGGACGTGATCTTCCACGCGGCGGCCCACAAGCACGTGCCGATGATGGAGTGGAATCCGGCCGAGGCGATCAAGAACAACTGCATCGGCACGCAGATCCTGGCCCGGCTGGCCGACAGGCATGGCGTCCGGTCGTTCGTCATGATCTCGACCGACAAGGCGGTCAATCCGACGAGCGTGATGGGATGCTCGAAGCTGATCGCGGAGCGGTTCGTGCAGGCTCTTTCCGCCGAGTCGAAGACGAGATTCCTCGTGGTGCGGTTCGGCAACGTGCTGGCCAGCAACGGCAGCGTGGTGCCGATCTTCCAAGAGCAGATCCGCCTGGGCGGCCCGGTCACGATCACGCATCCGGAAATCGCCCGCTATTTCATGATGATTCCGGAGGCGTCGCAGTTGGTGCTCCAGGCGGCTGCCATGGGCACCGGGGGCGAGATCTTCGTGCTCGACATGGGCGAGAGTGTGAAGATCGTCGACCTGGCCCGCGACCTGATCGCCCTGTCGGGACTTGGCGAGGACGACATTGAAATCGTGTTCACCGGCCTGCGGCCTGGCGAGAAGCTCTACGAGGAGCTCTATTTCGACGACGAGCAGCGTGTGCCCACGCACCACGCCAAGGTGTTTTGTGCCCTGCACAGGCCGACCACTCTGGCCGATGCCGAGGCGGTGATCGACGAGCTTGCCAACGTGATCGACGAGACGCCGGACGTGGTAAAGTCGAGGCTCCGCGAGCTTGTCGCCGAGTACGGCAGCTACGCCGCCGAAGGCCCCGCCACGGCCCCGATCCGGAAAGCCCATGCCAAGTAGCCGGTTCACCGTCATCCCGGAACTGCATTCGGCCAGCGATCCCGCGGCCGCGGGCATCCGCGTGCCGTTCGTGCGGCCAGTGCTGCCGCCGTGGGAGGTGATCGGGCCCGCCGCGGCCGAGATTCTCGCCAGCGGCAGGCTCACGAAGGGGCCGTTCGTCGAACGCCTGGAGCAGGCGATCGCGACACGGCTGGGAGTTCGCCATGCCGTCGCGGTGAGCAGCTGCACGATCGGCCTCATGCTCGCCTACAAGGGGCTCGATCTGTCGGCTGGCAGTTGTCGCAGCCGGCGAGGGCCGGTGGAACGCTGCGCCGTCGGTGCGATGGAGCCGCTCTCGCGGTTTGGCACGGCGCGGAGCGGCGCCCGCAGCGAACCGCTCGGCGAGGTGATCGTGCCCAGCTTCACGTTTCTCGCGGGGCCTGCGGCGATCGTCTGGAACAACCTGCGACCGGTGTTCATCGACGTCGATCCCCGCACGACGAATGTCACGCCGCAAGCGGTGGCGGCGGCGATCACGCCGCGGACGGTCGCCATTTCGGCCTGCCATAATTTCGGCAATCCCTGCGATGTCGCGGCCCTCGCGGCGGTGGCGGCGGAGCACGGGCTGCCGCTGATCGTCGATGCCGCCCATGGTTTCGGGTCGAGCATGCACGGCCGGCCGGTGGGCGCGGGGGCGACGGTGCAGGTGTTCAGCCTGTCCCCCACGAAGCTGCTCGTCGCCGGCGAAGGCGGGATCGTCGCGACCGACTGCGACTGCCTCGCGCATTTCGTGCGGATGGGCAGGGAGTATGGCAACGACGGCTCGTACGACGCGCTGTTTGCGGGCGTGAACGGCCGGATGCCCGAACTGAGCGCCGCGATGGGGCTCGCGTCACTGGCGATGCTCGACGACGTGGCTGATCGTCGGAGGCGGATCGCGGCCCATTACCGCCGCGAACTGGAGCAGTTGCCCGGAATCGGGTTCGTGGAGTCGGCGGCTGGGGCGTTGTCGAGCCACAAGGATTTTTCGATCACGATCGACCCCAGCCGGTTTGGCATGACTCGCGACTCCGTGCGGCGGGCGCTGGCTGTCCGCGGCATCGAGACGCGGACCTATTACGATCCGCCCTGCCATCTGCAGACGGCGTTCGAGCATTTTCACGACCGGACGCGGGCTTTGCCAGGCACCGAACTGCTGTCGGCCCGCAGTATCGCCCTCCCCATCGGGGCCCATGTGGATGAGGCCGTGGTGGAGGAAGTCTGCGAGGCGGTTGCCACCGCCAAAGGCCTTTGACGGCGGCACCTCTGACGGCGGCCAGACCGTCGCAAGCGACAGGCGTGTGATGACGACGATCGGTCTCTGGATGGGATGGAGCATGGCAGCCGTGGCGGTGGCGGCGGTGCTGACCCGTGGGCTGATCGCGTGGACGACCGCCCGTGGCGTCGTCGACACTCCCAACGCCCGCAGCAGCCACACGCAGATCACGCCGCGCGGCGGCGGCCTGGCGATCATCGCCGTCGTTGTCGTGGTCGCGATCGTGGTGGTGGCCCTGCGGCCGCAGGAGCTGCCGCGGATAGCCGGCGCCGTCCTGCCGGCCCTGGCGATCGCCGCCGTCAGCTGGCTCGACGACGTGAGTTCGCTCCGCAACCGTACCCGCTTCGCTGTGCACGTCGCGGCTGCGGTCGCGGCTACGGCGGTGCTTGGCCCGGTGATGAGGGTCGACCTTGGCTCGTTCGGCATGCTCCGCTTCGGGCCGCTGGCGTGGCCGCTGACAGTGCTCTGGATCGTGGGCCTGACGAACGCCTTCAACTTCATGGACGGCAGCGACGGCATCGCTGGCATCACGGCGGCGGCAGTGGCGGCTGGAATCGCCGCAGCGTCGGCGGCCTGCGGCGTGGGATCGGTGGCGGTGATCGCGGCGGCATTCGCCGGGGCGTCGCTCGGATTCCTTTCCTGCAACTGGCAGCCGGCCCGCATCTTCATGGGAGACGTGGGGAGCGCCTTCTGCGGGTTCCTGCTGGCTGTGTTGCCGCTGGCGGTGCGGGCCGATGCCGTGCCGGAAGTGTTGCCGGTGGCGGTGCTGGCCCTCTGGCCCTTCATCTTCGATACGGTGTTCACGCTCCTGCGCCGACTGCAGGCGGGCGAGAACATCTTTCAGGCGCATCGCAGCCATCTCTATCAGCGGCTCGTGCTCTCCGGCTGGTCGCATCGGGCCGTGGCTGGCCTGTATGGCGGGCTGGCGGCGTTTGGTGCAACGGTGGCGGTGGCGGCCCTCCTCGACCCCGCGATGCGGAGGGCTGCCGATCAGGTCGCTGCCGCGTCGCTGCTGGTGGGGGCGGCATTGTTGGTCGCGCTGGTGACGGTTGCGGAGCGACGCCGCTCCCAGGTGGCCGCATGATCCGGTTCCCTTTTCTCAAACGGCTCGGTGATGTCGTGCTGGCGGGCCTCGCGTTGATCCTGCTGCTGCCAGTGTTGGCGGTGGTGTGGATCGCCGTGCGGCTGGCGATGGGGTCGCCGGTGTTCTTCATCGACACGCGGGCTGGCAAGGACGGCCGGCCGATCAGGATTCTCAAGTTCCGGTCGATGCGGCAGACGGTGGACGCCGACGGCAGGCCGCTGCCCGACGCCGAGCGGCTGGGGGCCTTCGGAAAATTGCTGCGGCGTTCGAGCCTCGACGAACTCCCGCAGTTGGTCAGCGTGCTGGTGGGCGACATGAGTCTCGTGGGCCCCAGGCCGTTGCCGCTGGCCTACGTCGAGCGGTATTCGCCGCGGCAGGCAACGCGGCTGCGGGTGCGGCCCGGGCTCACGGGCTGGGCGCAGATCAATGGTCGGAATGGGGTGGATTGGCCGCAGCGGCTGGAGTACGACGCGCAATACGTCGATATGTTGGGCCACTGGTACTGGCCGCTGGTGGACCTTTGGATCATCGTGTCCACCGCGGTGCTGATCGTGTGGCAGGCGGCCACGGGCCGTGGCGTGGCCGCGGCTGGTTCAGCCACGATGCAGGAGTTTCGTCCATGAGTTCTGACACCGATCCGATCTTTGCCGCCATCGTTGCCGCGATTCGGCAGGTGCTTCACGACACCGGCCGCGCGCCGGGGGCCGTGGAGCCGTCGATGCTCCTCGCCGCCGACGTCGGCCTCGATTCCCTCGACCTCGCCCAGACGATCGTGCTCCTGGAGCGTTCTCTGGGCGTGGATCCGTTTCGGGCGCCGGCCCCGGGGGCTGGCCGCCCCGCCATCCGCACGGTGTCTGACCTCGTAGGCCTGTACCAGCAGGCCGTTCCCGTGCGGCCCGCAGCCGGGCCCACTGCACCCGGCCGACCCTGAACGTGTCTTTCCCGGAACCATTCTTTATCATCCTGGCAGGCGGAACCTCCGAGGCATCCTGATTCCGATGAACACGAACACGCAGACCCTTCCCAGCCATCTGGCCGACGCACCGGCTGAAGACCGGCTCGCTTTCGCGATCTCCGAGGTCGCCCGCCAGTTTCCGGATCGCACCGCCATCGTGGCCGGAGCCGGCGGTGATGCGAGCCGCACGATCGACTACGCCACGCTCGCGGCCGCGATCACGAAGCTGGAAGCGGTCCTCGACCGCGTGCGGCCTGTCGGCATCGTCGCGCGGGCCAAGCGGACCGAGTCGTTGGTCGTGATCGCCGCCGCCTGTGGGCGGCAGCATGTGCCCGTGGCCTTCCTCGCCGAGGATTCCCGCGACCTGATCGGTGAGCTACGTGACTGGGTCGCCATCGACGATTCCCTGGCGCTGGCCGCCGATCCCGCGGCCCAGCGGCGGGAGTTCGAGGCGGTGGCCACGCAGGTGGTGGTGGCGACGTCGGGCACGAGCGGTCCGCCGAAGCTCGTCGAGCATTCCTGGGATTCGCTGCTGGCCGCCGCCCGGCTGGCTGAGCAGTGGCACGGGCTGGGCTGGATCCTCGTCTATGACTCAACGCGCTGGGCCGGCATCCAGGTCTGGCTGCAGTCGCTCTTGACCGGAGGCCGGCTGGTCGTGCCCGCCTCCCGAGATCCCGACGTGGTGCTGCGGGCGATTGTTGCGGAGGAGGCCACCGTGCTGCCGGCCACGCCCACGCTCCTGCGGCGGTTGCTCACCTCCGCGGATCGTTCGCTGTTGGCAAAGGCCCGGCTCGACCGGATCACACTCGGCGGCGAGGCGGCGGACGGGCCGCTTCTGGAACAGGCCCGTGCGGCCTTTCCCGCGGCAAAAATCACGCAGGTGTATGCCACGACGGAACTGGGCGAGGTGTTTCGCGTGACCGATGGTCTGGCGGGCTTTCCGGCGAATTGGCTGGGCCGTTCGCTCGCTGGTGGTGCCCGGCTGGGAATGCGGCGCGACGGCGAACTGCTCGTGCAACTGTCGCGGGATTCGGCCGAAGTGGCGACGGGCGACCTCGTGGAGAAGCGTGGCGATCGGTACGAGTTCACCGGCCGGCGGAGCGATGTGATCGTGGTCGGTGGGGCGAAGGTGTTTCCGCGGCGGGTCGAGGAATTGCTGCGGGGAGTACCTGGAATTACCGATGCCCGCGTCTACGGAATGCCTAGCGCGATCACGGGCGAACTGGTGGCCGCGGAGGTCGTGCTCGCCGAGCCGTTGCCCGAAGCCGCGACGCCTGAAAGCATCCGGGCCGCGGCGCTGGCCGTTTGCCGGAGTGGCCTTGAGCCGCATGGTGTTCCCCGCATTCTCGACATCGTGAAGAAGATCGCCACCAATCCGGCGGGAAAGGTGCCCCGCCGTCAGGCGTGACCGTGGCAAGCATGCCCACCACCGTGATCATTTCCGGCGGGTCGCGGGGGTTGGGCCTCGCGATCGTCGAGCGGTTGCTCGAACGGGGCGACCGCGTGGCCACGTTTTCACGGTCGGGCTCGGCCGCCCTCGGCACGCTGGCCGACCGCCATCCAGACCGGCTCCATGCCGAGCAGGTCGATGCCGCCGACAGCGAGGCAGTGCGGGCGTTTGTTGGCCGTGCCGTGGCGCGGTTCGGCGGGGTCGATCACTGCATTGCCAATGCGGCGGTGGCCCACGAGGGCGTGGTCGCAACGATGCGGGACGATGAGATCGACGCGATGCTGGGCGTGAATCTGCGGGGCTCGATCGTGCTGGTACGGGAGTGCGTTCGGCAGATGCTCGTACGGCCTGCAGCGGATGTGCCTGCTCAGGCAGGCGGTCCTTCGGTGGTCCCTTCGGTTGTCATGGTGTCGTCAGTGGTGGCGTCCCGTGGCTCGCCCGGGCTGGCGGTCTATGCGGCCACGAAGGCCGGCCTGGAGGGCTTTGCGAAGAGTCTGGCCCGCGAAGTGGGGCCCCGTGGCATTCGCGTCAACGTCGTCGCTCCCGGTTTTCTCGAAACGGATCTCTCGGCGTCGCTTTCGGAGGCGAATCGGAACCGTATTGCCCGACGCACGCCGCTGGGCCGGCTGGGACTGCCCGCCGACATCGTGGGGGCGATCGATTTTCTCACCAGCCCCCGGGCGGCCTTCATAACCGGCCAAATCCTCACGATTGACGGCGGATCTGCCGGCTAAGGGCCCTGTGCGGCCGCTTGGACACTCGGCGCGGGCTATAGTCGCATGGATGGCGAATTCAGGAAAAAGGGTGTCACCCAGAGGAACGGAGTGCGCGCCGACGCTCTGGACTCAAGAACGGGGTGTTCGCGTCGTGCCCGCCCGCACAAACGTGCAATCGGCTGTGCTTTCGAGAGTGTCTCGGATCCTCATCGTCGGTGCGGGTGGCTTCGGCCGGGAAGTTCTGCAGTGGGCCCGCGACGCGTGGCCGGAGCACGCGTCGCTCATCGCCGGCTTCCTTTCCGCAGAGCACAACCGGCTCGATCACCATGACTGCAACCTCGATATTATCGCCGACCCCGACAGGTATGAGCCCGCAGCCGGGGATGGCCTGTTGCTCGCGATCGGCATTCCGGAAGTCCGCCGCCACGTGGCGGAGTCGCTCCAGTCACGTGGGGCCGAATTCCTGACCCTGATTCATCCGACGGCCATCGTGGCGCCAACGGCATCGATCGGGGCCGGGTCGATTCTCTGTCCCTACTCGATCGTGAGCGATTCCGCGCGGCTCGGCCCGTGCGTGCTCTTGAACTACCATGCCTCGCTCGGCCATGACGCGTCCGCCGGCGACTACGCCGTGCTCTCGCCCTATGCCGCGCTTGGTGGCAATGCTCATGTCGAAGCCGACGTGTTCATGGGGTTGCATGCTTCGGTCGGCCCCGGAAGACGCATCGGCGCCCGCAGCAAGGTGAGCGCCAATTCCTGTGCCTTGGTAGATGCTCCGGCCGACTCGATCATCTACGGCGTGCCCGGCCGCGTGGGCCCGCTGATCCGCTGAACTGATCCGCTGAAAAGCTGACTGGTGACCTCTGGCTCGCATGAATGCGTCGGTCGATTCGACCCCCAGCCCGCGTTTGCATGATGCAAGCATCAGCCGCATCGTCTTCTGGCAACCGATCGCCAGCCCGCATCAGGAAGCGTTTCTGGAGGCGGTGGCCCGGCAATTCACCGGTGAGGTCATCCTCGCCGTCGAGCGGGATCTGCCGGCCGAGCGGCGAGCGCAGGGCTGGCGGCAGCCGAGTCACACGAACGTGAAAGTGATCGACATCTCGATCCCCGCCAACCATGCTGCCCTCGCGGCGCACGCGACAGCCACGTCGCTGCATGTGTTCTCCGGATTCTTTTCGCACCCGCTGGTCTGGGCTGGCTTTCGCAAGCTGGCTGGTTCCGAGGCACGGCTGGCGATCATGTCGGAGGCGCCGGAGCAGACTTTTGTGACGGGATGGCTCAAGCGGCTGCGGGGCAAGGTGCTCGCAGCCCGGTGGGCCGGTCGGTTTGCGTTCGTGCTCGCGATCGGGGGCGTCGGCTGCGAGTTCTTCGAGCGGATCGGTTTTCCCCAAGAGAAGATCGTGCCGTTTGGCTACTACCTCGACGTGCAGCCGCTCGCTGAAGCAGCTGCTGCTCGTCGAGCCGATGGTGTTATCCGCTTTGTCTCCGCCGGCCAGTTGATTCGCCGCAAGGGGATCGATCTTCTCGTGAAAGCCTGTAGCACGCTGCCCACAGCCGGATGGCGGCTCGATATCTACGGCGATGGGCCTGAGCGACAGGCACTCGAGCGACTTGTTGGACAACTGCAGCTTGCCGAGCGAGTCATGTTTCACGGCGTCATTCCGAGCGACGCCGTGCGAGCGGTCTTGTCGGAAGCCGACTGCGCGGTGTTACCAAGCCGATTTGACGGCTGGGGAATGCTCGTCAACGAGTCGCTGGCAGTCGGCACGCCGGTGATCTGCACGGATGCGTGCGGTGGGGCGGCCATCGTGAAGGATGAGCAGTCAGGCTGTGTGGTGCCGTCGGATCGCGTGGCACCGCTGGCCGCGGCGCTCGCCAATGCAATGGCGAAAGGACCGGTCGCCTTTCAAACACGTGGAGTCATCAGCCAGTCTGCCTTCCTGCAGGCTACGCCAGTTCGGGCAGCGTCTAGATTCTTGGGGATGCTCGCGGGCACATGAAGCTGGCAAGGGAAATGGTTGACAGTGGGGGAAGACCGCTGGTCTCGCTCTTTGTCCACAACCTTGCCCACAACCCCATCGTGCGTGCCGCGCCGATCGCGGTGGCGTTCGAGCATCTGGGGTGGGATGTCGAAATCATCGGATACCTGGCAGAGGGCGCGCAAGTCTATGAACCGTTTCGCAACGCGTTCACGTTCCGCACGCTGCCGCCGCCGCGCAAGCAACTGGCGATCTGGCGCGACGCGTTCCGGCTTGCGTCACTGGCCCGCGGCTCCCTGATCTATGCGTTCAAGCCGCTGCACACGACGCTCTGGCCCGCATTTCTCGCCGCTCGTTGTCTCGGCCATCGTCGCCATTTGGCGCTCGATATCGAGGATGACGAGTTACCCGAATTGACATGGGATCCCCGCACGATCTGGCGGTACCGCTACACGCTCGGCGCCCACGTGGTGCGCCGTAGCGCCTCGTTCACCACCGTCGCGAGCAGAGTGCTGCAGTCCCGGTATGGCGGGCAGATACTCCGCTACGCGACGAGCAATCTCCAGTTGTTCGAGGCGGCCCCGGCGGTCAGCGACCCAGAGTCGCGGCGGATGTTCGGGCTGCCCGAGGCATGCCCCCTGATCCTGTTCGCCGGGGTGCCGCATCCGTACAAGGGGCTCGATGACGCTGTCGCGGCGCTCCAGGACGAACGTTGCTCAGGGATGCACCTCGTGCTCGCAGGCGATCCGGCCGCTCCGGCCTTCCAGCGCGCCCGGACCGTGTTGGGCGACCGTTGCCACGTGCTGGGGATGATCGACAACGACCGCATGCCGGCGCTGCTGCGAGGGGTCGACGTCGTGCCGGTGTTACAGCGAGATACTCCTGTCGCCCGTGCCCAGTTGCCGGCAAAGGCCATGGAGGCCCTGGCAGCAGGCCGGGCGGTCGTCGGCACGACGGTCGGTGATCTGCCCGAGATCCTCGGGCATGGCGGGCAGCAGCCCAGAGGCTGGATCATCGACCACGGCTTTCAGATCGGTGAGTTGGCCTCGCTATTGGCGTCTCTTTGTGCCGATCCGGTCGAGCGGCACAGGCGGGCCACGGCAGGACAGCGGTATGCCTTCGAAGTCGCGCACCCGGCAAGCTTGGCGAGGCAACTCGACGGGCTGCTTGCAAGCGGCCCTTTCCATGAGAAGCCGGCGATCGTGCGGCGACACGGGCTTCATGAACGGACATAACCGACACAGGGTCGTACGAGTTCTCAACCACTGGGCTGAATGACATGAGCATTATGGGAAGGCTGACGCGGGCATTTGGACGCTTGTGGCGGCGGGTGCTGCCACCGCCTGATTTCGTTGTGGCACAGGACAGCGTGATTCCGACGCCCGACCGGCGATGGTGCGGGCCGAAGTTTAAGGACGACGATTTCTACATCCGATCGGCCGAGCGCGAGGCGATCCGCCTCAGAGATTGCTGTGGATGCACGCCGCAGTCCCGCGTGCTGGATGTCGGCTGTGGGCAGGGACGGCTGCCGATCGGAATCCTGCGGGTGATCGGCGAACTCGACTATCTTGGCCTCGACATCGACCGCGGCTCCATCGACTGGTGCAGGCGGCGCATCGAGTCGGCGCACTCGACGTTCCGCTTCGCGCTCTGCAACGTCCACAACGAGCGCTACAACCCAAAGGGAGACAGGTTGGACGAGAACTTCCGGTTCGATGTGCCGTCGGAAAGCCGCGACATCATCTACCTATTCTCCGTGTTCTCGCATACGACGGAACAGGACATGCGGATTTACCTGCGGGAATTCGGACGAATCCTGTCGCCGGGTGGCGTTGTCGTCTTTACGACATTCGTCGAGGATGGCGTCGAAAACTTCGCGATCAACCCGCCCGACTACAAGTTGGCGTGCGACGGCCCGCTCCACGTGGTGCGTTACGAAAGAAAATACCTGTTTTCGGTGGTCGAAGACGAGGGCTTCCGGGTGCGGGACTTCGTGTACGGCCAGGATGCCGACGGGCAGAGCTCCCTGTATCTGGTACGACTTGGAAGCTAAGAAAGACATGCCGGGCCGCGTGCTTTATATCCAGCACGCCGGGTCGCTGGGCGGCTCAGCCACCAGCCTCCGATTTCTCGTGGAGTCTATGCAGTCGCTAGGCATCGATTGCACGATTGCCCTCGCTCGGCCCTGTCGGGAATTGGTCGATTTTTACAACGCAGCGGGCATTGCCACCATTCCGATTCCCGAAATCTGCTGCTGGGACCACAGCACGGTGGCGCCGCGTTCGCTGGCCAACCCCCGCCACGTTCTCGATCTCTGTTCCGTTGCGAAACGGTGGCGGGCCAGCGAGAGAGCCACGCTGCAGTTGGTCGATCGCTTGAAGCCCGACCTCGTGCATCTCAACAGCATGCCGTTGAGCAGTTCCGCTCGCGCGCTCACCCGTGAGGGCGTGCCCTTCGTCTGGCACGTGCGTGAGCCCCCTCCTGACCAAGGCGTACGCACGAAGATGATCCGGTCGCTTATGACCGCCACTCCGCACTGCGTTTTCATCACGGAGTACGACCGACGAGCCTGGATTGGTGAGGCCCCGGCCCGCATCGTCTACAACGCAGTGCCCGATGCATGGTTCGGGCGGAGCCTACCGGCCGCCACCTCCGCCGATGATGGTGGATTGGTACGGTTCGCCTACGTTGGCGGGCTGTCGATTGCGAAGGGCGTCGAGGTGCTTCTGCAATCGCTCCGCATCCTGAACCGCCGGGCGACCGGTTGGGAATGCGTGATGCCGGCCTGTCTCGTCGATCCCCACTATGCTCGGAAGGATCGCCTGCTCAAGCGAGCGGCTCGGGCCTTAGGAATCAAAGGGGCCGGCGATCGGCTGCTGCCGCAGTTTCAGTCGCTGGCGCCTGCCGTGCAACTGCGCACGTTCAATACCGACATCCCCGCCCTTTTCCAGTCGGTGGACTTCATCGTCTTTCCGGCAGTAGCACCGCACTTTCCGCGACCGGTCATCGAGGCAGCGGCCCTCGGGCGGCCCTCCATCGGCACGGATGTGGGGGGTGTCAACGAATGCATCGTGCACCGGGAGACCGGGCTCCTGTGCCCGCCAGGAGATGCAGAATCCCTGGCGTCAGCGATCGAGGAGTTGATCGCTGACCGTGCTCTGGCTCGGAGGCTGGGGGAAGCCGCTCACGCCCGCGCTGTCGCCGTGCACACGCTCTCGGCGCAGCGACGTTTGATCGCGGATGTCTACGGCGATGTTCTGGCCAGCCGTAGTGGGGTGCGACGATGACGGGCATGACAATCGCACTTCCGTCACACGGCCAGTTGCCACCGCAGGCTCTGGGGGGCGGCATGGCGTTCAAAGGGGGCCGCTCGGCGAACGACCCCATCAATCCTACGCTGATCGCAATCGCGCTGGTCTACCTGGCCTGGTCCTACTTGCATCTGTCGTCTTCGATCTGGGCCAGACTGGCCCTTGCCAGCCTGCTGATCATCAGGATGCGGCCCGACATCATCATCCCCTATTGCCTGACCTGCCTGCAGCTTCGGCTCCATCTCTTTGCGAAGGCGGCTGGTGGCAACGATCCGGACGGTTTGGCAGATGTGTTCAAAGGGTTGACGGGTTTTGAGTCCTATGCGTTCTCGATTCCGCCGGTGTTGATGATGCTGATGACGGTGCTGGCGGTCGTGGGCGTGCGGAAGAACAGGCATCAGTTTCCGAACAGACTTTTCTGGCTCTGGACGGTGGGCAGTATCTTCGTGCTCGCCGGCGCCGTGACAAGCATGGGCGGCGGTCGGGGCTGGACCGGCAGCATTCGAATCTACTCGGTGGTCTGCAGCTGTTTCTACGGCATGCTCATGCCGACGTTGGACCAGCGGCAGCTGACGCGGCTTGCTGGCGGCCTGGCCCTTTTGGGCACTGCGATGTGTGTGCTGTCGCTCTGCTTTGGATTCATGACGCACGTGCTGTTCATGATCATGCCGCTGGTGGCGGTATGGTGGGTCAGTGGGCTGCTGGCGGGGCCAAGGCGAGGACTGTCTGCGATCATGATGGCGATCACGGGTAGCCTGTGCCTGTTTATGATGACCTTTATGACTGCCCTGACGTGGTTGTGGGCGGCTGTGGCCGGAATGATCGAATATTTCGGAAAGCCGGGCAGGGGACGGCCCGCCCGGGGAATGGCCTGGCTCGTGGGAGGGACGGCGATCGCCTGCGCACTATTGTTCTACGCCGGCGTCACGCAGAAAATTACGGAAAAGCAGGCGGTCGACGATTCCATCCTCGCCAGACTCCAGTTCAAGATCTTCTCCGACCGGGGGCCGGTGTGGTCCGGGGGATTGCGACTGGTCACGGAGGAGCCCACGTTGCTGGCCATCCCTGAGCGGCCGTTCCTCGTGCATTGGTTCGATCAGGAGGTGCTGTGGCTCGGAGGCACGCACAACCTCGAACTCGATCTCTTGCGACAGTTGGGCTGGGTCGCTGGTCCGATTGCTGCACTCGTGCTGGCGTACGTCGTGTGGTCGTTGGTGATTGTGATCCAGTATGACGAGTCGCGGGGCAGCCGCGCATTGGCGACGGCTGCCATCTGCTGCATCGTGGTCGGCGGTCTGACGCTGCCCTATATCGTCCGCGATCGCGTGGGCGAGACAATGCTCATGAGTGCTGGGCTGGTGATCGCGAGCCAGCGTGCGCGCACCTCCGCCGAGCGGGTCGCCCGCACGATGGCGGCCAACGCCGCCCGTTGGGCAGGGCCGAGGGTGGCTTGATCGAAACTCCGCGAGCTGCGTTGCAGGTGCTTTGGATGGGGCCCGTCCAGTCGGACGATCGCATGGTGCGGAGCACCGCGGCCACTCCGGCAGCCATGCGCTGGAGCAATGGTTTTCTGGGCGGGCTGGAAGCCAACGGCGTGGGCTACTGCCACGTCGGTCATGAGCCGGCGCGGGCCTGGCCCTACGGTCCCCTGCGGCTGCGGGCGCCATCGCGGGGGGGCCGCAACCCGACGATCGGCGTGACGTTCACCAACCTTCCGTGGTTCCGGTATCGCAGTCTCGCGCGGGCCTACGGGAGAGCATCGGTCAATGCGGCGTCTGCCAAACGGCCCGATCTTGTCGTCACCTACAATGCCGAGCCCCACGTGGCTGCGGCAGCCCGGGCGCTGGTTGCCAAGGGGGTGCCGTGGATCCCGATCGTGATGGATGGCGACGATCGTCCACTCGACTCCTCGTGGCGTGGCATTGAGGAAGCCGTGCACGGTTCGGCTGGCATCGCCTTCCTGTCATACTGGGCCATGCAACAATGCCCGTTGGCGCGGAAAATCCACATCGACGGTGGCATCGAAGCCCGTTTCATGGCGGACACGACCGACCGGCAGGCCCCCGCCGTTCTCTACACGGGCACCAAGGGGCCTTGGGGGGGCGTGGATCTCCTGCTCGACGCCTGGCAGTTTGTCCGACATGAACATGCCCAGCTCTGGATCTGCGGGCAGGGCACACACAAGCGGCTGCACGAAGCAGCTTCACGCGACAGCAGGATCACCGATTTTGGCGTGGTTCCAGAGGCCCAACTGCAGTCGCTCATGGAGCAGGCGGCGTTGCTGGTGAATCCCAGACCGCCCGCGTTTCCGGGAAATCGCCTGAATTTCCCCTCGAAATTGCTGGAGTATCTCAGCACGGGGAAGCCTGTGGTCAGCACGCGAACCGCCAGCCTGTCGCCGGCTTACGATTCCGTGCTCCGGTTTCCGGTGGCCGACACCCCCGTTGCGTTCGCACAGGCCATCGACGACGTGCTGCAATGGAGCGATCGCGACCGTACGGCGCACCGGGATCGTGTGAGCCGTTTTGCCGCCGAGCATGGCGACTGGCAAGCAATCACGGCGCGATTTCTTGAATGGGCAGTAGCGATCGTCCGCGGCGGAGGTGGCACGTGAATGATTCGCCCGCCGCCGGCTCGATTCCCCCGACTGTCCTCATCGTTTCGCAAGTCTATCCTCCCGATCCGGCGGCTACCGGCCAGCACATCGCTGATGTAGCCGAGGAGTGGGTGCGTCGTGGCTTTCGGGTGGTGGTGTATACGTCGGCCCGCGGCTATGACGATTGTTCTCGGAGGTATCCGCTGCGGGAGCGGCTACGCGGTGTCGACGTCCGCCGTCTACGGCTATCGAGCTTTGGCAAGTCGTCGATCTTGGTCCGGCTGCTGGCAGGCGGCCTGTTTTTGCTGCAGAGCGTGGTCGCCGGCTTTTTCCTGCGCGGAGTCTGTACGGTGCTCGTGAGCACGAGCCCACCATTTGCTGGCATGGCAGGCGTGCTTCTCTCCAGGCTGCACCGCGCGCCGCTCATCTGGTGGGTGATGGATCTCAATCCCGATCAGTTGATCGCAACGGGTGCGTTAGGCGAAGGATCGCTGCTCGTGCGAACATTCCGCTGGCTCAACCGCGTGACGGTCGCCCAGGCCCGCGATGTGATCGTGCTGGATCATTTTATGCAGTCCCGCCTGCTCAGGAATATTCCCGGGGTCAGCAATATCCGCGTGATTCCCCCTTGGTATCACGGCGATGCGTTGGCGACGAAAGCTGACCTCGCAGAGGACTTCCGCGCAGCCCAAGGCCTCACCGGCCAATTCGTGGTGATGTACTCGGGCAACCATGCCCTACAGCATCCTCTCGACACGCTCCTCGATGCGGCAAAGATGCTCGAATCCACGCGTGATATCGTGTTTGTCTTCATTGGTGGAGGCCTTGGGAAACGCGCGGTTGAGGAGCGGATCCGGAGCGGGGCCACCAACCTCCGCTCGCTTCCGTTCCGGCCACTGGAGTCGATCGGTGCCAGCCTGTCTGCCGCTGACATTCATGTGGTGAGCATGGGTGATCAGGTCGTGGGGATCGTGCACCCATGCAAGATTTACGGCGTCATGGCCGTCGGCCGTCCCGTGCTCTTCTTTGGACCGGCGGCGTCGGCTGCCGGGGAACTCATCACCGCGGACGACTTCGGCCGGGTCGTGCCGCACGGTGACGTCGCAGCCGCGGTGGAAGCGATCCTGCACTTGCGTTCGCTGCGAGGCACGGGGCTCGAGGCCATGGGGCAGCGGGCGGCCGTCATCGCCCGAAGCCGTTTTTCACAGGGAGTGGCGAGGGCTCAGGTCTGTGACCTCGTGCCGGCTCCGCATGGTGCGGGGGCGGTAGGCCTGCGGCCGGAGAGTGGCGTCGCGTGAATGCAAGAAGCGAACAGCGAGTGGATGAACTGCCCGCGGACGAGGGACGGGCATCCTTCTATCCATCGGAGTATCGCAGCGAACTGTCGGTTGCCAACAAGCTGGGCCGCGTGGCCTGGGGAGTCGTCTACTGGCTGTTGTTCTGGCCCTCACCAGTTCCCTGTCATCCGTGGAGACGACTCTTGTTGCGCGGCTTCGGCGGTCGCATCGCGGGCAACGCGAAGGTCTATCCGACGGCCCGCATCTGGGCGCCCTGGAACCTCACGATGGAGCGTGGCTCCTGCATCGGGCCCGAGGTCTATTGCTACAGCGTGGGGCCCGTGCTTCTGGGCGTCGATGTCACCGTGAGTTTTCGCACGTTTTTATGCACCGCGAGCCACGACATCCACGATCCGGCCCGGTCGCTCGTGACCGGGCCGATACGATTGGAGCGGGGCGCTTATGTATTCGCCGACGCCTTCATTGGAATGAGTGTCACGGTCGGCGAGGGTGCGGTGGTGGCCGCGCGGGCAGTGGTGGTGAGGGATGTGGCGGCGGGTGACGTGGTCGCCGGCAATCCGGGGCGTGTCGTGGGCACACGACGCCTCGCATGAGGATCCTGCACGCGATCCCGGTCTTAGCCAAGGCAGCCGGCACGGCCGTCTACTGCGCGGAACTGTGTAGCCAGCTCGTCAGCCTCGGCGTCGATACGGAGATCGTGCTGCCGGCGAGCCCTCCCGCAGAACGTTGCTGGACGCCGCCCGAGGTGTCGGTCGGCAGCTTCACGGCCGCGTCGACTACGCTGCCAGACATCATTCATGTGCACGGCCTGTGGGTGCCCTTTCTGCATCGCGTCGCCGACTGGGGCCGCCGCCGTGATGTTCCCGTGGTGGTCTCACCCCAGGGCATGCTCACTCCGTGGTCGCTCGGCCATAAGCGGTGGAAGAAGGCCCTGGCACTCGCTGTGTACCAACGCCACGACCTGAGCACGGCGGCCCTCATTCACGCGACGGCACAATCCGAGGTGGAGGATATCCGACGGCTTGGGCTTCGTCAGCCGCTCGTCGTCTCGCCCTTCGGGATCGACATGCCGACGGACTCCCCTGGTTATGCGGGCAAGCTCGCCACCGCTGGCAGGGATCGCGTTGCCTTGTTTGTGTCACGGATCCATCCCAAAAAGGGGCTGATCAATCTGGTCGATGCGTGGGCCCGACTGAAGCGGGAGGCTGCGATGGATTCGG
The DNA here is from genome assembly GCA_044236455.1 of Pirellulales bacterium. GTDB lineage: Bacteria > Planctomycetota > Planctomycetia > Pirellulales > UBA1268 > CAMCQY01. The sequence goes on from JBIIGJ010000028.1 coordinate 20,787, forward strand.
CGGTGCAGCCGGCGGATCGCTGGCATCTGGTGATTGCCGGGCCAGATGAAGGTGGCCACGAGTCCGAGGTCAAGGCGCGGGCAGCCGCACTTGGGCTGTCTGTGCAGACATCGGCACTGCCTGCGGAAGGCGGGGTGGTCCCCACGGCCGACGTCGCCTTCGTCGGTCCTGTGTACGATCGGCAGAAGACGGCGATCTACCGCCATGCCGACGTCTTCGTGCTTCCTTCGCACAGCGAGAATTTCGGGGTCGTGGTGCTCGAGGCGTTGGCCTGCGGCCTGCCGGTCATCACGACCAAGGCCACGCCTTGGCAGGAATTGAACGGGTTCGATCGACCCGGCGGTCCTTCGACGAAGCAACGCGCCGGGTGGTGGATCGAAGTTGGGGTCGATCCCTTGGTGGAGGCGCTTCGTGAGGCCATGCTCGCCACCGATGAGCAGCTGGCAGGGATCGGCGATAACGCCCGTTGGCTCGCCCAGGAACGCTATTCGTGGCCAGCGGCGGCGCGGTCAATGAAACGCGCCTACGACTGGGTGTTGCATGGCGGCACAGTGCCCGATTGCATCAGGATGTGATCGCCCCCTCGACGCCATGAAAAGATCGTTCAAAGCATTCAGGCCGACGGTGCGGGTTCCGCTCTTCAGTGGCCTTGGCAACCAGATGTTCATGTATGCGGCCGGCCGGGCACTCGCGATACGGCTTGGGGCGACGCTCGAACTGGACGTGTGCCGTTTCCCCAGAGACCGCGTTTACCGCCGGGTCTATCTCCTGGATCGCTTCCCGATCGAGGGAAAGACTGTATCAAACGGGATATGCGAGCGGTTCGGATCGCTTGCCGAGCGTACTGCGAGGCGACTGGGCGGTCACGTGTATCCGCTGGGCAGCACGCTGCTCGTGGAGCCCAGCGCCGCTGGCAAGCCGATCTTCGACGAACGGCTCCTCGAGCCGCCGCATGCTCGCCACATCGTGCTCGATGGCTATTGGCAGAGCGAGCGTTACTTTGCCGATCATGCGAGCGTCATCCGGGCCGAACTTCAGCCGCCTCGTCCGCTCGCGGAACAGTCCCTTCGCGATCTCGCGAGTATCGAGCGAGCAGCCTGTCCGGTGGCGGTCGGCATCCGTTCGTACCGGGAGGTTCCCGGGAGGCCCGTGAATCGGGAGTCTTTGCTGGCGCCATACCGGGCAGCCCTCGGCGAGGTTTCGCTGCGTCTGCCATCGGCGACCTATTTCGTGTTCACCGATGCGCCAGAACTCGTGTCGGATCCCGACTCGTTGGGGGTGCCGTTCACGCTCGTCCACGGGAGCGTCCGTGACGATGACGCTCCCGTGGACATGCATCTCATGAGCCGCTGCCATTCCTTCCTGATCGGCTACAGCTCCTATCATTGGTGGAGCGCCTGGCTCGGCAGTGCTCCAGGCAAACGGGTGTTTTTCATTCCCGGGTTCGGCAGCCATTCCTTATCGTACGTGCCGCCGACGTGGACGGTTATCGGCGCAGCCTCGCCCCGGAGCGTTGTCGCGCCATGAGCAGTGTCCGGAAACTATGGTCCTTGCTCACGGCCTCGCAGCGGCGTTCGGCCATTGGGCTGGTCTGTCTTATGGTCGTCGGCATGCTGCTCGAGATGCTCGGGGTGGGGCTCGTGACGCTGGCCCTGACAGGACTGACGGGGGGACGATCGACAGGGCCCTCCTGGCTCGTTCGTCACTGGCTGGGTTGGCTCGGCGAGCCAGCTCCCAGCCGACTGCTGCTGTACGGCTTGGGTGCCGTACTGGGTGTGTTTACGTTCAAGGCTCTTTTCATGCTGTTCCTGGCGTGGCGGCAGGCCAAGTTCGTCAATCAACTGCAGGGCGACCTGGCGCGGCGGCTGTTCACTCTCTACCTGAAGCAGCCGTGGACGTTTCACCTGCAGAGGAATTCGGCGATCCTGATACGCAACATGGGGGAGGTTCAGTCGCTCTCCTACGTCTGCATGGCCCTGCTCGGCTCGCTGACTGAACTGCTTACCATCGCCGGCATTTTGCTGTTGCTGGTGTGGCTGGAGCCGCTCGGTGCGCTGGCTGTGGGCCTGATGACGGTTGTGGCGACCTGGACTCTCGACCGCCTCACACGGAGCAGGACGACCCGGTGGGGCCAGTTGCGGCAGCATCACCAGGGAGCCTGCACGCAGCACATGCAGCAGGGGTTTGGAGGCGCCAAGGAGGTGAAAATCCTGGGGCGTGAACGGTTTTTTATCGATCAGTTCATCACGCATATGGCCGCCTACTGTCGGTTGCTCGAGCGACAGAACGTGTTTCAGCAGCTGCCCCGATTGTGGTACGAGGTGATCGCGATCGCGTCGCTGTTCCTGCTCGCCGTGGTGCTGGTGTGGCAGGGCAACGCCGTGGAGGCGATTCTTCCCGCGATGGGCCTTTTTGCCACGGCCGCGTTTCGCCTGCTGCCCTCGATCAATCGGCTCGCCAACTCCCTGCAGACGCTACGGTTTTCCACCGCCGTCATCGACACGATCCGGCAGGAGTTGTCGTTGCCGATGGATAACGCCGCCGCTGCGATCACAGTCCGGTTGGATTATCGCAAAGAGATTTCGGTCGATGGTGTCACATACCGTTATCCAGAAAGCCACGCCAATTCGCTGGAAAATGTGAGTATCCGTATTCCGCATGGAGGCTCCGTGGGCTTGGTGGGAGGGAGCGGCGCGGGCAAGAGTACGCTGGTCGACGTGATCCTGGGGCTCTTGACGCCCTCGAATGGACGGGTGTGCGTCGATGGCATCGACATCGCAGGAAACATACGCGGGTGGCAGGCACTGATCGGGTATGTGCCGCAGACCATCTTCCTGTGCGACGACACGCTTCGGCGCAATGTCGCCCTTGGGATCCCGGAGAACGAAATCGACGACCAGCGGCTGGGAAAGGCGATAGATGCCGCGCAATTGACTTCGTTTGTCGCGAGCCTGCCGGACGGCGTGGAAACGATGGTTGGGGAGCGAGGTGTTCGGCTCTCGGGCGGCCAGAGGCAACGGATCGGTATCGCCCGGGCCCTCTATCACGATCCCGAAGTGCTCGTTCTTGATGAGGCGACCAGCGCTCTCGACACCGCGACGGAAAACGAAGTGATGAGCGCCGTCAACGCCCTTCACGGACAAAAGACGATAGTCATCGTGGCGCATCGGCTGACGACGGTGTCGAAGTGCGACATCGTCTACCGGCTGGAGAACGGTCGGGTTGCCAAGTGCGGCACGCTCGACGAGGTCATAGCGCAGTAGCCCGTGCATCGACCGCTTTGCTTGCGGGCGGTTCGCAGAATATGAACCCGCGACCTAACTCGTTGCCGACGACGGAGATCGCCATCGCTTGGTCCGGTCTGCCGCCTTACGCCATCGCCTGCGTCGGGGCCTTTGCGCGGCAGACAGGCCGGCGGGTGCACCTGATTGGAACGGCGCCCGATACCCCGTATGAGGCCATCGAGCCGCCGCCGGGTGTGACGATTTCTTGGATCGATCCACACGATGACGCTCTCCGGTGGGGCCGATTCGGCTCCGCGGCCCCAGCCTGCTTCGTGGCTTCGGGCTGGGCGACCCCGGCGTTCAATGCCCTGTCGCGAGATACGCAGAAATGTGGCGGATCGGTCGTACTCATGATGGACAACCGCTGGCGGGGCGACCTGCGGCAGCGGCTGGCGCCTCTGGTATTTCGCGCGAGGTACCGCGGGCTGTTTCACGCCGCGCTCGTACCGGGACGGTCGGCACGCGAATATGCGATCCGACTTGGCTTTCATCCCGATTCGATTTTCACCGGACTGTATGGGGCCGATCCCGCCGTGTTCACTCCCGGGCCGCCGCTCGCGGAGCGGCCGAAGCGGTTTCTTTACGTCGGACGGCTCGACCGTCGCAAAGGCATCCCAGAGCTGATGCAGGCGTGGAAGACAGTGTGCTCACAGCTTCCGGAGTGGGAGCTGCATCTCGTTGGCTGTGGGCCGCTGCGCGAATCGCTGCCTGCACTGCCGCGGCTCACCGTCTGCAATTTTCTGCAGCCCGAAGAGCTCGCCCCAGCCTATCGGCAGTCGCGGTTTCTGGTGCTACCGAGTCACGAAGATCACTGGGGACTCGTCGTCCATGAGGCTGCCCTCTCTGGGTGCGGGCTGGTGCTTTCGGAGAATGTCGGAGCCCGCTTCGATCTGGCGACGGACCGCAACGCCCGCCTTTGTCCGCCTGGGAGTGTTGCCGGACTGTCTCGGGCGCTCGTTCATGCTGCCGGCATCGAACCGCCACTACTGGTTGCTGCCCAGGAGGAGAGTCTAACGCGGGCTTCCCACTTTGGCCCCTGCCGTTTTGCCGAGGCTCTCGAGGCGATCGTGACGCGTCAGATTGCAATGGCGGGGAACACCGTGGGGCGTTCGCGATGAAAGGACAGTTGCCCGAGCGATTTCAGATCCTGCCAGCCACCGTGCCGTTTTATGTGCCCGGCTTTCGTGCCCTCGATAGCGGAGAGAATTTCGTGCTCGCGCCGGGGCCGGTGGATTGCGGTTCATGGTTCGACGACTTCGTCGCCAGGGTCTCGCAGGCCGTAGGCGTCGCGCACCTGCCTGTCTGTAGGATGAGCGACGGCGAATTCCTTTTGCTGTTCGGCGCCCAGCCACCGAGCACACGGCATCCCCTCCCAAGACGAATTCGCATCCGTTGCCGACAGGCCATCGAGCAGATTCGTAGCCGCTTTTTTGGCTTTCGTGCATGTACTGCGCCGGGAATATCATCCGGTGCGATGTCTTATGCGGAAATCGCGAATCAAAGACTGGTGCTCTCGCGAGCCTACGGGGATGTCGCGAGCAAGGGAATTCTGGCTCTGCATCTTTCACACAGTCGCGTGCCGTTCCAGGAGCAATATTTTCCTGCGGTTGGGCGGTGGCTGAAGCAGGAAAACATTTCACTTACACTCGCTAACTACGCTCCGTTTTATTTTGTCTATGGCCTCCTGCGTGGTCCGGCCTTTTCACGACTCGTCGCTGGCCGGCGGCTGCTGGTGGTCCACTCCGCCGTTGGGGCCAAACGCGACGCGATCGTGAAGTCGCTCCAGGCCGTGGGGCCGCGCAGCATCGAGTGGCTGGGCATTTCTGCGACACGTTCGTTCGCCGAGACGCTCGATCTGTCGCGGCTGCAGGAGAAGCCAGATATCTGCCTGATCGGTGCTGGCGTGGGCAAGGCGGCTTTGTTTCCGCAATTGGAGCCGCTTCAGGTGCCCTGCATCGACGCCGGATACACCTTCGAGGTCTGGGCGGATCCCGACAGACAGTGGGACCGTCCCTTCATGACGCCCGATTCCGACATGGACGTGTCCCGTGTCCGCTACCTATCGAAGGCAGATTATGCCGCCCTCGCCGCCCGAAGTAGCCGTGCCACTACCTGAAGATCCGCCCATTCCCGCCAGAATGGAAGCCATGGCAGGCCATCCGAATGCCAAGCATTCGATCGGCATCCTCATCCCGTTTTTTGGCCGGTTGCCGGAAATGTTTCCGCTGTGGCTTCAGTCCTGCAGTAAGAATCCGGACATCGACTGGCTGCTGTTGACCGACGATCGGACACCCTACGAGTATCCGCCGAACGTGCGGGTGGAGTACACGACGTTCGAGGCCGTTCGTGAACAGATCGCCTCGCATCTTGGCCTGCCGATCCGTCTCGACGCCGGCTGGGGCTTGTGCGCGTTCCGGCCTGCGTACGGCGACATCTTCACTGATCGTTTTGCGGGCTACGACTGGTGGGGCTACTGCGACCTCGACGTCGTGTTCGGGTCGCTCCGAACCTTCCTCACTCCAGCCGTGCTCGAAGCGCATGAGAAGATCCTCTGGCTCGGGCACCTGTCGCTCTATCGCAACCGGCCCGACATCAATGAGGCCTATAAACTCGCCACGCCGGAAGGGGAAATCCTCTACGAGCGGGCTTTTACCAGAGGCGACGTGATCTGCTTCGACGAGGATGGCATCAACCGGATCCTCATGAATCAGGGGCATCGGATCTACAAGCAGGTGATTTTCGCCGACTTCGTGCACCGAAGTTTCCTCTTTCGCAGGCTCTACCATCCCGGTGAAACTGACGTGAAGGGGCGGCAGTTATTTACATGGGAGGATGGCCGGCTCTACCACCATGTGTTGGCCGACGGTCGCGTGCGGACGGCGGAACTTCTCTACATCCATTTTTGCCGGCGCCCAATGACCCTACGGCTGTCGGAGCCTGGCCGTCAACGTTCCTACGCCATGGTGCCAAATCGGTTCATCGACTGCCCCGCCGTGGTCGACGCGGCGTTCATCCGCAGCCATACCAGGAAACAGGTGTATTGGGCGTATTGGCTGCCGAGGCTCAAACCGAAGCGGCTATGGCGCTCGCTGCAACGCCTGTGGGCAGGGTCAGAGAAAAAAGCCTTCATTTAGAAACTGGCGTCGTTCCTGGGCGCAGTCCAGCGTTTTGGGCACTCACTGTATTCGGCACCCGGAGGTTGAGTCGATGGTTTCCTTGTTGAAAGACCTATTCGTTCAGGCGTGCGGGGGTTGCGGCATCTTTCCCAGCCGCAAGTCTCCGGAGGCGGAGCTCGGAAAATGTCTGCAAGCCATGAGGCCCTTGATGCCGCCCGTTCCGTTGATAAGGCTTGGCCCAGATGGCGACGGCGGTTATCTCGTCCCGGATGATCTGGCGGGTATTAATGAGTGCTTCTCACCAGGCGTGAGCGGGATCGCAGGGTTCGAAGAGCATTGTGCGTCGCGAGGAATGGACGTCTTTCTTGCCGATGCTTCAGTCGATGGTCCACCTGTGCAGCACGCGAGGTTTCATTTCACACCCCGATACATCGGCGCATTTTCCGGCGAGCACTTCCTGTCGCTGGATGATTGGGTGTCATCCACGGCGGTTCCCTCGGGCAATGACCTTCTGCTCCAGATGGACATTGAAGGATATGAATATGAGACGCTGCTGGCGTTGAGCATGGACCTGCAGCGGCGATTTCGGATCGTCGTCGTCGAATTCCATAACCTTCATTACCTGCTGGACTCCGCTTTTTTTAGGATCGCCTCTCGCGCGTTTTACAAGTTGCTCGTCACGCATGCGTGCGTCCACATTCACCCCAACAACGTCAGGCCGCCGGTTCGCCTTGGCCGTCACGCGATACCGCCGATGCTGGAAATGACGTTTTTACGTCGAGATCGAATGGGGCCTATTGCGTTCGCGACGGAGTTCCCGCACCCGCTGGATAGAGACACGACGAGTCGACCGCCCGTGATCCTGCCGTCGTGCTTTTACGAATTCCGTAAATCTGCGGAGAAGAATGGCTGACAACGATGAGCTCACTCAGCACGAAAATCTACCAGACAGCTCGCTCCGTTGCCCGCAGACTCGATGGCCTGCGGTACTGGAGTACCCTGCACCCTCGCTCGCCGACGCGGTTGCTCGGCTTGACCTATGCGAGCGAGCGTATGGGGGACGGCGCCGGCGCGCAGCTATTCCGTAGTTACGGGATTTATGCGCTCTCGCAGCTGCTCGGGATTCCATACATCCACACCCCTCTGCAGCGGCTGAACTATCAGGGAATCGTCGCATTCCAAAACAACGAGACAGATCCGGACCTCATCAAAAGATACAACGACCTGTTTTCGATTCCGTCCGACATGGCGGTTCCGGAAAACGTGTCGACCCACGTCATCGACACGGTTGACTTGGGGGACTTATCACGACTGAAGACCCAGGCGGTTCGCAGCGGCGAATTCCAGCTGGCGCGCATCGTGTCTCCGTTCCGGATCACGGATACGTATCCCGACTGCTATGAATCACTCAAGCGGATAAGCCCATTTCCGTTTCAGCCATCGCGGCCGATGCGGATCGCCGTGCACGTCAGGCGAGGCGACCTGCTCTTCAGGGAATCCCAGCGGTTGCTGGGCATCGAATACTACCTCAATGTCATCCGACGTCTGGAAGGAATCCTGGATGAATTGAAACTGGATCGGCAGTATGAGCTCTACACGGAGTTGCCGACGAAATCCCAGCCGCAAGGCCTGGGCGGCGAGTCCATCCACGACCCCAAGTTGAACGGCCTCGATTCTGAAGCGGAAGCCCGCATGATCGCTCAGTTTGATGCGGTGCCCAATCTCGTGAAATACATCAATACAGATCCCATCGAGGCGATTCAACGAATGGCGACCGCCAACGTGGTCATCATGAGCCATTCCGCCTTCAGCTACCTGCCATCGCTGCTCAATGTCAGGGGCGTCATCATTTACCACCGGTTCTGGCACATGCCACTCCGCGAATGGGTCGTTACAAGCGATGACGGGCGGTTCTCAAAACGAAAGCTCGTGCGCCAACTCGGGGCCTCGCTGTGATCGGGCGGATTGTCACAGCGTGGCCCTTGGCTGTGGCTGAAATCCCTGATTGCGAGCGTTTCTTCAAGTGAACGCGTCTGTCGGTTCACTGGGTCTGATGAATGGCGTCTGCCCAGGATGCAGCAATCGTTTGGAAATCGAAGTGGGTTTGCGCATACCGGCGGGCTGCTTCACCGCCGCGAATGGCCTCATCACGTGATGTGAGGCTGGCTAGCAATGCCGCCTTCCAGGCCGCACGCGCGTTGCCATTCACGAGCATTCCCGTACCCGCAGCGGTCAGCACTTGGTGCGCGTGTCCGGCGTTCGTGACGACCGGCACGGTCCCGGCAGTCATGTACGTCTTCATCTTGTAGCAGCCCTTGCATAACGAGTAATCATCGTCCTGCAAAAAGCAAAAACCAGCCCATGCTTGCGGGATGATTCGCTGCTCATTCGCGGGCGAAAAGGGAATCCATTCCCAGGGTATATCCAGTCGCACTCGTGGTTTCCGGTAGCCGGACAATACGTAAAGCTTGAAGGGTACTGAACTGTGGACCTCCGCGAGGATGTCGCGGATTGCCTCGAGCTCGCTATGACTGTATAGATGCCCAGCCCAGACAAGTGTGGGAACGTCCGCTTTTGACCCCGCGGCTGTGTTGAATCGATCTGCATCGACGGGTTCCTCGATGCAGATTACCCGCTGCTTGGGAAACACGTCCGCGCAGACGTCTCGAAGCCGCTCCGTGGGAACGATCACGGCGTTCGCGATTTCGCACCTCACGCGGGCGTTGGTTACAAGGTGGGGAATCGCAAACCAGTTATCGATGAGGTTGTAGATGTAGCGGTGCCTGCGGGCGATCTCGCGTTCAAAGGCAGCCGTCCTATCCCCCGGCAACAACTCGCCACGGACGCATACAGTGCTACCGGGGGTGAGATTGCGAACCGTCGTGCCGCAAGCACGACGGAGAAGCGTCCGTGAATAAAGTGCGTGCCGAAATGGCAGGAGTCTCATCGGGAGGGCATGAAGCCACCGGTGGTGCCAATCCGGCCAGATGTCTCGGAGCGTCACCGTCGGGAAATGGTGCGAAAGTGCATCGGCGAAACGCTGCGAGAAAGCGTCATCGCCGCTTCGGGCATGCGCCGGCGCGCGAAGGAGGGAAATTGCCGTCATTGCATGGTCGCCAACTGGGTAATCTTCGACTCACAATCACTTGAGGGCGTTGGCGGGCCGAGATTTCCTTACCAAGCGATGTTCGCCCGACCTCGATATCGTGGTACAGCCATTATGCGCGATCATGCTCTGAGGTCCTAGTTGCCTTCTGGAGCCATGCGTCCGTCGTCGTCGGCACTATTCTTTCCTCGCTCTGCGCTCCCTATCGGGTGCCGCGGAAGCGGCTTTTCATCTTCGCGACGCCCCTGGCCGCTGAGAGCAGGCCGCTCTGCAGCGAATAGGGCAGTGCAAGGTAACCACGATAGAGCCATCGTTGGTAGGCCTTGGGCGGCGTCAGCTTTCTGTTGAAAATCGTGGAGTCAAAACTCAAGTCACCGGCGGCGTACAGCGGCCACCCCGCTGGAAGTCGCCCCTCCTGCTTCCACTTCAAGGCGAGCACTCCCAGGGTAGACTGTTCCTGCGAATGCCAGAGTGCTGCCGCGTAGGGCTTCGGGTTTGGCAGTGGCGAGATGTTGTCCAAGTCGTCACACATCGTCTTCCATTCGTCGACAAATTCGAGCGACTGGCGTGATTTCCGGAAAAGGATCAGGCCCGCTCGCACACCGCGGTCGAATCCCGCAGACTCGCGGAGATAGCGGCGGACGAGAAACGCCTTGGCATCCGACTCCAGCCGAAGACCTGCAGGCGAGAAGACGTCGCACCCAAGTTCATCCAGGATGCGGAGCGATACATCCCGCCACTCCGCAGGTGTTCGGGAGTATGCCGGGTACTTCTGGAAATTGACGTCGTGGTAGAAGATCACATCGCCCGGAAGAATGGTCTCGTCATGAAGCAGCGCGTGCAGCAGAAACGGCTTCCATGACAGAAATCCGACCTTCGCCCATCCGCGATTGTAGTGCCTCAATTCGTGCCGCAATGGATGGTGATCGATCCACTCGGAGTAATCTCGGCAATACCTTTCGGCATCCGGCCACAGAGCCAACATCGACCGCGGGCAGAAGCTGCGCACCTCGTCGACATGTGGTTCGACGGCCGCACGAAAGTGCCGCTCCGCGTCGGCAAGCGGCGTGCCGGCATCACACGGCGGACCTTCAGTGTAAAAAGTTACTGCGATGAATCGATTGGCCATGCAGGGGAAGCCTCCTTGGGGACCGCTCGCCAGCCCTCTTGTGGAAACTATCGGGCAAACTGCCTGGTTTTTTCGCACGCCGCCGTTTGGGCGAAGGCCGTGGCAATTATGCCGGTCGTAGGCATTGGCCAGCCACCCAAACGGGTGCAATAGTTGAGGGTCGGTAGTCTGCCCGCAGGGGAATCGCCGTGCACGTCAAACGCGCCCTCATCACCGCCGCCGGCCGGGAGCAGCAGAGCCTGCCGCTCCAGCGGCTCGTCGACCGCGACGGCGCGGCCAAAACCGCCCTCGAAATCATCGTCGAGGAGGCCGTCGCCGCCGGGGCCCACGAGGTGGGCATCGTCGTGCGGCCCGGCGACGAGACGGCCTTCCGCGCGGCCGCCGGTTCGTCGCCATCGCGGCTCGAACTGATCCCCCAGCCGGAGCCGCTCGGCTACGGCCACGCCATCAGCACGGCCCGCCAATTCATCGATGGCGAGCCGTTCCTGCACTTCGTGGGCGACCACCTCTACGTGAGCGACACGCTCCATCGCTGCGGCCAGCAGCTCGTCGCCGTCGCCGAGGCGGAGCAGTGCAGCGTGTCGGCCGTGCAGCCCACCCGGGAAAATATGCTCCCCTATTTCGGCACGATCGGCGGCCGCCGCGTGCCACAGAGC